>NZ_CP009655.1 GCF_001880225.1 Francisella frigiditurris | reverse complement strand
ATATAGATTCATCAAAATATAAATAAAATCCAAAAATAAGCCTTTTATAGCCCCAGAAATTATCAAATTATTTCTTATCAAAAAGAAAAAAAGAAATGTTTGTATTTGAAATGATGCTTTTTAGTTAGTCCATTATGTCGCTTGTCTGTGGTAAGTCGTTAATTAGTGTGTGTTAAGTTGTTGGCAGTTTACTGTCAATAACTTATCCATCACGGTGAGCAACTTCGTTGCGAAAATTAACACTTTCCATCAGAAGAATATCTTTGTTTTTGTTCTTTTATATTTTTATAACAACTAAGTATTATTTATTTATTTTTAGAATAAAAATAAATAATACTTGTTATAAAGTATTATAGAGTTTTTTTGCAACCCTGCTCAAAGCCTTATGTAGCAAAGCATACAAAAGATTTTTTTTTTTTATTATACGATAAATTAGGGTATTCGTACGAGTAATTAGGGTATTTGCAAAAGTCTCAAATACGAGTAATTAGGGTATTCGTACGAGTTGAAATAATAACTTTATTATTGTACTATTAGTGTAGCTATTTAAAACGCTCGTATTTAATGAACATGAATAAAGAAATAATACTTCAAAAGAAAAATGATTTCGTTAATGCTTTGTATAAGCTTTCACTAGATGAAATGCGTATTTTTAACTATGCAATAGCTAAAACAAACCCATTTAAAGAACATAATAATATGATGCCTATATCAATTAATGATTTAGCTAAGTTTTACAATTTGGATAATAAAAGCGACAAATACAAACAATTTAATGAAGCTTTAAACCACTTATTTAACAGACAAATAACATACACTATAGAAGATGAAGAACATGGAACTATGTGGGTTACAGCTAGGTTAATTGTAAACAAAATAGAAAACAAAAAAGGTTTAATAGGTCTTAAATTCAGTGATGAAATTAATCAGCTTATCAAATGCGATAGAGACTTTTTAGAGTACAAACTAAAACAGACAATAGGTATAACATCACCAAACTCAGTCCGTATCTATGAGATGCTTTTATATTCCTTAAAAACAACACCTAACAAAGCATTAAACAAAGAATATTTAATAAAAGAAATTAAACAAAAACTAGGTCTTACGGATAAATACCCTAGATTCTGCGATTTTAGAAAATATGTTTTAGAAGTTGCTAAAAAACAAATAAACAAACATACAGATATAAAAATAGATTACGAAGTTAGAAAGCTTGGAAGAACGCCAGAAAGCATTATATTTACTGCTAAATTTAAACCAAATGCAGAAAGGTTTGAGCTTGAGCAGGAAGAAGAAAACACACCAATACAACAACTTGAAGAGCTACCAACACAAGATATAGAAGTATCTAAAAAATGGCTAGAAACAATTAAAACAGGCTTAAAAAAGTAAGTCTTTAACCGTTTTTAGCTACTAGCGGGAACTAGTAGCTAATGGCGTGATGAACTAACACCAAGCCAACCGGAAACGGCAAGGTTTAGTTTATCACATTTTGACTATAACAAAATGGAGATAACACCATGAAAATAAATGTAAATGAAGAGATGATAGGCTTTGAAACAATACTAGAACTAATAGAGATGTTCTCAAAAATCATCAATAAAAACCTACCAGATAAAGCCCAAGAAGATATTAAAGAAATAGTTGCTTGGTGCGGGTCAGTTTCAGATAAAAAAGATATAGTTTTTATCTCGAAAAACCTTAAAAAAACACGCCAAAAGTTACAAGATTATTTTCATAAGAAAGACCTAAAAGAAATATTCGAGAGAAGTAAGCAACTACAGGAGATTAAATAATGTTTTTTATTTGTAAATTAGAGAGTCATAGAATCGAGGGCGATAATGGGCTAATACTCCATGTTAAGAACGCTAAAAAAGATGATGATGTATCACAATACAAAAACAAACAAAGAATATACTCACTTCTTAATTGTGGCGAAGATATGGAATCTTATAGAACTATCAAGGTTTTTGCTAGCGAAGAGCTAGCAAATGAAGAGCTAGAAACCATGAAGAAAGAAGACCCTAAGCATTGGCAAGGCTGGGAAGTTATGGAATACGGGCAAGAGCTTAAAGATACTGTTTCAACTTTCATGAATACATTTAAATTTCAGATGTATATATCTAAAGCTTATGATAGTAACCACCAGCCAACGGGCGATTATATGATGATGCACCCGTTAGGATTCCATGAAATGATAATCCAGTATGAAGAAGTCAAAAAAGAATTAGAAAGAATAGCTACAGAGCAAGAAGAAAAGCTAAAAGAACAAGAGCAAGAGCCAAAAAAAGAAACTAAATCTAACTTGCTAAATAAAATAAAAAATATCTTCAATAAAGGGGCTTAATTATGTTTTTTAATTTCAATCCAATACTAAATCTAATTATTGATTATCTCTACCCTTATGCATTCGATATATTTAGTCTATCTAAATGTATATTTGTGGCTGTTATATTCTCTGCGATGTATATAGTCAGTAAATCAGCATACAAGAGCATAATCAAAGAAAATAGCCCTTTACCATTAAAAAATTCTTTAATAATAAGAACCATATATTATGGTTTTCATGTTGTTGCTGCGTGGTATGTATATAGCTTTCTTGTTACTTTCAGTATCTACGGATTAGCTTATTTACTCGATAGGCTTCATGTATTCCCTATAGACAAATTTATACCTTGTTTAGTTGTAGCCGCAGGCTCAACAGTTATCACTTTAATACTAGAAGCATTTGTTTTAAATCGATTAATACAGCAAAAGATAATTAACCCGCTTAATCAAATATCTAACGCATACGCATATAAAAAATCAGGCAAAAAAGAATATAACCCCGACAAAAAAAGAACTCATGTAGGCGAATACAACCCTAGAAAATACTTTAAACAAGGTAAACTATTTTTTGGCTTAAATGAGTTTAAACAACCTGTTTATGCAGACCTTAAAGCTAGTTTAGATGGGCATATATGTATAGCCGGTGGCTCTGGCTCAGGTAAGGGCGTTGAAACAAGAATATTACTATCACAATTCATACAATATGGATTATGTAACATTATTTTTGATGTGAAACCCGATAAATACCTTTTCAATTTATGTTCTGAAGAATGCAGAAGAGCAAATAAAAAAATGTATGTTATTGATATTGATGTTAGAGAGCCACAAATACAGCTTTTTGGCGGTATTAATCAAATAGATTTTGAAACCATTGTTAAATCAGCTATGGAGCTTGAACCACAAAAGCAAACTAACGCTAGGGTATACGCTCAAAATACAGAAAAAGCTTTAGAAAAAATATCAGATAAAATATATCAAAAAGGCATGACACCAAAAGAGATAATTAACGCTTGCTATCAGTACGACACGGATTTACTAGCTCAAAATATAGATTTAGAATCGCTATTGCGTAATCTATCAAGATACAAAATATTTAACTCTAAAGAAGCTCCGACAATCCAAGAAATACTAGAAGAAAATGCAGTTTTCTATATCCGTGCAGTAAGTGCTAAGGAGAATATGGCTAGTAGTTTAATTCTTCGTTTACTGTTCCAAACAATAACCAAAGAAACACAATATAACGACCGTTATAGCTGTATTTTCTTAGATGAATTTAAGTTTATTATGACTACTTCGGTAATCAATCAACTAGCCACTATTAGAGACTTCAACACTACGCTAATGTTTAACTTTCAATCATTTACAAACTTTGAAACTAGCCCAAACGCAGCGATGAATAAAAAGGCATACGGCAAGGAATTATTAGACAATTCGCACATTTTCGCCCTGGGCAATAGTTCAGATATAGAAACTATTGAAATAGTCCAAAAGAAAGGCGGACAAACAACTTATGATAGAGCTTTTGAGCTAGAAGAAGGAAGCCTTGGCGGGGCTTCCGTTACTTCTGCTGATAGAAGATATACTAAGCATGTAGACTATAAATTAACTCAAAGCGAGATATCAAACGGAGCTAAAAATACTATGATTTTATTAGCTCCTGCCCTATTTAAAGATAGAGAATACGAGCAGATATCAACGCATTACATACCGACAAATAATTATAGCTTTGCGATATCAGGCACACACAAAGAGCCATACATACCAAACAAAACTACAAATGAGCAACAAGAAGCCAAAATAGAGCCAAAAAGAGAAGAAATACAAGAAAATGAAAGCATAGAAGTATCTAAAAAGGACTTATTCGGCGATGAAGACTAAACAAGAACTGATAGAGTTAGGCAAAATAACACAACAAAAAATACTTAGCTATTTAGCCGAGTTTAAATACTCTACGCCAAAAACCCTAGAAAAGGCTTTAAATATCAATTATAAGACCCTAACAGGGGCTTTAAAAAGATATGAAAAGCAAGAATTAATAACGGTTATAGAAATACAAGCACCAAAAACAAAAGTAGTTGGTATATCTTGGCAAGGATTAGCAGAACTTGGAATAATAGACCAAACTAAAATATTTCATGAAAGCCGATTCAATGAAAGAACGCTAATACATTGGCTACAATGTCAAAACTACGCAATACTAAGCAGAAACAAAGGGCTTAAATGCTATCCCGCTCCAGCTCAAAAGTTTGCTTCAAAAGGTAGAGGTAAAACCGACCTAATAGAAGAAAGAGACAGTTTTAGTATTGGCATAGAAATTGAGAGAACTGCCAAAACCTTAAACCGTTACGCTGAAGTATGGGGCGGACATGTTCAAGCAATCCAAAACAAAGAAATAGATGGCGTTAAGTATGTTTTAACAACAAAAAGGGCGGAAGTAGTAGAAAAGATATTCAACAAAGCAAAGTTTGTACTAACAAAAGACAAAAGAAAGATAGATTTTGAGCCATTCAAAAACAGATTTAAATTTATCATCAATCACGACCTTTAGCCCAAAATATTAACCTAACGACAAGGGGCATAATGGCCTAACTTGTTAGATCCATTTTGACCCGTTTAGTCATCAAGAGATAATCCGCCCTAAGCGGATATGCTCTCGCAGATGACATATAAAAAGCATTCAAGCTTAGTTGCTACTGGTTCTTTTGTCGCTGTGAAACGGCGATAAAAAACTTAGTAGCTCTTAGCGTAGTAATGCACTAAACTCCTGCCCCCGTCATCGTACCTAGTAGCACTTATTTTTAGAAATTTTGTTGGCGATTTATCGCATTCTGCCCTTAGCGTAGCGACAGGGTAGCAACAATAATTTTGATAAAAATTTAGTGTCTACTGGTAGGAGACCAAAGGGAAAAAGTAAGCTAAGAGAACTTGCCCCGCAGGGGCTTAGTTTTCTCTTATCTTTTTTTCTTTGGTCTCGTACGAAGTACGGGACGGGGCAGGTTTTAATGAAAAAACAATCTGCCGAATAGGCTAAGATTGGTTTTGATATTAAAAGCTAGATAAATAAGGCATTTCAAAGCATGCTTTGAAATTACCGCAAACTATAATTTAGTGAGATACGCAGTAAGACTAGCAGAAAGAATTATCGCAAGATTAAAAGATTTCGGAACTTCTTACAATGAAGATTACTATTAAAAGATTGACTTTTTATTATAATGTATGTACAATATGTACATACAAATTAAGGTTTAAAAATATGCTTGAATTTGAATGGGACAACAAGAAAAATAAGTCCAATATTGAGAAACACAAACTACCTTTTGAACTTGCAAAATATGTTTTTGAATGTGGCAATTTTGAAAGATATATAGATGACAAAAAACAATATAATGAAACTAGATATATTGGTTTTGGAGAGCTAGAAAATATTTTGTTTTGTGTCTCATATACGATTAGAAAAAACAAAATTAGAATCATATCTTTTAGGCGAGCAAGACAAAAAGAGTTAGACAAAGTGAGGGCTAAAAAATGAGTAAAAACAAACTAATAAACATTGCTAAAAATATCAAAGATGAAGATATTAACTTTGATGATATCCCAGAGTTAACTAATGAAGATATCAAAAAATCTATCCCACTATATGAAGCTCCTGAGATACTAGAGTTATTAGATAGCCAAAAGAAAGAAACTAAAGAAAAGATAACTATTAGGCTCAAATCTTCTACATTAGAAACTTTTAGAGGTTTAGGCAAAGGATATCAAACAAAAATATCTGATATTTTGGATAACATAGCTAAAAACATCAAAAAACACTCATAAATCGATTTTAAGAGACTTTTTTAGTTTTTCT
>NZ_CP009654.1:1615000-1855434 GCF_001880225.1 Francisella frigiditurris | reverse complement strand
TGATAATGCCTTTGAAGAAATTGTAAGTGTTCTTGATAATGATGGAGTAGTAGCTATACCAACAGATTCAGGGTATTCCTTAGCTTGTAAAATGAAATCTAAAAGAGCAATTGATAAAATAAGAAAGATTAGAGATTTAGATAGTGAGCATAACTTTACCTTGATCTGTAAAGATTTATCAGAAATATCAGAATATGCAAAGGTTGATAATAATGCTTATAGAATACTAAAAAGATGTACTCCTGGCGCATATACTTTTATATTATTAGCTACAAAGAAAGTTTCATCATTGCTCGTTAAAAAAAATAAGAAAACTGTAGGAATTAGAGTCCCAACTCACTATGTTCCATTAAATATTATTGCAAGAATAGGTGAGCCATTAGTTACTAGCTCTTTTATTTTGCCAGGCGAACAAAATGTTGTTACAGATTGCTCAGAAATTAGTAATACCATTATGAATAATATAGGTTTAGTTATTGAATCTGAATATTGTGGCTTTGAATCAACAACTGTTGTTGATATGTTAGAAATGCCTTTTAGTATTCTTCGAGAAGGTGCCGGTGATATAAATAATATTATTTAACTCTCATGCCTGGTTGAGCTCCTTCATGTGGCTCTAGGATATAGATTCCTTTGCCATCTCCAGCAGCCAATACCATTCCCTCAGATAAACCAAACTTCATCTTTCTAGGAGCTAAGTTAGCTACCATAACAGTATGTTTTCCAATAAGATCTTCTGGAGAGTAAGCTGATTTTATTCCAGCAAAAACTTGTCTTTGTACACCACCAATATCTAGTAATAATCTAAGTAATTTATCAGCGCCTTCCACATGACTAGCTTCTACAATCTTAGCGACTCTAAGGTCAACCCTCATGAAGTCATCAATATTACATTCAGGAGCTAAATCTAGTTTAGATTCTTTTACTTCTACTTTTTGAGGTTGTTCTTCAGCTAACATTTGTTTTGTTTCCTCCATGATTTGATCAACCTTTTCTTTTTCAATGCGATTTGCTAAAGGTTTAAATTTATTTATTTTATAATTTATTAAGAAATTTGGAGCTTGACTCCAGTCACTTATATTCAAATTTAGAAATTCTTCAGCATTAGAGGCTATGCTTGGGACTATAGGTTTTAAATATGCTATTAAGACTTTAAACATATTTATACCTTGTGAGCATACTTGATGAACTTTTTGTTCTTGTCCTTCCTCTTTAGCTAATTGCCATGGTTTATGGAAATCTATAAATTGATTAGCTTTATCTGCTAGAGCCATTATTAATCTTACAGCATTAGCAAATTCTCTTTTTTCAAATGCTTCAGTTATAGCTGAGTGAGAGTTTTTAAACTCTTGTTCTAGATCTTTGTCAAAAATTTCACTTGATAATGTAGCATCAAATTTTTTGCATATAAAACCAGCACAACGGCTAGCAATATTAACAACTTTTCCAACAATATCCGAGTTGGATTTAGTTATAAATTCTTCAAGATTTAAGTCGATATCATCAGTTCTAGCAGTTAATCTAGAAGCAAAATAGTATCTTAGGTAGACAGGGTCTATATTGTTTAAATAAGTTCTTGCTTGTATAAATGTTCCTCTAGATTTAGACATTTTTTTACCATTAACAGTTAAAAAGCCATTAGCAAAAATACTAGTTGGAGTTTTGTAACCAGAAGCTTCTAAGATCGCAGGCCAAAATAAAGCATGGAAATATATAATATCTTTACCAATGAAATGATAAAGCTCAGTCTGCTCTTGAGAATCTGCTGACCAGTATTCTTTATAATCTTTTCCTACTTTATCGCAGTAGTTTTTATAGCTGGCAATATAACCCATAGGAGCATCTAGCCATACGTAGAAAAACTTTTTGCCATCAGTGTTTGGTATTGCAAAACCAAAGTATGGCTCATCACGAGAAATATCCCAACTTTGTAAGCCTTGCTCAAACCATTCTTTAAGTTTATTTGCAACCTCAGGCTGGAGGTTTTTATTGTTATCTATCCAGTTAGCTATTTCATTTTGTAAATCAGGTAACTTAAAGAAAAAGTGTTGAGAACTTTTTTGGATAGGAGTTTTACCTGAAACTACTGACTTAGGGTTTATAAGTTCTGTTGGATCATAAGTTGCACCACAAACCTCGCAACTATCGCCATACTGATCTTCAGCTTTACATTTTGGACAAATACCTTTTACAAATCTATCAGGTAGAAACATTTTAGCTTCTTCATCATAAGCTTGAGCTATATCTTTAGTTTCAATAAGGCCTTTAGCAAAAAGTTTATTGTAGATGTCCTCTACAATCTCTCTATTTTCTTCACTATGTGTTGAATGATAATTATCAAAATTAATTCCAAAATCTTGAAAATCTTTCAAGTGGCTAGCAGACATTTCTTTAACTAGTTGTTCTGGAAATATCCCAAGATTCTTAGCTTTTAGCATGATAGGAGTGCCATGCGTATCGCTACCACAAACAAAAGTACATTCATTACCTCTTAATTTCTGGAATCTTACCCAGATATCTGACTGAATATAACCAAGCATATGCCCTAAATGAAGATGGCCATTGGCATAAGGTAGAGCATTTGTAACTAATATTTTTCTCATAATTTAATAAATATCTATTTAGAGCTAGAACGTTGAATTAGGTAAATATTATAAAGATTTTTTGCTTAATTTTATATGGTTAATTATGAAGGTTAAGAGCCTATTTTTTCTATGATGAATAAAGAAAATTCTTTTGTTTGATTTTGATATTTGTTAATGCTGCTTATATTTACACATTCTTGATCTAATATTTTAAATCCTGATTGCTCAATGTTTTTTTCATAACCATTACAGCCCGGCATAGATATAAGAACTTTTGTATTTTTAGGAGCTGTATTGTAATCTCTTAGGAGTATAGGCTTACTCTTAGAAAAAGCAGCTAAGTAGTCAGCACTATAGCCACTAACATAAGGGATTGGACTATTGTCATATTTGCTCCAAAAGCTATCTGCTTCAATAGCTAAACTATTTCCTGTATTTTCATCAACATATGCATCATTAAAGTATTTTACAATTGTATACGATGAGAATATTGTTAATTGAAGTATTAATAATATAGATATTAATTTCTTGAAATTTATAGTTTTTATTATTTCTAGGTTTAGTAGTTTATAAATACCCGGTAAAAATAAAGATAATATAGCTAAGCCCCAGCCATCTGGGAGTGTTCCATAACAACTTTGTAAAATAAAAACAAAAAATAATGGATATAAGCATACTGCAACTAAAGGATGCTTAAGATTTGATAAAAATTTGTAATTAGAAAAACTTATTTTTTTGATTTTAATAAATATAAAAATTATTAATAAAGGAGCAGCTGTATAGACTATTAATAATAAATTATATAACTGACCGATAAGTATT
Source organism: Francisella frigiditurris (assembly GCF_001880225.1). Lineage (NCBI taxonomy): Bacteria > Pseudomonadati > Pseudomonadota > Gammaproteobacteria > Thiotrichales > Francisellaceae > Francisella > Francisella frigiditurris. The sequence goes on along the minus strand of NZ_CP009654.1, from coordinate 1,852,027 downwards.
TTAGTAATGATGCCTTGGTGCCCCGCTATTTTGGCTTCACTAAAAATCCATAATATAGGCGTGTAATTTTGTTTAGCGATTCCTATTAATGCTGGAGTTATTGCTAAGAAAAATATAATAGCGGCAACAAGTAGTTTTGATATATATTCTTTTTTGAAAGTAAAAACTATATAAAGGAACATTATCCCAGATAGTAAAAGTATCTCAAATTTAGCATAGACACCTAGTGCTGTGACTATTGATAATAAAATCCAATTTCTATAGCTATTATTGCTTTGTATTAATAAAAAATAGTACGATGCCATAACCCAAAAAGGTAGTAAGATTATGTTTTGGTTATATAGTGTGAAGTAACGTAAAATATAAAAAGCACTAAACGTTGTTGCTATTACTATTAATGTTGACTCTTCTTTTGAGAAGTATAGTCTGCTTATTTTATAAGTATAGATTAAAGCAACCAGAATGCATGCGCCACTGGCTAGTACTGTGGTTAGTATAGGGTTGTCAAATGTTATAAAGGAAAATATTTTTAGTACAAAAGCACCTAGTCCAGGGTGCTTATCATACATTATGCTTAGGTTATGAGACCATACCATGTTCTCGACAACATTAGCACCAATAGCATATTTGTTGTTAAACAAAGTAGTTAAAGCTATCCAAATAAAGAGATAACCAAATAAATAAATAGTTAAGTGTTTATTTTTAAACATTTCTATAATAAGTTCACTGGTATTTGTAAAATAGATTTTAGCTATATTTAAGAAACAAGTAAATTTTAATATAGTAAATTACTCGTGTTATTATTTGTTACTATATTACTTCTAATAAAGAATAAAATTATATGATAATAGATTCACATTGCCACCTTAATTATTTAAAGCTAGAGGATACTAGTCTCGATAATGTAATTAGAAATGCTAAAAGTGCTGGTGTAGATAAGGTTGTATCAATTTCTTGTGCTTGGCATGAGATAGCAGATATCCAGGATATTGCTGAAAAGTTTGAAGATGTATTTTTCTCTGTTGGCGTACATCCTAGTGAATTAGATACATATCAGCCTAGTGTGGAAGACATTATTAGTATGTCTCAACATCATAAATGTGTAGCTATAGGTGAGACTGGCTTAGACTTTTACTATAACGATATGGGTACAAAAGATAAACAGATATTGAAATTTGTAAATCACATTCAAGCAGGTATAGAGACAAAAAAACCTGTGATAGTTCACACTAGAGCAGCAAAAGAAGATACGCTAAGTATATTAAAGTCTGAAAATGTAGAAAAATGTGGTGGTATACTGCATTGTTTTACTGAGGATTATGATATGGCAAAACAGGCTGTTGATATGGGTATGTACATTTCTTTTTCAGGGATATTAACTTTTAAAAATGCAAAAGATATTCAAGAAGTGGCTAAAAAATTACCATTAGATAGAATTTTAATAGAAACAGATGCGCCATATTTAACACCTGTGCCGTTTCGAGGTAAGCCTAATTATCCAGAGTATGTAAGGTATGTGGCAGAGTTTTTGGCTAACTTAAGAAATGAGTCTTTAGAAATGATTCATAAGCAGACTTATAAAAATACATGCGATGTCTTTAGAATATAATTTATGAACCTTAGAAAACAATATCATTTTAGAAAATCAGAAAAAGGCGATTTGTTAGTTTGGGATGTTTTGAAATTAATTGAAAAAGCAAAAGACCTGATCCCCAAATTAATATCTATCTCCTTAATCAAAGAGATTGATGAAAATTATTGGTATGAAATTGGTGATAGTGAGCCTACTTGTGCTAGTTTAATTGAGCATATTAAGTTAATTAATGATGCCAATTTAGATTACCCAATTATTTTAAGTAAAGATGGTAGAGTGATGGATGGAATGCATAGAGTTTGTAAAGCTATTATTTTAGGAGAAAAAGAGATAAAAGTTTTTCAGTTTAAAGAAGATATTCCGCCAGACTATATTAATATTGATATTAATGAACTTCAGTATGACTAATTATGAGTAAAAATATATTTGAAATAGGTTGTGGTAATTCAGATGAAGAGATATTTATAGATCTTTTTAAGAAAGAGGGTGTACATATTGAAAAAATAATATCTTATGGTCAGGTTACGCCCAAAGATAATCCATATATTCAAGATCATGATGAATGGGTTTTAGTTTTAAGTGGTAGAGCTGAATTAATATTAGAAAGTAAAGAATATACTTTAGATACAGGAGAATATTTATTTATACCTAAAGGTGTAAAGCATTGGGTTACATATACGGAATGTCCAACAGTTTGGCTAGCAGTGCATTTGTTAAAATGATTTATGGTATAAATATTTTCTATTTAAGTTAAATATTCTTATGTATTATTAGATTGATATTTATTAAATATTTTATAAAATGGTTGAATTTTTTTCTGAGCATTTCTATATTCTTTGTTTTTATCTTATTTGCATGGGTTTCTTGGCTGGATTTATAGATGCTATAGCTGGTGGTGGAGGCTTAATAAGTCTTCCAGCGCTTAGTATAACAGGTCTACCAATCGCTTTAGTTTTAGGAACTAATAAATTTCAAAGTACAGTAGGTACCTCAGTTGCTACTTATAAATACTGGAGAAATGGATTAATAAATTTTAAAACTGTTTTTAGAGGTCTAGCAACGGGATTTGTAGGCACAGTTTTTGGAACTTTATTAGCTATTTTTATTCATAATGAATTTATGAACTATATTGTTCCTGTACTTCTAGTAGCCGTATTTCTATTTTCTATTTTTAATAGAAACTTAGGTATCTCTCCAGGTAAAAAAAGAATGTCAGAGTTAGCATTCTTTAGTTTATTTGGTTTTATGCTGGGAGCTTATGATGGTTTTTTTGGCCCAGGGACAGGTAATTTCTGGGTTATAGCAATAGTTTATTTCCTTGGATACACTTTTCTGCAAGCGTCAGGGTATGCAAAAATCTTAAATTTAAAAAGTAATATTTTTTCTTTATCAGTCTTCTTATATTTTGGTCAAGTTAGTTTTATGTTGGCTATAATCATGGCTATTGGGAATTTTGCTGGTGGGTTTATGGGTTCAAAGATGGTCATATTAAAAGGTGCTAAATTAGTAAGGCCAGTTTTTATAGTTGTGGTTGGAGCAAGTATTTTATCTTTTTTAATTACAAAGTTTTAGACAAGTAAATAATAAATTTAATTCATATAGCTATAATAATATTTCATAGAAGTTTCATCATATTCTTATAAAATAAAATGATATAATTTCTCTATTCCTTATTTCTATTTTTAATGATGCGAAAACAAAAAGCTTTAGAACTTATAAATGTAAGTAAAATCTATAAAGGTGGTTTAAAAGCTGTAGATAATATCAGCTTTACAGTAAATCAGGGTGATTTCTTTGCACTACTTGGACCTAATGGTGCGGGCAAATCAACAACTTTGGGAATGATTTCATCTTTAGTAAATAAGACTGGTGGTCAAATAAAAATATTTGGTTATGATATTGATGTTGATAGCCAAAAAGCCAGAAAACATTTGGGAGTAATGGCTCAAGAAATTAATCTAAATATTTTTGAAACACCTTTACAAACTCTTATCACACAAGCGGGTTTTTTTGGAGTCCCTAGAAAAGAAGCTCTACCATATGCAGAAGAGCTTTTAAAGAAGGTTGATTTATATGATAAGCGTAATGTTCAAGTTAGGTTTTTATCAGGGGGAATGAAACGCCGCTTAATGGTTGTAAGAGCATTAATTCATAAGCCTAAACTTCTGATTTTGGATGAGCCAACAGCAGGAGTTGATGTGGAATTAAGAAATGCATTATGGGAAATGATTTCTGAGTTTAATAAAGATGGTTTGACAGTTATTTTGACTACACATTATTTAGAAGAAGCAGAAACAATGTGTAACAAAATTGCGCTTATCCATAAAGGTGTTCTTCATACTAATACTGATATGAAAACTTTTTTAAAATCAGCAGATAGACAAGTTTATGTGTTTGATCTAAAGAATGCATATTTAGGTGAGGCGATATCTCTAGAAATAGGGCAGGCTAGGCTTATAGATGAATACACATTAGAAGTTGAAGTTAAAAAAGGGATACTTCTGAATGATGTATTTAATGAGCTAGTATCAAATTATAATTTAGAAATAATGGACGTTAGAACGAAAACAGCAAAATTGGAGCAACTATTTATAGATGTTGCAAGAAATAAAATTTAGGTGATTTATGACATTTAAAGACTATTGGGTAATGTATATTACTATTTTAAATAGAGAAATTGTGAGGATATTTAGGATTTGGCCTCAGACCTTACTTCCCTCTGTTATTACATTAACTTTATATTTTTTAATTTTTGGGAAAGTTGTTGGTTCTAAAATTGGAGATATGGCAAATGGAGTCACTTATATGCAATATATAACTCCAGGACTTATAATTATGTCAGTTATTCAAAACTCCTATGGTAATGTTGTAAGCTCATTTTTTGGTATTAGATTTAGTAGAGCTATAGAGGAATTGCTGGTTTCGCCAGTTAATAATCATATTATAATTTTAGGATATATTTCTGGTGGTATATTTAGAGGCTTCACAGTCGGTATTTTTGTGAGTATAGTTGCATTTATATTTGGTGGTTTTACTAGTGATATTCAGAATATATTCCTTATTCTTTTCGGCTTTGTTTTTTGTGGGGCGCTATTTTCATTGGGCGGGTTATTGAATGCTATATTTTCACAAAAATTTGATGATACGACTATCTTCCCAACTTTTGTTCTGACACCACTTATATATTTAGGTGGAGTATTTTATAACATTAATAGTTTAACAGGAATATGGCATTATATATCACTTTGTAATCCATTGTTTTATATTGTTGATTTTGTGAGATATGGTTTTATAGGACAATCAACTGTTAATCCATATGTGGCTTTTTCAGCAATAATAATCTTTACTTTTTTATTATATTATCTTGCTTGGTATCTTTTAAGCAGAGGAATTAGATTAAAACCATAGAACTTTTAGTCTGACATTTATTTGTTTTTTATAAGTACTTTCTTTCCTAAATATACAGATAATATTATTGTAAACATTCCTACTAGTTGTTGTAGAGAGAAAGTTTCTCTAAATAAAATATAGCCGTAAAGTAGAGCAAAAATAGGACCTATTAATAAAACAAGTGAGCTCAAAGATAATGAGATGTGTTTGATTCTACTAATATAAAGTATATTGCCTAGAAGATGTCCAAATAGGGCAATTGCAACTAAGACTAATACACCACTTAGTGTCGTTGGAAATATCTGCTCTTTAAATATGATTGCGAGAGCAAATAAAATAATAGAACCACTTAATGAAGCTATAAACATCATTCTAAAAGTAGAGCAAGTATTTCTTAATTCTTTAGATAGGATTATAAAAAGTGAATAAAATACTGCAGAAACAATAGCTAGCCAGTTTCCTAAGATATGTTCTGAACTAAGTCCTGCCTGACTCATCAATAATAAAAGCCCAGCAAAAGCAATTAAAAGAACTAGATAATATTTTAAAGGAACTTTTTCTTTAAGAAAAATAATAGCAACAAAAGTGGTCATAAAAGGACATAAGTTTGTCAAAAGGCTAGCTTCAGCAATAGAGGTGTACATCAAAGATATACTATAAAATGCAAGATCTAATCCTAAGAAAAAACCAGTTAAGATGGCAATATTAAAAGATTTCTTTGATAATTTATCTTCATTTTTAGAAATTGATAAAAATGAATAAAGGAAGATGCAAGGAAGTAGTAATCTATAGCCAAAGCTTGCAATAGGGCCAATTTCAGAATATCGAACCAATACAGAAGCAATAATAAGATTTGAGAGAGCAAATATTATTATAAAAAAATTTCTATCCATGCTATCTCCTAATTTATGGAGCATTAAGCAGATGATAGCATGAAATTAGCAATATTGGTTTTATAGTATGCGAAAAAAAATATATAATTTTAGAGAAGTCATTTTTATATAAAATCAATTAGGTTTGTTAGGTAGTCATATAAATGCAAAAGCAGATTCCAGTATTAGATAAAACAAATACGTTAAACGTTTTAGTAAACAGTTTTATAGAAGATTTAAAGTCTAAAAAATTTGAGGGTGATATTCATTCAGATTACGCATCTAGAATATCTTCATCTATCGATAATAGTATCTATATAGTTGTTCCTGAATTAGTTCTTTTTCCAAAAGTTGCAGATGATGTAAAAAAAGTTTTTGAGCTTGCTGCAATGCCTGAGTATCAGGAGCTAAAGTTTTCTCCTAGAGGTGCTGGTACAGGCACTAATGGACAGTCATTGTGCAGTGGTGTAATGATTGATACAAGTAGGTATTTAAACAATATTTTAGAAATTAATTTAGATGAAGAGTATGTAAGAGTCCAGCCAGGTGTTGTATTAGATCAGTTAAATGAAGCTTTACAAGATTCTGAGTATTTTTTTGCTCCAAATCTGTCTCCTAGTAATAGAGCTACTTTAGGAGGTATGGCAAATACTGACGCATGTGGGAAGGGTTCTAGAATTTATGGTCGTACTAGTCAGCATATCTTGAGTTTAGAATGTGTACTAGTTGATGGAACAAATCTCGCTACTAAATCCATAAAACTATCTGATATAAAAGAAGGTGAGCTTACTCAGATAGAAAAAAATATATACTCAACGATTGTTGAACAAATTATAGATAAATATGATCAAATTGAGAAAGATTTACCTAAGTTAGATAGATTTTTAACAGGCTATAATCTTGCGAAAACTTATGATAAAGATAAGAACTCTATTAATTTGAGCTATTTGATTTCTGGCTCGGAAGGGACTTTAGCTTTTGTTTCTGAACTTAAGTTAAAACTTACTAAAAAGCCAAAATATAAAGCTCTTTTTGCTATTTCATATTCAGACTTTGATGTTGCTTTGAGATCTGCTAGGATGCTTTTGTCTTTTAATCCTTCTGCGATTGAAACAGTAGATAGCAATATTGTCAGTCTTGCTAAAGAGGATGAAATCTATCATAAAATTAAACATATGCTTGAAAAGAAGAGGGGTTTTAATGTTGCAGCTGTAAACTTTGTGGAGTTTATATCTCAAGAAGAGCATATTTTACATGATAAAACGGCAAGGTTAGAGGAAAGCCTACTGGCTCAGGGTATGAGTTTTCATTTCACAGAATATAAAGAAGAAATGGAAAACCTATGGGAGCTAAGAAAAAAAGGTGTTGGCTTACTTGGAGCAATGAAAGGTGATAAAAAACCTGTTCCATTCATGGAAGACACTGCAGTACCTCCAGAAAAACTAGCAGATTACATAAAGGAACTAACTGTTCTTTTAGATTCATATGGACTAAAGTACGGGATGTTTGGACATGTGGATGTTGGTTGTTTACACGTTCGTCCAGCATTAGATATGAATACTGAAGAAGACATGCAAAAAATAACTAAATTAACTAAAGAGGTTAATGAACTAGTTAAGAAGTATGGTGGCTTATATTGGTCAGAGCATGGAAAAGGCTTTAGAAGTGAGTATGTAAAAGACTATTTTGGTGAAGAGTTATATAAATCATTAGAACATATCAAAAAAACATTTGATCCATATAATCAATTAAATCCAGGCAAAATAGCCGTTCCTTATGGTAGTTCAGATAAACTAGTTAAAGTAGATGGTCCATTTAGGGGATATGGAGATTCTCAAGTTCCTGAAAAAATGAGAGAACAGTTTTCAGGAGCATTTAATTGTAATGGTAATTCTCAGTGTTTAAATTATGATTTAAATACGGTTATATGCCCTTCAGCGAAGGCTAGCCGAAATTGGGTATACTCTCCAAAAGGACGTTCAGCTATATTAAGGGAATGGTTGAAGCAATTATCTGCTGAAGGATATTCGACAGTTGGTAAACTTGATAGTATAGGTGTTGAAACAGCTAAAAATGTATCGAATGATTTTTCTCATCAGGTTTATGATTCTTTAGATGAGTGTTTGGGTTGTAAAGCCTGTGCGACCGCATGTCCAATTAAGGTTGATATTCCGCATATGAAATCAACATTTTTGGCAAATTATCATTCTAAATATCGTCGGCCAAAACTTGACTACGTTGTTAAGTATAGTGAGGCTATGCTAAAAATTAACATGCGCATGCCTAGAATCTTTAATGATTTATTTAATACACAATTATTAAAAAATAGCATACCAAAACTAATAGGAATGGTTGATACACCATCTATCAGTATGCTAAATCTAAGAGCAGAGCTCGAGAAAAGGAAAGCCCCTATTTTTGATTTAAAAACTTTAAAAGCTTTATCTAAAGAGGAAAAGAATAAAACTGTTTGTGTGATTCAGGATGTATTTACAACGGTTTATGATACAGACATAGCTTTGAGCTTGTATGATTTTCTAACATCACTAGGTTATACAGTATACTTTGCTCCATTTAAGATAAATGGTAAGCCAGCACATGTTAAAGGTTTCTTAAAATACTTTAAGAAAAAGGCATTAAAAGCTACTTCTCTGTATAGCCAAATAGCAGAGGCTGGGATAGAGATGATTGGTATAGATCCGGCGATGACATTGGTTTATAGAGATGAATATGTGAAGTTGTTAGGTGATGAAGTTAAATTTAGGGTTAAGATGATTCAGGAGTGGCTACTTTCAAAACTTCCAGAGATTACAATGGCTGAAGAAAATATTGGTGAAGAGTTTACCTTATTTGCACACTGTACTGAAAGATCTTTATCTAGTGTTTCATTAATTCAATGGCAAAAAATATTTAGACACTTTGGCTATAAAATGAAGATGGCAAAAGTTGGGTGTTGTGGAATGTCAGGTAGCTTTGGTCATGAAGCTAAACATTTAGAAACATCTAAGAATATTTATAATTTGAGCTGGAAAGAAGAGATGAGTAAAGTAGGGCTAGCTTCTGCTATGGTAACAGGATTCTCTTGTCGTTCTCAGGTTAAAAGGATAGAGGGGCACAGAGTTAGGCATCCAATAGAAATTCTATATAGAAACAATAAAATGTCACAAAAGTTATTGACTTAAAAGATCACATTAGTATAATAAACAGCATTGAGTTTGGGTTGTTAGCTCAGTCGGTAGAGCAGTTGGCTTTTAACCAATTGGTCACAGGTTCGAATCCTGTACAACCCACCACTTCTTTCAAATAAATTTTTATCTATTAATTGGGTTGTTAGCTCAGTCGGTAGAGCAGCTGGCTTTTAACCAGTTGGTCACAGGTTCGAATCCTGTACAACCCACCATTTACTTTATATTATCTTAATTTATAAATCTGAAGGTAATTCGTATATATAAGGTAGTAATTCTCTTATATTCGTTTCTACAATATCTGATTTTGTTATATTTGTAAGAATTATTGGGCAATCTAATGTAAGGTGTTCAGACATTATTTGTCTACATGCTCCACAAGGAGAAACAGCTTTCTCAGTGTCAGCAAGAACAGCGATTTTAACAATATCATTTTTTCTATATCCCTGAGAGAATGCATAAAAAATAGCTGTTCTTTCAGCACAGTTCGTAAGACCAAATGTACAGTTTTCAACGTTAGCACCATTTATAATATTTCCATCTTTCATTAGAAGAGCTGCTCCAACTTTGAATTTAGAATAAGGAGCATGAGCATTTAGGAAAGCTTCATATGCTTTATCAATTAAAATATTATCTTCATTCGTTATAGTCATTTACGTATTCTCCTAATCTAGATAGAAATTATTTTGGATGCTGTCTTTTATCATAAGCATTATAGTTTTCATAGAATCATTATATTTACTTTTATCAACTTTTTCTGAATTAGTTCTTTTTGCCATTACGCTACATAGGCATGTCGCTTCTAATCCAAATGTAGCACAAATTGTAAGTATAGCTGATGATTCCATTTCTAAGTTTAGCACATTAAGCTTTCGCCATTCGCTAACAGTATTTTTAAATTGATTTCTAACATATCCACTATAGTTATCCTGTCTTTCTTGTCCTGGGTAAAAAGTATCTGAAGAAGCAGTTATCCCAAAGAAAACATTGTGATTAGCTTTTGTAGCAGATCTTTGTAAGGAACTATTTAGTTCAAAACTTGCTACAGCAGGATATTCTATAGGAGCGTAATGATATGAAGTACCATCTAGTCTAACTGAAGCGGTTGTAATAATAATATCACCAATATTAATATGCTCTTGTATAGTCCCACAAGTTCCAACACGTATAAATTTCTTAACACCTATCATAGCTAGTTCTTCTATACATATTCCAGAAGATGGGCCTCCCATGCCTGTAGAAATAACAAGAATATCTTTATTAGCAACTTTGGCAAGGTAAGAAGTATATTCTCTATTATTAGCTAGAAAAACAGCATTCTCATCTAACATTTTGGCTATAAATTCAACTCTTCCAGGATCACCAGGAAGAATAGCAATCTCTGCATTTTTTATAAGCTTTGTGCTTAAAGAAATATGATATAGAACATCATCTTTATTGACACGACGATTATTTATATTTGGATTGGTCATATTTGTCTTTTAACTTTATAACTTATATACATAAATTATATATTATAAAATTGGCATGGTTAAAAGAAGATTCTTTTTATACTTTATTTATAAATCTTTTTTAATATACTAGATAACTAAATTTTAAATAATTTAAGTTTGTAAATGGAATATAAATATGCAAATTTTGAAACTGTAGAAGATTTTCTTCTTTGTGAGACTCCAACTAGTTGGATTAAAAAGGCTCTAGAAAATATAGATCTAATGCTTTTAGATCATGCATATTGTGAAAAGAAAGCAGCTTCTGCAGCTATAAGCTATTTATATAGACATCCAGATAAACCAGATTTAATAATGAGAATGTCAAAGATAGCTAGAGAAGAATTGGTTCATTATGAACAAGTTCAGAGGATTTTGAAAAAAAGAGGTATTAGTTATAAAAATATAAGTGCATCTAGATATGCTGAGGGTTTACAGAAAGTTGTTCGAACTGATAAAGAGGGGCGATTTATAGATGCTTTAATTGTTGGAGCATATATAGAGGCGCGCTCTTGTGAAAGGTTTGCAAAAATAGCTCCGTATTTGGATGATGAGTTAAAAAAGTTTTATAATGGTCTATTAGAATCTGAAAAAAGGCATTTTACAGTTTATTTACACTTTGCAGAGAAATATTCTGATAAAGATATAAGTGAACATATTCAAAGAATTGGAGAGGTTGAAAAAGAATTGATTTTATCCAAAGATAAAGAGTTTCGTTTTCACAGTGGGGCTTAAATTTTAGGAAGTTTCCATTTGTATTGAGTAAGCGATGAATAAAACACATTTAGTATTTATGAATTTTTTTACGTTTAAAATGTATATATATATGTCGACAGCTATTACACCTAAGATGCTTATATCCTGATCCAGTTTTAAAAATATGTTTAAGATCATAAGATCCACACTTTGGGCAGAGATTTCTTTTTATAATAGGAATATCTTTTTTTTCCTTCGCTTTATCTCTTAATATATTAAAAGTATTAGAGAGTTGATGTCTTTCATATAAATTTAATTGGACTTTGTTTTCATTTGGATTATTTCTAGCATAATAAAGAGACTTTGTTCTGTTATTCTTAATATAAAAATAAAGTCCTAAACCACGTAATAAATTATTTTGATTAAAATGGTTTAACTCTGATTCTAGTTTATCGTCATCGTTCAGAAAAGAGTATTTTTCTTTATTTGAGAAGTATTTTTCATCTGGAATAATAATACCTTTTGAAGATTCTATAATACATAGAGATGATTGATTACTTATTTTCTTGAACTGTGAATAATACTGTTGCTTAGACTCATCAATAAAATGGATGTCTTTTTTTTTATTTTTCCCCAAAATAGTTGTTGCTGTTAATAAAATAGCACCTATACAATTAAACGTTTGTACAAGTGAGGCATGAGGTTTATCTTCTTTATAAGAGCTTATAGATGCTAAACTACTCATATAAATCATTTCATTATAGTCAGTTAATTGCACGAATCCACAGATAATAGTTTTAGAAAAATTTAAAGTAGCATAAATTAAATAGCAAACATCCTGATTCTCTTCTTCCATCAGCTTGACACTATCTTGTGAAGAAAGGTCTTTCTCAATTTGTTGAATTGAACAAATTAACTCATCTATCAACAAAATATCACCATCTTTAAAGGATGAAAAATATGTATGTGATAAAAGGTCTTCTTTAAAAGGGATATTAGTAATATATAAAGATATTCCTTTTTGTGCTAATAATTTTAAAAACCATTGATATTCATATTTAAAACTTTCATCTTTATATGTGTCAGCAATATAATCAGTAAACAAATCATTAAAATACAGCATGTTTAATATTAGAGCTAAGAAGTTATATAGTGAATCAGATATTTATTTGTGTTCAGGCAATAGCCTTCCACAGTCATGCAATAAGGTAAAAACTTCATAATATCAACATAATATTGATGTTCTAATCCATTAGCTATAGCTGTCTGTATAATATTAAGATTTATACACAATGCTCTAGTTCCTCTAACTGTATCACAAAATATAAAGTTCTTCCGGTACAAACAATCTCCTAATATCCCTTTCTCTATGGTTATTCTCTTATACTTAATCTACCATCATATAAATATCTTATCAAGCCATCCCAGCTTAAGTGTATAAGCAACTGCTGTAGCTCACATAATGGAGATTTAACAAATAGGTTTGTCATCAATCTTTAGCAGGCATCAAATTAGAAGTTTTCTCATAATGTCTACCTAACTAATCTAGAAGTGTCTGTGTATTGAGATTATTTTTAGCACAATATTCAGCTCTGCTTATACCTGAAGCTAGAAAGTCTTTGATACGCTCATTCCATTCTGTTTCATTTTGCTCTTTGCTTGTATAATAGCTCATGTTTCAAAATTAGAAAGAGTATAAAATGTAAAAACAGCTTTCTTAGATGTTCTAAATTAATCGCTTACAATAAAGAATTTCGTTTTCATAGTGGGGCTTAAATTTTAGGAAGTTTCCATTTATATTGAATGGTCATAACTCTTAATAACATTCCAACACTAATTATAATTGCACTACCAACATAAATATTTACACCATAATGCATAAATATAATATTTGTTAGACCTATTATTCCTGCAACTGAAGCATAAAGCTCATCTTTAAAAGCTACAGGTATATCATTACAAATCATATCTCGCATAATACCACCAGAAATTCCATTAACTATAGCTATTACTGTTCCAACAATTAAAACGTTAATGAAAGGCATATTAAATACATTAGTACATATATGGTAAGCTATGTTACTACCGATATAAGCGAATGCTATTAAGCCTATAGAGTCTAATATAAGAAATACTTTATAAAGGCGAGTTATATATTTTTGTGTGAATAATGCGATAATTGCACCAATTAAACAAATAAGAATATATTCTGAATGTAGGATTATTGTTACAGGTAAGTTTCCAAGTAAAATGTCTCTAACAATCCCGCCTCCTAGTGCTGTCGTAATAGCAATGGCAATTACACCAAAGGCATCCATATTTCTCCGACTAGATGATATTACTCCAGTCATACTTTCAGCAGTTATACCTATTATAAACATAATGCTAAAAATATAAGGTCCACTAATACCGACATGTTCAAAGGTAGTCATATTATGTATTTTTTTGAAGACTTGATTTCAATGAGAGTATTGTAACTATAATTATAATTAATAGTAAATGATTATTTTTTAGTTAAGAGATATGATGTTACATTTCCTGACTTTTTAAATTTGATTATATTAAAAGAATCCTCTAGATTAAGGTGTGCTTCTTTTTCTATCTCAAGGTATATAAGAGTACTATTTGATATTTGCTCATTTATGGTGATAGCGTTTAAAGCTTTCTCAGATAATCCTTTATTAAAAGGAGGATCAAGGAATATTATGTAATTGTTGTTATTAGTATTTAATTCTAAGATTGCTTTAAGAAAATCTATTTTATGAATATCAGCATTTAAAATGTTTAGAGTTTGAAGATTCTCTTTTATTTGATTTAATGCTTTAAAGTTTATTTCATAAAAGATAGCCTTCTTTGCTCCTCGGGATATAGCTTCTATGCCAAGAGAGCCACTGCCGGCAAAAGCATCGATACAAATAGAATCATATATGTATGGTTGTAACCAGTTGAAAATAGTTTCCTTCATTTGGTCAGAAGTAGGGCGTAATCCTTGTGTATCAGGAAACTTAAGTTTTCTTCCTTTAAACTTTCCCGATATGACTCTAACAGTGTTAGTCTTCACTAAAGTCTCCGACCATGACAGTAATCATTTCATTTTCTTGTACTTGTTTAAAAGCATTATAAATATCTTTACTGTTAACGAGATTAACTTTATTAACATATGTTTCGAAAAAGTCTAAAGCTAATTCTTTATTGGCAATAGTTGATAACATATTTAATTTAGAACTATTTTTAACTGATCCAATTAAATGAGTTCCTTCAATATGGTTCTTGGTGTTTTGTAAAGTTTCTTTATCTATTTCATTATTAATAAAGTCTAAATAAACATCATTTATGGTATCTAAAGCTAACTTATAGTTACTAGTTTGTGCAGAAATAATGAAGCTACCATAGTCCGGACTAATATTTAAGCTGCTTCCAACATGATAGACTAGACCGAGCTCTTCTCTTACTTTATTAAAAAGTTTGGAGTTTAGACCACCACCGCCAAGTATTTCATTTCCAACCTTCAATGGAAAATATAAGGAGCTATCAATAGGGATTAGAAGCTGATGACCCATAAGTATAGTAGTCTGTTTACTTTGGAATTGTTTTTTTAAAAGTTCTTTTTTCGCAGGGTTTTGTATAAAAGATTGTGTATTTTTTTGACCCTCAGGCAAAGCAGAAATAATTTCTTCACTAAGTTTATTTGCTTCAGCATCATTTATATTTCCAACTATACAGATATTCATGTTTGATGCACATATATATTTATCAAAAAAGTTTTTTATATCTTTAATAGCTATATTTTCTACAGTTTCTTTATACCCAAGTGTTGGTTGTGCGTAAGGATTATCTTTAAATAATAATTTAGAAAACTCTAAAGATGCTAGATAGTTAGATTGTTGTTGTACATAATTTATGTGTGTAATAGTTTGAGCTTTTTCTCTTTCTAAAATCTTAGTGCTAAATTTAGGTTCTGAAAATATTTCTTTTAGAATATCTATTGTCTTTTGGATGATTTCGGGGTCACTTAGCAATCTAATCTTTATCGAAAAGAATTCTTTGTTAGCATGAGCATCTATGCATATTCCAATGTCTGTAGTTTTATTAATTAATTCTTCTTCAGATGAAATATCAGTCTCTGTTGCAAATAGTCCAACAGCTAAATCAGCTAACCCCATTTTTTCATTATCATAGATAGATCCAGCTTTGAAATTTATTTGGATATCTATTATAGGTAGGCTAGAAGTTTGCTCAAAATAAACAGGAGTTTTATTAATTATCCATTTTTGTAACATAAAAATCTCTTTTAATCTTTTTTAAGGTATAGGCTTGTTAAGTTTTCTTTATTAAAGAATTTATTTAATACACGATTTACGTCAGATATGGTTACATCATAAAGTTTATCTATATATTTGTAGTAATCAACATCTAGCCCAACACAAGCGAGACTACCTATTAGGTTCGCCTGAGTTTCTAGAGAGTCCATAGAAAAAACTTTATCGGATTTAATGGTAACTTTTGCTCTATTTAATTGCTCTAGAGTTATACCTTCTTTTTTTAGTCTATCTAAAATCTCTTCAATTTTGTTTTGAATTAGTTTTAATGAAAAAGTTTCATTAGCTATTGCAGTAATAATAAATATATCTTCACCTCTTATAAAAGGTGAATACTCAGTATCAACATGGCAACAGTAGTTTGTATCTCTAACCATTTCTTTTTGAAGGATAGAGGCATCAGCATCACCTAATATATTGTTTAATATCATTAAGGCAAAAGGATCATTTTCTTCATATTCTGTAGTTAATGATGGTGTAATGTATCCTAATATTAAGTTATCTATATCATTTGGACTTCTTTTAATACTTTTATGTCTATAGCCAATATTTAAAATGCTTTTCTCTTTTTTAGGCTCACTAACTATAGACTCTTTGATATTCTCAAAATTTGCTTTAACTTTTTCATAAGCTTCGTCAGGATCTATGTCTCCAACTAAAACAATAGCTGCGTTATTTGGAGCATAGTTAGCCTGATACCAGTTTTTTAAGTCATTTAGCTTATAATTTTTAATATCATCCATCCAGCCAATTATGGGAATGTGTCTTGAGTTATCTTGATAAGCCAATTTCATAAATTGTTCAAAAGCGTAATTAAAAGGTTTGTCTTCAATACGTAAGCATCTTTCCTCTATAACTACTTTGTTTTCAGGAAAAAATTCATTTTCATCAAATTTAAGATTCGACATTCTAGAAGATTCTATTGATAAACTTAGATCTAGATTTTTTTTATGCCAAAATTGATAATAAGCAGTGAAGTCAAAGCTTGTGAAAGCATTTTGTATACCGCCGTTATTTTCAACAAGACTATTCATATCTTCTTTTGAATATTTATCTGTACCTTTGAACATCATGTGTTCAAGCATATGTGATATTCCTGTTAGGCCTTTAGGTTCATATGTGGAACCAACTTTATACCAAATTTGAGAAAGAACTACGGGAGCGCGATTATCTTGTTTTATATAAATTTCGAGGCCATTTTTTAACTTGTATTTGTGGATTAGCATATCTAATGTTTATTCTTTTGCTTTTATAAATAAAATGATTAAGAGTATTCCGGCTATTATTGTGGGGGCCATGGCTCCAATAATCGGAGGGAGTCTTAACATAAGAGCCATTGGACCAAATATTTGATTAACTATAAAAAACATAAATCCAATAAATGCACCGAATAATAATTTTAATATCATTGATGAAGAGCGAGTAGAGCCTAAGCTTAGAGGAACAGATATTAACATCAATAAAATTAAAGATATCGGCTGAAAAACCTCCTGCCAAAATTTTAAACTTATAGAACCATCATCAGAATTTACTTTTGGTGCGAAAGTATATCTAAATAACTGATTCAGGTTTAAGTATGAATTTTTATCTACAGTAACAATCTTAGCTATAGATAAAGCTAAAGCATCAGACCAGTAATCTTCTTTTATTTGTTTGGTGACTGTAGGGTCCTGTTGCTCCTTATTTGGGAATTGTATTTTGCTTATGTTATAGACAGTGGCCGCTTTATCTGAGCTATAGACTGCTTTCGTAGCAAACCTAACCTCTTCAAGTTTTCCATTTTCAACTAAGAATTTTCTTATTCCTTGAGCTTCACCTTTTTGAGTATCTATATCTGCAATATTAACGAAACCGTTGGGAGTTTTTAACCAAATATTTTTATTATATGAATGCCCTGAACCAATACTCCTTTCTAATGCTGGAGATAAATATCCTCCAAGAGCTAT
Organism: Francisella frigiditurris; assembly: GCF_001880225.1. Taxonomy (NCBI): domain Bacteria; kingdom Pseudomonadati; phylum Pseudomonadota; class Gammaproteobacteria; order Thiotrichales; family Francisellaceae; genus Francisella; species Francisella frigiditurris. The sequence continues at coordinate 1,834,535 of NZ_CP009654.1, read as the reverse complement.
AGTTATAACAGTTGCTAATAGGCCTACTCCAATTACTCCACGAGCAATTTGAAAAGTAGATAATCCTGATGCTCTTAATATAATGATCTCAGAGTTATTAGCTAACATACTTAATCCCATTAGAGCGCCAACCATAGCACAAGCAGGCATAAGAATATATAAAATACCTGGTAGCTGAAATAAAGTATCAAGCAATACATCTAGACTGCTTCCATTACTATTGCTGACTCCAGCTAGATATGTAAATATAAAAAATAGGGCACTAAAGATTGTTACTACTACGAGATAAGAGGTTAGTACAGTTTTAAAAATATAATTATCTATTTTGCTAGTCACAAAATTATTTCCTTTTTATTTTTTTATTTTTCTCTGATCCATTCTGCTTACGAAGGTTATAAATAGCGATGGATCCAAAAATTACGTGACATATCCATGCACCTATCCACACAGGTAGGGTATCTGACTCCATAATAGTGTTTATAAACATTGATAATGATAAATATATTGCTAATACAGCAGCGGAGGGTAGTAGTTTAGCATATTTATTTTGCCTAGGACGTAATCTGCACATTGATAATGCTAATAATCCTGATACTAGCACGGTAAAAAAAGATCCAATTCTTGTGCATAAAGCGACAAGAGCCCCATGGTTACCGTTTATGATTTTGGATATTAATTCATTAGGATAAAGAGTATTGTTTTTATTGGGTGTATAGCCCGAGGAGCTTCTGTGCATTATATCTTCAGCTGTTACTGCAGTGCCATAAGATGATTCTTTAGTTATTGGATTTACTGAATAGAAGCTAGCATTTTTTAAAATAATAGAAGAACTATTTGACTCTGTTGCAATATGTCCAGTTGGAGCGGTTATTACTGTGTATTTTGGTGTGCCTGTTTGGTATAGAAAAACATCTGAGAGGAAGTCTCCATTTTTCTTGCCAATATAAGCTGTGGTTCCATTTGGTATTTTGATAATCTTCTGGTCGGAAACTGATTGTATGACTGTTTGAGCTTGCATGACAGAGTTAAGCATTTCTATTGTTCGAACAGTAAAAGGAGTTACATACATTGATATTATTAGCGCCATGAAAGATATGAAAATTATAGGCTTTAAGACATTTCTTGTTACTTGAGCCCAAGTTACTCCACCAGCTAAAGTTACAAACATTTCATTATTTGAGAAATATTTACCGAAGCATAAAGTAATAGCTAGTGAAGTTGTTACAGGTAAAAGAGTCAAAAAGTTTTCTGGGATTAATAATACGATATATTTAAATACGATATCTACACCAAAACCATTAGAATAGGCATCATTGAAAAATCTAATAAGAAGATTACTTAATATAATTGCTAATATAAAAAGTGTTAAGTTTATAAAAGTATGAACTACGTCACGATTGTAATATCTTTCTAAAATCAATGTTTAAAACTAATGTCATTTAAGGAAATGCTACCTTCGATTCTATATTTTTTCTAATGAAAAGTCAGTAGTTAATGCACTAAATTTAATGTTGCAGAAATGTTTTTTTGCTATTATATATCTTAGATGTTTTTAAAAAACTCAATTTAATATATTCAGAGAGGTTCTATGAAATTGATGATTAATGATCAGAGCACATTAGCGACTGAGATAGTATTAATATTTAATGACGATATAAAAAAGCTAACTGACAATATGAAGTGTCCAACTTCTAAAGCATTGTTAGATCAAAAAGTTTTTAAAGCTAAATTTGGAGAGGTGTTGCCTCTTCTTCATCCAGAAAAAAAAGGCTTATTAGTTGGTTTGGGAGAGAGTAAAAACTTTTTATTCCCAGAGTTTCATAAAGTAGTAGCTAATGTATGTAAACAATTAAGACAATTGGATATTCAAGAGATATCAATCAATATTAATTATTTGGTACCTAGATTTAGTGATGTGAAACAGTTAGCATCAGAAGTTGTAAGAAATTTTGTTTCTGAGAGTTATGGTTTTGATGCTCTTAAATCTGAAAAAGATACGTATTCATTAGAAAGTATTGAAGTTGTTTATGAGGGGTCTGAAGATTTAGAAGAAGCTACTAAAGTTGGATCTGCAATAGCTTTTGGCCAAAATTATGCAAAAGATTTACAAAATTTACCTGCTAATGTTTGTACTACTGACTATTTGTTAAATGAAGCAAGAGAGCTTACATCTAAATATGATAAGTTTAATCTTTCTTACTTAGATCAAAATGCTATGGCTGAGCTAGGTATGGATTGTGCTTTGGCTGTAGGGCGTGGCTCTGATATGTCTAACTATACAGTTTGTATGGAATATAATGGCGGTGGCAAAGAAGATGCTCCAATAGTTTTAGTTGGTAAAGGGTTAGTGTTCGATAATGGTGGTGTTTGTATAAAACCAGCAGTAGGCATGGATTCTATGAAAATGGATATGGGCGGTGCTGCGACTGTTATAGGGACAATGAAAACTTTAGCTATGCTTGATCTACCTATAAATGTGGTGGGAGTTATGGCTTTAGCTGAAAATGCTGTTGATGCTCGTTCTTACCGCCCAGGAGATGTGCTTAAAACAATGAAAGGCATAACAGTTGAAGTTAGTAATACTGATGCAGAAGGTAGATTGGTTTTATGTGACACATTAACTTATGTTGAGAAATATAAGCCTAAAGTTGTTATTAATACGGCTACTCTTACTGGAGCAATGATTATATCTTTAGGAGATGCTTATTCTGGTATGTTTGCTAATAGTGATAATTTAGCGAATAGTTTACAAAATGCTGCACAGATATCTAATGATTTGGTATGGAGACTGCCTTTACATAAGCCTTATTTAGATAAAGTAAAAAGTGATGTTGCAGATATTAATAACTGTGGTAAAGATAGATCAGCTGGCTCTATAGTTGCAGCATTATTTTTATCTAAGTTTACAGAAAACTATGAATGGGCCCATCTTGATATAGCAGGCTCAGCTATGGGAGATTTTTCAAATTGTAAAGCTAGCGGTAGACCAGTGCCATTATTAACACATTATCTTTTGTCACAAGTATCTAAATAATTAATTTTTATATAAATCTCTAGTATATTTCTTCTTATTTGTTAAAATATTGTCGTAATTAAATTCATAATCCTTAATTTAATTACGGAGTCTTTTTATGTTAAGAATCACAGAACAGGCAACTACATTTGATGATGTTTTGCTTTCACCAAGATATTCAAACGTTTTACCTCATGAGGTAGATTTGCAAACTAATATCACTAAAGATATTAAGCTTAATATTCCATTAGTTTCAGCTGCAATGGATACTGTTACAGAGTCTAGATTGGCAATAGCAATTGCTCAAGAAGGTGGTATAGGTATTATTCATAAAAATATGACTATAGCAGCTCAGGCACAAGAGGTTAAAAAAGTTAAACGATTTGAAAATGGAATGGTTATTGATCCAATCACAGTTAAGCCATATAACTCTATCAAGGAGATTATGGCGTTATCACAGGAGCATAATTTTTCAGGCTTTCCTGTCGTGGATGAGGATAACCATTTAGTTGGTATTATTACGAGAAGAGATTTTAGATTTGCTAAAGATTTAGAAGAGCCAATAAGCTCTATTATGACAACCAAAGATAAATTGGTTACAGTTCCAGAAAATGCTTCTCAAGGTTCGATTAAGAAAAAACTTCATGAGAATAAAATTGAAAAAGTTTTAGTAGTTAATGATGATTTTGAGCTTATTGGGCTTATTACTACTAAAGATATAGAGAAATCTCAAAATAAGCCTATGGCATGTAAAGACCATTTGGGTCGTTTAAGAGTAGGCGCTGCTGTTGGAACTGCTTCAGATACAAAGAAAAGAGTTGCAGCTTTAGCAAGAGAAGATGTTGATATAATCGTTGTTGATACTGCGCATGGACATTCTCAAGGTGTACTGGATATGGTTAAGTGGGTTAAGAAGAATTATCCGCATATCCAAGTAATAGGTGGTAATATCGCTACAGCAGAAGCAGCTGAAGATCTAGTAAAAGCTGGAGCAGATGCTGTTAAGGTTGGTATTGGTCCTGGATCTATTTGTACAACAAGAGTTGTCGCAGGTGTTGGTGTTCCTCAACTTACAGCTATTTCAAATGTTGTTAAAGCTCTAGAAGGTACAGGGGTGCCAGTTATAGCTGACGGAGGTATTAGATATTCTGGTGATATTGCAAAAGCTATTGTTGCTGGAGCATCTGTTGTTATGATAGGTGGACTTTTTGCAGGGACAGAAGAATCACCTGGAGAAGTTGAGTTATTTCAGGGGCGTTCATATAAGTCTTATCGTGGTATGGGCTCTCTTGGTGCAATGGAGAAAGGTTCTTCAGATAGATATTTTCAAAGTAATACTGAAGCAAGAAAACTTGTCCCAGAAGGAGTCGAGGGAAGGGTGCCTTATAAGGGACTACTTAACGCTGTAATACATCAATTAATTGGTGGCTTAAGATCAAGTATGGGATATACAGGTTCAAAAGATATACAAACAATGAGGACAGAGCCGACTTTTGTACAAATTACATCGGCTGGATTTAATGAGTCTCATGTTCATAACGTAACAATTACAAAAGAACCGCCAAATTATCAGCTTTAGTATTTCTTATTTTATTTAACTTATCAATAAAGCTTTTTATGGGATATTTAGGTATCCCAAGTTTGCTGTATTCATTGCTAGCTTTTTTATTATATTCATTTTGAATTGTATTAATAATGTTATTTGTACTAAAGGCTCTTTTTGCAACAGCTTTCTGTATAGCAATGTTTTCATAACTACTGTCCGCTATATATATTACATTTTTATCATTACTAAGAGCTTGTATGCCCATTGATGATTTATGGACTATGAAAACTTTACTAAGATTAGTTAAGCAAATTGTAGCAATATCGCTAGGGCTGGCTATAATCATATTATTTATTTGATATTTTTCTTTAATATTTCTTTCTATTTCACCATTTGTTTTGGGATGGGGACTAACTATTGCTTCATAGTTGGGCATTTCTTTTAAAGCTTTAGCAAAATGCTCAACCGCAATAGCATAATCAGGAGTCATATCACCTGCAAATACTACAATCTTTTTATTTTTTGGAATATTTAATTTGGCTTTAATTTCTTCTCTTGTAGAGCATTTTATTAGGTCAGTTTCCCAGCTTATAATGCTTGGGTTTCCTACTGCTAGGAAATTTTCTTTAGTATCTTTTACAAATTTTTTATTATTAAAATTTTTAATGAAAGAAGATTTTATTGTTTCTGATGTAATAAATACACTATCTAACGAATAGTTATTTAGCCGCGTTACAAAGCTATTGGTATAGTAGGTTTTACTATTTTCTGGGTAAGGATCAAAGTTATCATAGTAAGCTATTTTTGCTTGGGAAGAATATGAATTAAGTATGTCTGCCAAAGCTGCACTAGACATACCACTTACTATAATATCTGGTTTGTTAATTAACGTGTTTTTGAGACACTCTATATTTGACTTAGTAATAGTGTTATTTCTATCTTTTATTAAAAAATCATTATCAAAATTACTTAAGCAATTTACTTCATTTACTAAATTATTCTGAAATAGATCCTTAGATTTGCCAAGAGCTATAACTTCATAGTCGAAATTATTTTTTTTAAGGCTTGGAAGAATAGCTTTAAAGGCATTGGTATCACCATAATCATAAGTTAAAAATAGCAAATTTGTAGAATAAGTTTTACTAAAGATAAATAGAGTTAAAACTATTAATATATTTAAGAAAACTAGTTTTTTATACATAGGAAAATAAGAAATATTTTTTGATGATTTTAAATGAAAGAAAAGGTATAGAAAAGAAGATTAAATAGTAGTTGGGTTTTGTTGATAGTTATTTACTTTAGTTTTTAACCAGCCGCCATCATTATTAGGGAAAGTACCAACGCTTAGTTGTATTTCCTTCACTCCATAAGATATGATTATCTTTAGTAAAATTCATATAGTCATTATGCCAATCATTATTACCCATTTTTAGATATGGATTCATATCATATCCTGGATTAAAGCAGTTATATGAATCTGTAGGTATATGGTTTTAGATTTGTTAACTCAACTGCAAGATCATTGTTTCCATACTTATTCTTTTTTGTTTACAAACTATGTATTTGAAATTAAATATTAATGTTATAATTTGGTCTTTATTTTCTCTTTATGGGAGTTTGGTTTATGAAAAGTGTTGTTTTTATTTATCCTGATAATTTAAAACCATATAAAGAAGAATTTTTAAGTAAAATTCAATCAGATTTAGAAGCAAAAAAATATTTGACGCTTGTTATAGATAATATGCAGGAAGTTGTAGAAATTTTGGAAGAAAACTCTAGGGTCTGTTGCATAGTCTTAGATAGATCTACATTCAATTTAGAGGCTTTTCATAATATAGCGCATATAAACTCAAAACTTCCTATATTTGCGGTATCAGATTATGGTCAAAGCATTAAGCTGAATTTAAAAGATTTTAATTTGAATATTAACTTTATACAGTATGATGCTTTAGCTAGTGAAGATTCTGAATTTATACATAAAACTATAGCTACTTATTTTAATGATATATTGCCGCCATTTACTCATAGGCTTATGCAATATTCAAAAGAATTTAATTCTGTTTTTTGTACGCCTGGACATCAGGGGGGGTATGGCTTTCAGCGTTCTCCAGTTGGGACTTTATTTTATGATTTTTTTGGTGAAAATATATTTAAGACTGATGTTTCTATATCAATGCAGGAACTAGGTAGCTTGTTAGATCATAGTGGTGTTCATGAGGATGCTGAGGAATATGTTTCTAAAATTTTTAAATCAGATAGATCTTTAATTGTTACTAATGGGACATCTACAGCAAATAAAATAGTTGGAATGTATAGTGTAGCTGATGGCGATACAGTTTTACTTGATAGGAACTGTCATAAGTCACTTACTCATTTAATGATGATGGTGGATGTAAACCCTGTTTATTTTAGACCTACTAGGAATGCTTATGGAATCATAGGTGGTATTCCTAAAAGTGAATTCAGAAGAGATGTTATAGAGAAAAAAATAGCTGATAGTAATATTGCTACAGAATGGCCTAGTTATGCCGTTGTAACTAACTCAACTTATGATGGTCTTTTATATAATACAGATACTATTCATAGAGATTTAGATGTTAAAAAGTTACATTTTGATAGTGCATGGATTCCTTATGCTATTTTTCATCCAGTTTATAAGCATAAGTCAGGGATGACAATAAAGCCTAAAGAGGGACATACTGTTTTTGAAACGCAATCTACACATAAGCTTCTTTCAGCTTTTAGTCAAGCATCAATGATACATATTAAAGGTGACTATAATGAAGAAGTACTAAATGAATCTTTTATGATGCATACATCGACTTCTCCATTTTATCCATTAGTTGCGAGTACTGAAACAGCAGCAGCAATGATGGAAGGGGAGCAAGGTTTTAATCTTATAGATAAAACTATAAATTTAGCTATAGATTTTAGAAGAGAGCTGTTGAAGCTTAAGAGAGAGTCGGAAACATGGTTTTTCGATGTATGGCAGCCTGAAAATATTGCAAATAAAGAAACATGGGCTTTAAGAAATGCAGATGATTGGCATGGGTTTGAAGAAGTCGATGGTGACTTTTTATTTTTGGATCCAGTGAAAGTAACTATTCTAACGCCAGGTATTGAAGATAATAATATTCAGAAAAATGGTATTCCTGCGGATGTGGTAGCTAAGTTTTTAGAGGAACATGATATCGTGGTTGAAAAGTCAGGACCATATTCTTTGCTATTTATATTTAGTATAGGTACTACAAAAGCTAAGTCTATGAGGCTTTTATCTGTATTAAATAAATTTAAACAAATGTATGATGAAAATGCTTTAGTAGAGAAAATGCTGCCGTCTTTATATGCAATAGATCCTAGGTTTTATGAAAAAATGAGAATAAAAGATATTAGTGATACATTGCATAGTTTTATGTATGAGTCAAAGTTACCAAACCTTATGTATCATGCTTTTGATGTATTGCCAGAACAAGAGATGAATCCGCATAGAGCCTTTCAAAAGCTTTTAAAAGGCAAGGTAAAGAAGGTTCCATTAACAGAGTTGTATGGAAATACTTCAGCTGTCATGATCCTACCATATCCACCAGGTATTCCATTAGTTTTGCCGGGTGAAAAAATAACAGAAGATTCTAAAATAATACTAGAATTCTTATTAATGCTAGAAAAGATTGGGTCTAGATTGCCAGGATTTGGTACTGATATTCATGGCCCTGAAAGAGCTAGAGATGGGACTCTATATATTAAGGTAATAGATCCTGATATTGAATAATTATTATTTTTCTATTTTTTATAAATAGGTTATGATTGCATCTGTTATTTTGTGAATTGGTTGTTTAGCATTGTATAAAACGCTCTTATTTTTGAATGGTAATATAAATCTAGATTTTTGTCGTGATTATTTAAAGAAGTTTAGTGACTTCAATATTGTATGTACTGATGGCGCATATGAAAAAATACGTAATTGTAATTTCTTATATTCTAAAATAGATAAAGTTATAGGTGATTTTGATTCAGCTACTTATATTGAATCCCCTATTTTTTTAAGAGATGAAGATCAATATAAAACAGATTTTGAAAAAGCTTTAGATTTTTTGATAAAGAGAGAAGTTTTAGATGTTATGGCTTTTGGAGGAAGTGGTGGAGAGATGGACCATTTTCTTTCAAATATGTCGATAGCTAAAAAATATAAAGAAAAACTAAATTTGAGGTTTGTAGATGAATTCTCGGAGTATTATTTTATTCCAAATGAATTTAAAATAAGTAATGTTAATAATAAAATGTTTTCTATAGTTCCGTTTCCTTTTGCTAATAAAATATATTACAAAGGATTAAAATATGGCTTATCGGGGGAAAACTTGACTCTAGGTGAGAGTACTGGTGTTAGGAATCATGCGATAGAGAATTTTGTAGAAATTAACTATAGTGAAGGTGATATTCTATTATTTATATCACATGGTTTTTACAGACAAGCAAGAAAGTAAGAGAGATTCAGATATGAAAGAGCTGGCGTGTCAAAAATTAGAACATTTAGTAAAAGAAAAGTATAAAGATTTAAAAATATCTGAAGAGTTTAAAGATGATTCTAGTAGGGTAGAAAAATATTCATTAGAGCATGAGGGGATTTATTTTGATTTTTCAAAAAACCTTGTGAATGATGAGATTATGCAAGGATTGTATCAGTTAGCTAAGCAAGTAAATATTGATGCAAAAATTAAAAGTATGTTTAATGGAGAGAAGATAAATATTACAGAAGATAGAGCTGTTTTACATACTGCATTAAGAGATTTTTCTAATGAGCCATTAGTTATAGATGGGCAAGACATTCGTAAAGAAGTATCTGAAGAAAAACAAAGAGTTAGAAGTTTAGTAGAAAGTGTTTCTTCAGGAGAATGGAAAGGCTTCTCTGGTAAAAAAATCACAGATGTTGTAAATATTGGTATTGGAGGTTCTGACCTTGGACCAAGAATGATTGTTGAGGCTTTGAGACCTTATCATTGTACTGGGCTGAAGGTTCATTTTGTATCTAACGTAGATGCAGATTCTTTGTTAAAAGCATTAAGCGTAGTTAATCCTGAGACAACTTTATTTATTGTGGCCTCTAAATCTTTTTCAACAGAAGAAACTTTACTTAATTCTATATCAGCAAGAAACTGGTTGGTTGACTTTTATGGTGATGAGAGTTCAGTATCAAATCATTTTGTAGCAATTTCTAGTAAGCTAGATAAAGTAAAAGAGTTTGGAATAGACCTAAAACATTGCTATAAAATGTGGGATTGGGTTGGGGGTAGATATTCATTATGGTCATCTATAGGAATGAGCATAGCTTTCGCAATTGGGTATGATAATTTTGAAAAACTTTTACAAGGTGCATATTCTATGGATAAACACTTTAAAGAGACTCAAATAGAAAAAAATATACCAATAGTAGCAGCTCTTTTAGGCACACTTTATACAAATTATCACAATGCCCAGACTCAAGCACTATTACCATATGATAATAGACTTTGTTATTTAGTTGACTATTTACAGCAAGCAGATATGGAAAGTAATGGTAAATCGGTTAATTTAGAAGGTCAGCATATAAATAATTATCAAACTGGAGCAGTTTTATGGGGTGGTGTTGGTACGAATGGTCAACATGCTTTTCATCAATTGTTGCATCAAGGTGAGGTTTTTATACCAGTTGATTTTGTAGCTGTAGCTAAGAGCTATCATAATTATGGAAATCATCAACAAGCTTTATTGGCGAATTGTTTTGCACAATCTCAAGCTCTCATGGATGGATTATCTTATGATAAAATAGTAGAAGAACTTGAACAAGTAGGTTTATCTAATGGTCAAGTAGATTTTCTGGCACCTCACAAAGTTATTAAAGGAAATAAGCCAAGTAATATATTCTTACTTAAGGAACTAACCCCTTATAATCTAGGAATGTTAATAGCGCTATATGAGCATAAAATTTTTGTACAAGGAGTTTTATGGAACATTAATAGTTATGATCAATGGGGTGTTGAGCTTGGCAAGAAGTTAGGCAAAAATATTATAAAAGCTATAGAGAATAGAGATTCAAAAGAGTATTCTTCTTTAGATGCTTCTACAAAGGCTTTGTTAAATAGGATTTAAATATAGAATGTTTTGTGTAAAAAGGAATAAGGGTTTTTCACTTGTTGAAGTAATGGTTGTAATAACTATTATGACTATTTTGATGATGGGTGCTATAAGCTCTTTTTCTTTTTATCAAAGAAACTTTGCTGAAACTAGATTAACAAGTTTGCAGAATATTATAGGATATGCGCAGGTTGTAGCGAGATCTCAAAGAACAAGCGTTGTTATTTGTCCAGTAACTCCAGATAGTTATATAGGAACAACAGATGAGCTAAATGAAGATAGTTTAAGATGTTCGGGATCATCTAATTGGGGAAATGCTGAAATAGTGGCATTTACTAATCAGAGTGCTAATGGCGTTTTTGATAGAAATAATGATGAAATAATATCTACACTTCCTACTGGCAGGGGAAATATTTCGACAACTTTTAATACGGATTTTATTTTAATATCTCCAGTTGGCTTTTTAAATACTACAAATGCTAGTATAATTTACTGTCTTAACGGAGACTATCTTGCGGCTTTGCAAGTTAATATGGTTGGCAGAGTAGTTTATACTACGGAAAATAATAATTTTAATTGTAACTAATATTGGTTCGTAATAAGGGAGACCATAATGAGTGAAAGAGTGCCTATGACACCTGCGGGTGAATTAGCTTTAAGAGAAGAGTTAGATAATTTAAAAAAGGTTCAAAGACCTCAAATTATTGAAGCTATTGCAGAAGCCCGCGAACATGGTGATTTAAAAGAAAATGCTGAGTATCATGCAGCTAGAGAAAAGCAAGGATTTATCGAAGGAAGAATTAAAGACATAGAGTCAAAACTTTCGAATGCTCAAGTAATTGATGTCACAACTATTCCAAATAATGGAATGGTTATATTTGGCGCTACTGTAACTCTTTTGAATACTGATACTGATGAAGAGGTTGTTTATAGAATAGTTGGTGAAGATGAAGCTGATATAGACGATCACAAAATATCTGTTTCAGCACCTTTAGCTAGAGCTCTTATCAAAAAAGAAGAAGGAGATGAGTTTAGTTTAAACACTCCTAAAGGCAAAGCAAATTATGAAATCTTAGAGGTTAAGTATATCTAACCCTCAAATATATGGATAAAATTATAATAAGAGGGGCAAAAACCCATAATCTAAAAAATATCAACGTAGAAATTCCTAGAGACAAGTTAACAGTCATTACAGGTTTAAGTGGCTCTGGAAAATCTTCGTTAGCATTTGATACTTTATATGCTGAAGGTCAAAGAAGGTATGTTGAGTCTTTGTCTTCATATGCAAGACAATTTTTATCCTTAATGGATAAGCCTGATGTTGAGCATATTGAAGGACTTTCGCCTGCTATATCAATTGATCAAAAAACAACTTCTCATAATCCTCGCTCTACAGTTGGTACAGTTACAGAAATTTATGATTATTTAAGAGTTTTTTTTGCTAGGGTAGGACAGCCGAAATGTCCAACACACAATATTGAATTAAAAGCCCAGACTGTTAGCCAAATGGTAGATCGTATTTTAGAGTTTGATGAAGAAGCTCGACTTATGATTTTAGCTCCTATAGTGTCTGAGAAAAAGGGAACGCATCATACGCTTTTAGATAAAATTTTATCTTTAGGATATATTAGAGTTAGAATAAATGGAGAGTTCTTTAATTTAGATGAAGACTATCCTGAGTTAGACAGATATAAAAAGCATAATATAGAAGTAGTTGTTGATAGATTTAAACCAAAAAAAGAAAATTCTCAAAGAATAGCCGAATCTTTAGAAATAGCCTTAGACTTAGGTAATGGTATTATAAGATTGGCTAATACATCTGAAGAAATGGAAGATATTTTATTCTCCTCAAAACACGCTTGTCCACTATGTAATTTTGCTCTAAAAGAGTTGTCACCAAGAATTTTTTCCTTCAATAGTCCTTTAGGAGCTTGTCCTAGTTGTGATGGTTTAGGCGTAAAAGAGTTTTTTGATGAGAACAAAATTATTATAGATGGATCTCTTTCGTTAAAGGCAGGAGCTTTAGCTAAGTGGAATAAAGCAAATCAATATTACTACAGTCAATTGGAATCTTTATCTAAACATTATAAATTTTCCTTAGATACTCCTTTTAATAAGATACCTCAAGAAATCCAGCAAATTATTTTGTATGGATCTGGAGATGAGTTAATAAAAATGACTATTGACTCTATTCGTGGCGGTAAGCAAACACGCGAAAAAACTTTTGAAGGTATAATTCCTCATTTCGAAAGAAGATACTATGAATCAGATTCTGAAATGGTGAAAAAAGATCTTTATGAACTGATGAGTAACCTTACGTGTAAGACTTGTAATGGGGCAAGAGTTGGAGAATACGCACGAAATATTTTCATAGATGATAAAAATATTGCCAATGTTTGCGCATTGTCAATAGAAGATTTGCTTATATGGCTAGATGAACTTACCTTTGATGGTCAAAGGAAATTTATAGCTGAAAATTTGCTTAGAGAAATAAAATTAAGGGTAAAATTTTTAGAGAATGTAGGTTTAGAATATTTAAGTTTATCAAGACAAGCAGATACTTTATCAGGTGGTGAATCTCAAAGAATAAGACTAGCTAGCCAAATAGGCGCTGGACTTGTTGGAGTTATGTATATATTAGATGAACCTTCAATTGGTTTACATCAGCGAGATAATCAGAGACTCCTAGATGCACTGCATAACTTAAAGAATCTTGGTAATACAGTTATAGTCGTAGAGCATGATGAGGATGCAATTCGCCAAGCTGATTATATTATTGACATGGGTCCAAAGGCTGGAGTTCATGGAGGTGAGGTTATAGCTGTTGGTGATTATGACTTGATTATTAATAATGAAAAATCATTAACTGCAGATTATTTAAGTGGTAGGAAAAAAATTGAAACTCCTAAAAATCGATTAAAAGCCTCTAAAAATAGATATATAGAAATTCTAGGTGCGGCAGGAAATAACTTAAAAAATGAACATTTAAAAATTCCTTTTGGTGCTTTGACGTGTGTTACGGGAGTTTCTGGCTCAGGTAAGTCGACTCTTATTAATAGAACCTTGTATCCACTTGCTTCTAGGCTTTTAAATAGAAGTACATTGGTTCCAATGGAATATAAATCACATAAAGGATTTAATCACTTAGATAAAGTTATAGATATAGATCAGTCACCAATAGGTAGAACTCCAAGGTCAAATCCAGCTACTTATACAGGAGTTTTTACTCCTATTAGGGAAATCTTTGCTGCAACAGCAGAATCGAGATCTAGAGGTTATTCGGCGGGTAGATTTAGCTTTAATGTCCGAGGTGGGCGTTGTGAAGCATGCCAAGGCGATGGAGTAATTAAGGTTGAAATGCATTTTCTTGCAGATGTTTATGTTGCGTGTGATGTTTGTGAGGGTAAAAGATATAACAGAGAAACCTTGTCTGTACAGTATAAAGGTAAAAACATCTACGAAGTTTTAGAAATGACTGTAGAAGAGGCTATAGAGTTTTATGATGCTGTGCCAAGCATTAAATCAAAATTAGAAGCTTTAATGAATGTTGGGTTGTCTTATATTAGACTTGGTCAGAGTGCTACTACACTTTCGGGCGGTGAAGCTCAACGAGTTAAGCTTGCAAAAGAGCTTTCTAAGCGCTCTACGGGCAAAACTTTATACATATTAGATGAGCCAACGACGGGTTTACATTTTTATGATATTCATCAGCTTTTGAAAGTAATAATGGATTTAAGAGATAAAGGAAATACAGTTGTTATTATTGAGCATAATCTAGATGTTATAAAAATGGCTGATTGGATTATTGACTTAGGTCCAGAAGGTGGTGCAAAGGGTGGGGAAATAATTTTCGAAGGAACTCCTGAGGAAATAGTTAAGTTTAAAAAGTCTTATACTGGCAAATTTTTAAAAAGTGTTCTCTAGTTTTCTGGCAAATAACTAGAGAATATGGTTTATTTTTACTATAGTATATAGATATTTATTCTTGAGTATTATTTTAGAAAAATTGTAAGGTAATAAAAATTATATGGATCAAAAGAATAACAATAAGAATAATATAATGAAAAGTATTATTTTTTGGGTTCTAATTATTGGTGGAATGCTGCTTCTATTTAATGGTATTAATGAAAACAGTGATTCCTCTAAAAAAATGGATTATTCAACATTTGTATCTCAGTTGAATGATGGTCAAATTTCTTCTGTAAATGTTGATGGTAGGACTATTTCTGGTAAGACTGATTCTGGCCAGAGTTTTGTAACATATGCTCCTTTATTAGATTCTGACTTAGTTAATAAAATGGAAGGCAGTAAAGCTAGTATAACTGCTAAAGCTCCAGAAAAACCAAATTTATTAGTAGCATTTTTATTGAACTGGTTGCCAATGTTGCTTATTTTTGGTTTCTTCATTTATATGATGGTTAAAGCTGGTGGTGGCGGAAAAGGTGGTCCTTTTTCTTATGGTAGAAGCAGAGCTAAGCTACTTGGTGAAGATCAGATAAAAGTTACTCTAGATGACGTTGCTGGCGTTGAAGAAGCTAAAGAAGAAGTTGGAGAAATTGTAGATTTCTTACGTGAGCCTAAAAAATATGAAAAAATTGGTGGGAAGATACCAAAAGGCGTATTAATGGTTGGTCCTCCAGGTACTGGTAAGACGCTATTGGCAAGAGCTATTGCTGGTGAGGCTAAAGTGCCATTTTTCTCAATATCAGGATCTGATTTTGTGGAGATGTTTGTCGGTGTTGGTGCTTCTCGTGTGCGTGACATGTTTGAGCAAGCTAAGAAAAAAGCTCCATGTTTAGTATTTATTGATGAGATAGATGCTGTTGGTCGTCATCGTGGTGCTGGAATGGGCGGTGGTAATGATGAGAGGGAACAAACTCTTAACCAACTTCTAGTTGAGATGGACGGTTTTGCCGATAATGAAGGTGTAATAGTTATTGCTGCAACGAATAGGCCTGATGTTCTTGATAAAGCTTTATTAAGACCAGGTAGATTTGATAGACAAGTTACTGTTAGTTTGCCAACAGTAAAAGGACGTGAAGCGATACTTAAAGTACATATGAAGAAAATTGCTTTAGGCGATGATATTCATCCTGATTGGATTGCTCGAGGCACACCTGGATTTTCTGGTGCAGAGCTTGCTAACTTAGTAAATGAAGCAGCACTTTTTGCGGCAAGAGAGTCTAAAGATAAAGTTTCAATGGGGGACTTTGAAAAAGCTAAAGATAAGATTCTTATGGGATCTGAAAGAAGATCTATGGCGATGACAGAAAAAGAAAAAAGCCTTACTGCCTATCATGAAGCAGGACATGCAATCATTGGTCGCCTAATGCCTGAACATGATCCAGTATATAAAGTTAGTATTATTCCTAGAGGTCGTGCTTTAGGTGTTACTATGTATATGCCAGATGGCGATAAGGTGAGTCAAAGTAGATTAGTTCTACAAGGTCGTCTATGTAGTATTTTTGGTGGTAGATTAGCTGAAGAATTAATATTTGGATATGAGCATGTTACAACTGGTGCTTCTAATGATATTCAGGTAGCTACTGATATAGCTCGAAATATGGTTGCTCGCTGGGGTCTATCTGATGCTATGGGAACAGTGTTGTATGATGTTGAAGATGAGGGACCTTTTGGTGGCTCTGGTGGACGCACATCTAAACTTTCAGATAGTACTATTAGAGAGATTGATGCAGAAGTGCGTAAGCTTATTGATTCTAGTTATGCTAAGGCCAAAAAATTACTAGAAGATAATGTAGATATTCTACACGCTATGGCAGATGCTCTTATCAAGTATGAAACTATTGATGCAATGCAAGTTGATGATTTAATGGCTAGAAGAGCAGTTCGTGAGCCAGGTGATTATGGTGATAGCTATAAGCCAAAAGAAGATGAGCATGGCAAAATAATTGCTCCTGAATACGATGGAGATACTCAATCTCAAGATTTAGAAGATAGAACTTAATATTAATCTTTCCATTTTTCTTTTAAAAAGTGAGCTACTAATTTAGGTTGGCGCTCTCTAGTGAAAACTCCCTTCTTATTTCCATTACAACGAATGTGATTTTGTGACGTTCTAAAGTCTGCAAAATTCCATATGTGCTCACCAAGAACATATGGTTTACTATGCATAACTTCTATCAATTCTAAGATTAAATCTTTTTGATATTCTTCACTCCACATTTCAGCTAGTAGAGAGTGTACACCAGCATATGTATCTGCTCCAAACTCTGTAATTATTATAGGTAAGTTATATTTTTGCCTTTCCAATCATCACTGACTCGGAACTTTCGACTATAAAGTACCTTACCTGAATGGGTTCTAATCTCATCATCTGTATATAAATCATTAAAACTAGCGGGCACAGCCACTTTTTTATTAATTGATTTATCATTTTTTATTAATAATTCTAGATCCCATACACCATTTAGAGATGTTAAATTTCTTTTGCTGTTTTGTTGAGATCTAAGCATTTTTTAAATCTTCCATTGTTGTTGAAAATTATTCAGGTCTTTTTGCTATAAGATCAGTTATCATTTGTTTACGCTTTGCAGAAGTTTGATTATAAACAAAAATAAAAATTAAGAATGCTATAAGCATTCCTATAGCTGGACACTATTTGTTAGAAATTTTATGCCAAACATAGTAGCAACAGAAGCAAATGCTACACCAAGAAAAGGCCTGTTGTGAATTATCGACTTGATAACTATTTTAGCATCTATTTTCTTATCTTCAGATTTGTCATGTTTTATTTGCTCCGTTGTATTTTTATAACAGAATACATAACACATGTATGAAATTACAGCCATAAGAGTAGTTACAGTTATCCAGCCGTATTTTTCATTAGCAAATAGTGAGAGGATTGGTAAAACTAATATCTGAGGAATTATGGCGCCAGTTTTACTACCAATGCTTCTTGTTATTGAAAGAGATGCCCTATCTCTTAGATCATTTGTCATAGCAGCAGCTAAAGATCCATATGGATGTTTACAAAGGTATAAGCCATTCCCCATTCTAGATAAGTAATATAAGCCCATACAATTTTACCAGTATCACCAAAGTTAGGTGCTGTAAAAACTAAAACTGCCATAAAAAGTATTGGCCAGCATCCTTTGAGAATAAAAGGCCTAAATTTTCCGGCAGAATTTTTTTGTTTTCTTTTATCAATGTATATTCCCATGAGAACATCAGCAACTGCGTCATATATTCTAGCAACAAGGAAAAGTATTCCTGCTTGATAAGCGGGTATTTGTAAAACATCAGTGTAGAAAACTAGAAGGAACATCGCAGTTGTCGTATAAGTTATGCTGTTAGCGATATCTCCAGCACCGTACTCTATTTTTTCCCAAGTGGTTAACTTTCTCATCAAAAACTTTTTAAGTCCACATTAGATAAATGTATAACAATTAAATTACTCTTAATCATATAACTGTTTTAGGGATATCTAAAAAATAAGATTTTTATTTTCAAAACAGAAATATATGCTAATATAAATCAAGTTTATAATTTAATAAATTAACCTTGGAGGAAACTTACATGATACCTACTCCTCATATAGAAGCAGAAAGTAAAGAGAAATTTGCTAAAACAGTAATAATGCCAGGTGATCCATTAAGAGCTAGATTTATAGCTGAGAACTATCTGGAAGATAAGATGAGAGTAAATACAGTAAGAGGAATGTTAGCTTATACTGGTACTTATAGAGGCCATAAAGTCTCTGTGATGGGATCGGGCATGGGTGTTCCTAGTATGGGTATTTATTCATATGAGCTATTTAAGTATTATGATGTTGATCGTATCATAAGAGTTGGTTCAGCTGGTTCTTATACAGAAGACTTGAAAGTATATGATGTTGTATTGGTTGAAGAAACATATGCAGAGACTCAATTTGTAGAAATAGTTACTGGTGAAAAAACTCATATAACTGAGCCTTCTAAAGAGTTAAATGAAGAAATTGAAAAATCAGCAAAAAGACAAGAGATAGAACTTAAAAAAGTTAAAGCACATTGTACTGATGTATTTTACAGAAAAAACTTTGATGATTATAAAGCTATTAGAAAGAAATTTGGTTGTGACTGTGTTGAAATGGAAACTGCAGCACTTTTTGCTAATGCTAAGGTAACAGGCAAGCAGGCAGCGTCAGTTTTAACAATATCTGATTGTTTTGTAACTGGGAAATCTACTACATCAAGAGAAAGACAAGCGTCTTTTACAAAGATGATGGAAGTAGCACTAGGGATACTAGAGAATAAATAGTTTATTTAAATTCTTCCTTTAATTTCTCAATAATATCTTTTGCCTTTTTATTTATTATCTTTTTATTATCTTTTTGAGTTTGGTATTTTATATCTAATTCAAGCTCTTCAAGCTTTGAAAAAAAAGTTCTCTTTTTTAGAATCTCAAGATATTGATCATGAAGTTCCTTAACCTTGGTTTTTATGAATGAGTTATTACCTTGAATAACTAACTTAGTAGGTGAATAAAATACAACATTTGTATTTTCTAAGTATGGTAGTTTAATTTTCTTAAATTCTTTATTGGCGACCTCTACACTAGATAATATATGAGATGCTTGTTTGATTAATTTTTTGCTATCTAAAGTATGATCTTTCAGTTTTGCTCTAGTTTTATGTTTCTTAATGTTAGAAACCTTTTCTGGAAATATTCTTATGCTCATATAACTCCATTATTTACTAGATTTATATAAAATTGTTCTTTTAGGATCTCTATGGTTTCTTGTCTGCCATTATTAGAACTTGCTTCTAAATTAAAAAATTTTGTTGTTATGTTATTAGTATAGTTTTCTTGAGTAATAACTTCTATTTCAGAACTTATATAATATTCATCTTTATCTGAAGTGGTTAGAAATTTTTTATTTTTACATATAAAAATAATATTAGCATCTTCTATGTTGGGAACAATATTATAACCCTTACTCAATAGATATTTTCTTAGAGGAGCATAAAAATATCCGGAATTTTTGTTTATGTATAATTTTAAATTTGGTTTTATATCATAAAATTTGTTTGTGTAGTTCGCTAGATCCCTTAAAAAAGGTTGAATATTAATAGAGGGATCTAATAAAAGCAATGTAATAGAGGCATTCTTTATATAAGATATATTTTTAGATATATTTTCGGTAGCTTTAAATTTTATAAGAGAGTCTTTATTTGCACTAATTTTATAATTATGTTCAATCTCAAAGCCTTTATTCTTTATATTTTGTTTAATTTCGTTTATAGCAGAAAGCTTATTAACTTTTAATTGAACATAAAATCTATCATTTATTTGTTGTTGGTTTTGTATTTGATAATTCTGAATTATCACACTTGAGGTTTGAGTCTTTGTCTTAAGTGATAGTTGTTGCGATATGGAATTATTATTTGATGAAGTTTCAAGAGAGGAGTTTGTTGATACAGAAACCTGTAATCTTTCTATCATATTTGCAAGGGCGTTATTAGTGGCTTCTGCTAGGCTTTTGCCTTCTCCAATACCATATATATATTCATCATTATTGTTTATTTCATTTATGTACCATTCTGGTATATAAATGGGATGATTTTCTTTAATAGGATTATTTATTTTGATGCTCTCAAAAGCTGTATTATCTATGTTAGCAGTATTAGTAGTACAACCAAAGCAAAAAAAGCATAACAATATTATCAGTTGGTTTTTTAGCTCTTTCATAATAAATATAGGCAATTGAGGATTATTTTTAGAGGTTTACGAATATAAACTAAACATATCATAATTTAATTTTTTTCTAAACTCTATATAATTAACATAGGTTTATATTACTTATTAAAATTTGATTTATAAAATGTTTGGTCCAATAGTAAGAAAGATTCTAGGAAGTCGTAACGATAGACTTATAAAAAAGATTAGCAAAACAGTTGAAAAAATAAATGAATTAGAACAATCATTTGAGGCTTTGTCTGATGAAGAATTAAGAAATAAAACTTTAGAGTTTAAAAAAAGGTTATCAGAAGGTGAAACTCTAGATCAAATTCTACCTGAAGCTTTTGCTATAGTTAGAGAGGCATCTAAAAGAACTAAAGGCATGAGGCATTATGATGTTCAAATGATCGGTGGTATTGTTCTTCATATGGGCAAGGTTGCTGAAATGAGAACAGGTGAAGGTAAAACTTTAGTAGCGACATTACCAGTCTATTTAAATGCGTTAACAGAGAAAGGTGTTCATGTAATCACAGTTAATGATTATCTTGCAAAGCGTGATGCTGAGTTGATGGGAGAAATTTATAATTTTTTAGGGCTATCTGTTGGAGTAATAGTTGCTGATTTAAACCAAAGACAAAGAAAAGAAGCGTATGCCTGTGATATTACTTATGGAACCAATAATGAGTTTGGTTTTGATTATTTAAGAGATAATATGGCTTTTGATAAGGAAGGCCAAGTTCAAAGAAGTCGTAATTTTGTGGTAATAGATGAAGTTGACTCTATTTTGATCGATGAAGCTAGAACACCATTAATTATTTCTGGTGCTTCTGATGATAGCTCTGAAATGTACAGACTTTTTAATAGGCTTGTACCATTTTTACAAAAACAAGAAAAAGAAGAGTTAGAAGAAGATCAAGAGGAAAAAGATTTCTATGTTGATGAGAAATCTAAAAGTGCATATTTAACAGAAAAAGGTCATATAAAGATAGAAGACATGCTTAAAAAAGAAGGTGTCTTAGAGGAAAATGATAATTTATATAGTCCTAAAAATATTACTAAGATGCATTACCTAAATGCATGTCTTAGAGCGCACTCTCTTTATCAATTAAATGTTGATTATATTGTTAGAGATCAAGAAATTATAATTATTGATGAAAGTACTGGTAGGGCAATGCCAGGACGTCGTTGGTCAGATGGTTTACATCAAGCTATAGAGGCAAAAGAAGATGTAAAGGTTAATGCAGAGAATCAGACTTTAGCATCTATTACTTTCCAAAACTTCTTTAAATTGTACAATAAAATGTCAGGTATGACTGGTACAGCTGATACAGAAGCTTTTGAGCTACATTCAATATATGGTTTAGAGGTTGTGGTAATTCCAACAAACAAACCAATTATCAGAAAAGATCATAATGATATGATTTTTGGAAGTATGAAAGAGAAATTTCATGCGATTGTTGAAGATATAAAAGAGAGATCTTCAAATGGTCAACCAATACTTGTAGGAACAGCTTCTATTGAAACTTCAGAATATTTATCTACTTTATTGAAGAAAAAGAAAGTAAAACATAATGTATTAAATGCTAAACAGCATGAAAGAGAAGCTGGCATTATCGCAATGGCAGGCTATCCTGGGGCAGTAACTATTGCAACAAATATGGCTGGTCGTGGTACAGACATTATATTAGGTGGAAACTGGGAAGTTGAAATTGATGAGTTAGAAGAGCCAACTCAAGAGCAAATTGAATCAATAAAGTCAGAATGGACAGAAAGAAATGAAGCTGTTAAGAAGGCTGGAGGGCTTTGCATAATAGGTTCAGAAAGACACGATTCTAGAAGAGTTGATAATCAGTTAAGGGGAAGAGCTGCTCGTCAAGGGGATCCTGGAGAAAGCAAGTTTTATTTGTCTATGGATGATAACTTATTAAGAATATTTGCATCACCAGCTTTAGCTGAGAGAGTTAAAAGAGGGCTTTCGGGTGGAGAATCTTTAGCTTTTGGATTTATGTCTAAGTTTATTTCAAAGGCTCAAAGTAAGGTGGAAAATTATCATTTTGATATTAGAAAAAATCTTCTTGATTATGATAACGTTGTTAATGAACAACGTAAGGTTATTTATAAGCAAAGACAAGAGTTGTTAGATAGAGAAGATGTAAGCGATATCTTAGAGGCAATAAGAGAGGACGTTGCTGAACAGGTTTTCTATGAATATGTTCCAAAAGGAAGTATGCCAGAACTTTGGGATGTGGAAGGTTTAGAGGCAGTTTTAAAAACTGACTTTATGATTGAAATAGATCTTCAAAAAAGAATAGATGAAGATGATAATTTAGATGAAGATGAATTAAGAAAAATAGTTATTGAAGCTATAACTCTGGAGTATGCTGAAAAAGTTAAAGGTCTAGATGTTTCAGCTATAAAACATTTTGAAAAGGTTTCTATTTTACAAGCTTTAGATAGCCATTGGAGAGAGCATTTAAGCTCAATAGATCATTTAAGAAATAGTATAAATCTAAGAGGCTATGCTCAAAAAGATCCTAAGAATGAGTATAAGAAAGAATCATTTGAATTATTCTCTAGTATGTTAGATAACTTTAAATATGAAGTTATAACTTCTTTAGCTAAGATAAGAATAAATACTGAAGAAGAAACGCAACAAGCAGAGCAACAATGGAAGAACTCTGTAGGTGAAATAAAAGCTGAGCATGAGAGTGTGCTTGATAATCCATCAAAACATGGTGATGAGGAAGAACAGCAAGAAGCTCCCAAAGTTCAAACTGTTAAAAGAGAGGGAGCTAAAATTAAACGTAATGATCCTTGCCCATGTGGTTCTGGGAAAAAGTATAAACAATGCCATGGTAAAGTTGACTAAATACTAATTGAAAAAAAGATATTTAGAAGGTATAATCCATACCTGCACATTAATATGTGTATGAATTAAAAATAACTACAAAAAGTCAGAAATCAGTATTGATAGTTCTGGGGTGTTAAAAAAATCTAAATTGAATAATGGAGTTTGTCCGTATGTACGCAATCATAAAAAGTGGCGGGAAGCAATATAAAGTAAAACAAGGTGAAGTTGTTAAATTAGAAAAACTTAATCTTGGTATAGGCGATACAGTTGAGTTTGATACAGTTTTAATTGGTCAAACAGCTGAAGGAGAAGTGAAAGTTGGAGCTCCTGTAGTGGCTGGAGCTAAAGTAGTAGCTGAAGTAGTTGAGCAAGGTCGTCATCAAAAAGTTAAAATAATTAAATTCCGTCGTCGTAAGCATAGTATGAAGCAACAAGGACATCGTCAGTATTATACTGCGGTAAAAGTTTCATCAATTCAGTTATAATTTTTTAAAATTTAAAGGAGTATAAAAATGGCTCACAAGAAAGCTGGTGGTAGTACTAGAAACGGTAGAGATTCTAACCCTAAGTATTTAGGTGTTAAGAGATATGGTGGTGAATTTGTAAAAGCGGGTACTATTATTATTCGTCAAAGAGGTACTAAAGTTCATCCTGGTAATAATGTTGGTTGTGGTAAAGATCATACATTATTCGCTTTACAAGATGGACATGTTAAGTTCCACACAGGTGGTGCTTTAAATCGTAAATTAGTTTCTGTAGAAGCTTAATTCAATAATCTTATTCATTTATCCTTTCTTTATTCGATAGATTCTCAATATTTAAAACTATAAAATAGCTATAAGCATTATATTTAAATATAGTCTGTTATTATGGCTGAACAAAAATCAATTAATTATTTCAAAGCACTTGAGGCAGCCGTTCACTCTATTGTTATTATAGACGATAGAGGCACAATCTTAATGGCAAATAAAGCTACTTGTAAGTTATTTGGTTATGAACCTGAAGAACTTGTGAGTGAGAATGTAAAGATATTAATGCCACCGAAGATAGCAGGAGAACATGATGGCTATTTAGATAAATATTCCAAAACTCATAAAGCATCTATTATAGGAACGGGTAGAGAAGTAGAGGCGATTAAGAAAAATGGTCAAAAATTTAAAATACTTCTTTCAGTTAGTGAAATTAAAGATAAAGATAAAATAACTTTCCTAGGGATTATACAAGATTTATCAGCACAATATGCTCTAGAAAATAGGCTTAAAGTAGCATATAAAGCACTTGAGACAGCCGTTCATTCTATTGTTATTATAGACGATAGAGGCACAATCTTAATGGCAAATAAAGCTACTTGTAAACTATTTGGCTATGAGCCTGAAGAACTTGTGAGTGAGAATGTAAAGATATTAATGCCATCGAAGATAGCAGGAGAACATGATGGCTATTTAGATAAATATTCGAAAACTCATAAAGCATCTATTATAGGAACAGGTAGAGAAGTAGAGGCAATTAAGAAAAATGGTCAAAAATTTAAAATACTTCTCTCAGTTAGTGAAATTAAAGATAAAGATAAAATAACTTTCTTAGGGATTATACAAGACTTATCAGCACAGTATGTATTAGAAAATAAAATGCAAATAGCTCTACAAGCTATAGAATTTGGTATATGGGAATGGGATGCTGAATCTGATAGGGTGGTGTGGGATAGAGGTATGCTTTCTCTATATGGTATAAAATTTAGAGAAGAGTTTAATAATCGATATAATACGTGGTTAGAGAAGATACATCCTGATGATAGAGAAGAGTTTGATCAGGATATGAAATTAGCATATAAAGAAAAACACTCTTTTGAAAAAGTTTTTAGAATCATAACTCCAGAAAAAACTAAATCAATACAGTCCTTTGTTAACTATTTACATGATGGAAATAATAATGTTTCAAAATTAGTTGGTATTAATTGGGATATTACCGAAAAGACTAGGCTTGAAGACTATATATTAAAAATATCAGAAATACAAAATAAGTATTTAGTAGGGAAAAGCTTAAAAGAGATATTTCAAGAAGCTTTAGAGCATACCTTAATTTTTTCTAATAGTGAGTATGGATTTATAGCTGTTTATGAAGAGGGAAATAAAGAAAAATTAAATCTATTCCTATCAAATATAAAAAATAAGAGAGTTCAAGAGAAAAGTATAGTCTTTAAGAATGTGCCAGAGATACTAAGAAAAACACTAGAAGAAGGAATTGATATAGAGACTGATATTCTTCCTAAAGCTTCTTTAAATAATCTTTCTACAGAATATACAAATATTAAGAATTATATTGGAATTACAATATTTGATAATGATAAGAAAGTAGTTGGAGCATTGGGTTTAGTTAATTGTAGTAGTTATTATATGAAACGAATGACAGAGTTTTTGCAACCTGTAGTTAGTTCCGTTGGAGCTATTATGTCATCAAATAAGCAATATAAAGAAATAGAAAAGCTTGCAAGTAGAGATAGTTTGACAGGATGTTATAATAGACACTTTTTTGAAAAAGAGTTAAATAAAGAGTTTGAAAATTATATAAAAGCAGAAAAGACTTTTGCTGTGCTTATTATAGACATTGATAACTTTAAAAAAGTTAATGATATTTATGGTCATAAAATAGGAGATACAGTTTTAAGAGAGTTTGCTAATAGGATACACAGAAATAGTAGAGCTCAAGAAAAAGACTTACTTGCTCGACTAGGAGGAGATGAGTTTGTTCTTTTATGTAAAGATGTAAATGTAAATGAAGTTAAAAAGATTTCCCAGAGGATAATTCAGATATCTGAATTATCTTATTTAATAGAAAACTTAAGTCTAGACTGTACGGTTTGTGTTGGAGCGGCTGTATATGATACTAAAGAGACTCTGAGTGATTTAATGAAATATGCTGATTTTGCACTTTATGAAGCAAAAAAAGAAAAGCCATCAATTTGTATTTTTACTGAGAAAACTAAAGAAAAATATATTCAAAGCAATAATTTAGATAATTTAGTTAATAAGATTTTAAAAGAAAAAAGTTTAAATATTTATTATCAGCCAATAATAAATATAGAAGATAATAGTTGTTCAAAGATTGAGGCTTTAATAAGACCGTCAGCTCCATTAAATGGTATTGATGTTCTTGAGATAATACATTTAATAGAAAAAAATGGATTAGCAGAAAAATTGAATTCTATAGTTTTTGATAAAGTTTTTGATGATTTAGAAAAAATAGAAAGTTTAAAAGAAAAAATTATTGTATCTGTAAATGTATCTCCTGTAGTTAAAAATCTCCCTAGCTATTTATCTAATCTTTGTGATTTTATTCATATAAATAATAATAGACTATCTAATAATATTCAATTTGAGCTAGAGATAACAGAATCTGCTTTTATGAAATTCTCTGAAAAAGAGTTGGAAGATGCTGTAAATAAATTACATGAATATAATATACGATTAGCAATAGATGATTTTGGAATAGAATATTCATCATTAAATAGAGTAGTTGCTTATAGTTTTGATACATTAAAGATAGATAAATCATTGGCAGATAAGTTAAAAGATAGAGATAATATTGCTGCAAAGAGTGTTTTTAAAGCTATTTTTTATATTGCCAAGCAGATAGATCTAGATGTCGTTATTGAAGGAGTTGAAACTGAAGAGCAGGTTGATAAACTATATAAATTAGGTGGAAGATATATTCAGGGTTATTATTTTTCAAAGCCAAAACCGCTTTCTGAAATAATAAAAAAATTTTAACTTAATGGAAAGAGTTATTATTGATTAATTAACTTTTCAATAATATTCTTAGCATTTTCAATTTTACCTAAGTCTTCAGAGAAAAATAATCTTATATTTGCGATATCCTCCACATTGACATTTTCTGATAACATAGTTTTCTTTAATCTATCCAAAACTATTAAACCACCATCTTTAAGAGTATTTGGTAACCATATCCATATGTTTCTTTCAGATATGCGAGTCAGCATATCTGTTTTACGTAGAATACTCTTTACACCTTTAGCAAAATTATCTACTTGCTCAATATCTAATTTTTCTATTACACTTATTTTTACTAAAGAAAATACATATTCTTTATTTCTGTATTGCATATTAGAGTTCCACTCAAGCATGCTATAAAAAAAA
The DNA here is from genome assembly GCF_001880225.1 of Francisella frigiditurris. Lineage (NCBI taxonomy): Bacteria > Pseudomonadati > Pseudomonadota > Gammaproteobacteria > Thiotrichales > Francisellaceae > Francisella > Francisella frigiditurris. The sequence continues at coordinate 1,807,185 of NZ_CP009654.1, read as the reverse complement.
TCTGGAGAAACATAATTTATATTATCAAAAACACATAAAGCATGATCAATATCTATTCTTATATAGTTCTCAGCTTTGTCAGTTATCTCATAGTTATAAACCTTTAGTTTTGCTAAGTTATGTATATCAGAAACTGCTTTACACTCTAAACATGAAGAAATTATGTTTGTCTCTTTAAAGCTATTGTTACACTTATTGCATAGATGATTAGAAGTATTATCATTAGATAAGCTTTCATTTTTACAATAGGGGCAGCATTCTGAAAAAATTAAATGAGCCGATGAGCATTTATTACAACATAAATATGATTTAACTATATTTTTAACTTTAATAAATTCACTAGACTCTAACTCTGATAACCATTCCTGATAGCTATTCTTTTTATTGCTAAAAATCTCTATTAGTGGATAACTAAATAAAGAATCAGACTCTTCATTAAGGTAAGCATCTAAGCTTTTATCATATACTTTTCTTGTATATAAATAGGTTATTAATCTAAATTGCCAGTCTCTCTTAGCTCTATCAACTATATGTTTTCTATTGCCTAAACTAGAGCGTTCTTGTCCTATTACATTGATATATTCTTTAAATGTTTCAAAATCAGAATATTGTTTGTCGACAAACTTTTCGTCTTCAGAGTTGATGCAGAAAATAGGTATTAAATATGTGTTAACATGTGATCTGATATCATATATTGTATTAAGTAATGAAGATTGATCTCTTATATTAACAATGACAGCATCAACAGCATTATAAGCTAAAGATAAATGAAATTGATCTTCTTTAGCTTCTGGAAAATCTTTGATTTCACATTTCAGTTCTTGTCTTATATCTTCTCCAATATCACCAAATATAGCTACTTTAGATTTGTCAGAAAACATTACTTATACCTTTTTTGATGTTCTATAAAAATTATACATTTAGTATGCTAGATAATGCAAAGATATAATTTTAGAGACTAAGAAATAGTTATTAGAAAAGATTATTATTTTTTTCCAGATGTATTTTTATTTAGTTTTGAAAGGATTATCATACCAGTTACTACAGCTATTATTATTATAGCTATCATAATAGTTGCTAAAGCATTTATTTCAGGCGTTGGTCCATTTTTTACTGTTGAATAGATATACATTGGTAAAGTAGGGTTATCACTTCCTGCCACGAACTCTGTAATTACAAGGTCATCTATTGATAGCGTAAAAGTAAGTAAAGCTGAGGTGATTAACGAAGGCATTAATTGAGGTAGCATTACAAAGAAAAAGGTCTTAGTAGGGCCTGCACCTAAATCAAGAGCTGCTTCTTCAAGAGATATATCTAAGCTTGCTATCCTAGATTGCATAACAATTGCTACATAAGCTGTACACATTGTTACATGTGCAATAACAACGGTTGTTGTACCTCTCTCATGAGGCCAGCCGATAAGTTGTTGGAAGCTAGAGAAAGTAAGTAATAGTGCCACACCAAGAATAATATCTGGTAGTACTAGAGGCGTTGCTACTAGTCCATATAAAAAGTTTCTTGTACGAAAAAATGTAAATCTAGTAATAGCATAAGCAACAATGGTTCCTAGTATAGTAGATATTATTGATGCAAGAATAGCAATTTTCAAACTAACTAAAGCAGCATTTATAATGTCTAAATCGTCAGCCAACTCTCTATACCAGTCAAGAGTAAAGCCTCCCCATAGGTTAATAATGGCTGAATCACTGAATGAAAAGACAACCAGAATTATTAAAGGAACATAGAGAAAAATAATTCCTAGAATTAAGACGATATTGCTAAAATTAAGTTTCTTCATAATTTCAACTCCTTCTAAACAAAAGTTTGTTTAGACTGTATTCTTTGCATCCATAAGATAGGAATTGCAAGAATTATAATTAGTAGCATAGAGATTGCAGCAGAAATTCCCCAATTATTAGATGTGAAGAACTCTTCCCAAATGATGTTACCTATCATTAGCGTATTTTTTCCACCCATGATTTGAGGTACTACTACTTCTCCAACTGCTGGAACAAAAATTAATAAACTTCCAGAAATAAGACCAGGCATAGATAAGGGAAGAGTTATTTTAAAGAAAGAGTTTATTGGTTTTGAACCAAGATCTTCAGCAGCATCATAAAGGATTGGGTCAATTTTAATTAATGTGCTATAAAGTGGTAATACTAAAAATGGTAAGTAACAATACACCATACCTAAATACATTGAAAAATCATTATACAACAATGCCATACTAGGAAGTCCTAGACTCATTAGAAATTGATTTAGTTTATGGTTGCCTAATAAAGTTACCCATGCATATGTTCTAAGTAAGAATGAAGTCCAGTAAGGAATAATTATAAGTACTAAGAAGAATATTTGAGTGTTTTGCTTTGCTCTAGATAAAGCTAAAGCCATAGGATAACCTATTAGAATACATAATATAGTAGTGATTAAAGCTACTTTTATTGAGTCATAGAGTGCTGTAAAAATTAAGTTATAGTGTAGTAGCTCTAAATAGTTCTTTAAATAAAGTGTGAAATGTAGCGTATCATCTTTAAATAGTATAATAGGAGTAACTGGAGGAGTTCCGTTAGCAGGAAGTGTAAAGCTTATACCTAGTACAAATATGAATGGTACAAGTAAAAATATAATAAACCATGAAAATGGTAACAAATAAACCAAAGTATTTCTTAAGTTTCTATTTGATTTATCCATTATGAATATAGCACCATTATATTTTGTGATTCCCAAGTCAGATATACTTCATCACCCCATGAAGGATGGTCAGCATTTCTTTCTATATTAAAGTCCGTAGATTTAACTATTTTGCCACCTTCAGTTCTTACGTGATATGTAGATAGTCCACCTAAGTAAGCAATATCTTCGACTACTCCTTTGATACAGTTTACAGGTTTTTTGGGATCATAATCTTCTGGTTTTTCTTTATCAATGAATATCTTTTCAGGTCTTAATCCTACCCATATTTCTTGGTCTTCTACGCCATCTATATTTCTTTCTAATATGAATGAGGTTTTAGCTTCATCTGATTCAATTACGCTCTTATTTTTTGAGGTTTTGCTAATTCTGCCTTCAAAGATAGCACTTTTACCAATGAAGTTAGCTACAAATTTACTTTTAGGGAATTCATAAATCTCTGATGGAGGACTTACTTGTTCTAGCCAACCATCAGACATGATTCCTATTCTAGTTGACATTGTCATAGCTTCTTCTTGATCATGAGTTACCATGATAAATGTGCTACCTGTTTGTTCTTGGATATCAACAAGTTCAAACTGCATTTGATCTCTTAGGTTTTTATCTAAAGCAGATAGAGGCTCATCTAGTAATATTAGTTTAGGCCTTTTTGCAAGACATCTTGCTAATGCAACTCTTTGTCTTTGACCACCAGAAAGTTGATGAGGCTTTCTTTTTGCAAGATGCTCCATTTTAATAATTTTAAGAGCAGCATTTGTTCTTTTTTCTATATCTTCTTTTGGTAATCTGTCTTGCTTTAAGCCAAACATAATATTTTGTTTAATTGTCATATGAGGGAATAGTGCATATGATTGAAACATCATGTTTACAGGTCTTTTATACGGCGGGATATTTGACATATCAACACCATCAATAATGATTTTACCATCAGTAGGTTTTTCAAATCCGGCAAGCATTCGTAATAAGGTACTTTTACCACTACCAGACCCTCCAAGTAGTGAAAAAAATTCTTTAGGATAAACATCTAAGTTGATGCTATCTACTGCCAAATGACCGTCGTCAAACTGTTTTGATAGGTTCTTTATAGTAACCAAGGGTTTTTTAGGAGTTTTAGACATCTTCAAACCTTCAGCAAATAAGATTTAGTGACGTTAATAATAAGTAATTTTTTTTAAAAGATAAAGCAATATTTAGGTAAATCAAAATAGTTAAAAAAACGTAGCTTAAATGTTACTATGTTTTTGAGGAAAAAAGTGAATGAGGAGATTAGATGAATCAGTTTTATTTGAAAGGTTTAGACAACGTAACTCAAGAGTGTAAAGATATTTCATTAAATCCAGAAGTTGATAATTTACCAAATTGGTTTGATGGGAAAATCTTAAGAATAGGCCCAGCAAAATTTAATATAGGAAATCAAAAGTTAAATCATTGGTTTGATGGCTTAGCAATGGTTTATAAATTTGAAAAGATAGATAAAGATATTGTTTTTAGTAATTCATTTTTAAAATCACCACAATATAGGGCTAATCTTAAAAATAAGATGTTATTCGATGAATTTGCTACATTATCTCCAAAGAATAAGTTCCAAAAAATACTTACATCAATTAAGCGTATACTAAAGATAAGTAAAGAAAGACCTAGCTGCAATGTTAACTTTATGAAAGCAGGGAAAAATTTACTTGCTATAACAGAAGTAACCAATACCATAAAACTTGATAATGACGGTATTTCAACTTCGGGGGAATATAGCTTTAATGATGATATAAAAGGTCAAATCACTTGTGCTCATCCTCAATATGATCCAGATACAAAAGAACAGTTTAATTTTGCTGTAAGTATTGGAAAGGACTTTGAGTATAGTATTTTCAGAATGAAAAACGAAGAAGAAAAGAGAGACATTATTTGTAAGTTTAAAAGCAAAGATTTCTTTTATTCTCATAGTTTGTTTTTGACTAAAAATTATATTATTTTATATGCTGGTCCACTACGAGCAAGAGCAACTTCTTTTTTAACAAAAACATTTAATGAAAGTTTATATTATAAAAAAGATGCTAGATGTGAGTTTATTTTTATTGATAGAAGTAGTGGAGAGATTTCTAAAATTGATTCAGAACGAATGCTGTTTTTACATTCAGTTAATGCATATGAAAAAGATGGCTTCGTTAACTTAGATATAGTTGCTTATTTAGATGAGCTAAATCCTTATGATAATTTATATCTGGATAAAATAAAAACAGGCTCTTTTATGATGAGAACTGAATTAAGAAGATATGAAGTAGATATTTTAACTAAAAAAAGTGAATGTATTTTTTTAAATAAACAAAATCTTGAATTTCCAAGAATTAATCCAGAATTTTTAACAAAAGAATATAAATACGTTTATGCTGCTGTGCAAAATAAGAATACTCCAGAAGAATTCTTTAATGGAATAGTAAAAATTGACTTAGAAAATAATCAAGAAGATATATGCTTCTTTAAAAAGGGAGAGTATGTTTCAGAACCAATCTTCATTAAAAAGCCTGAAGTTATTGATGAAGATGATGGTGTGATTTTTATTAATGTTTTGGATGCTAAAAAAGATTTATCTTATATTAGTATTTTGAATGCAAAAGATTTAACACTTTTATATAAAGCATATTTACCAATAAAGATACCTTTTTCTTTACATGGTATTTATTTGAAATAAAAAGAAAGAATTAGAAAGAAATTTATTGGGAGTTGATTAACTCCCTTTATTATTTATACATCCTTTGTAGGGTTAAGTTTTGCGTAAGTTAATAAAACTTTATTGAATAATTAATCCGTATGGATATATTTATAAAAGAAATTGATATGATCTAATAAATAAAATGTATAAGCTTTATTTTAAAATATTAAATTAGATTTACTATAAGTGCAGAAGTTAAATGAAAAATATTATTTTTGATTTTGATTCTACTTTGATAAAAGGAGAGTCGTTAGAAATTCTTTTAGAACCAATTTTAGCTCAAGAGCCACAAAAGCTTATTGAAATTGAGAAAATTACAAACATGGGTATGAGTGGTGATATTGACTTTAAAACCTCTTTGGAGAAAAGGTTGGCTATAGCGAAGCCCACTAAAAAGGCAATAGATAATTTTGTTAAATCTTATTGTCCTAATATTTTTTCTAAAGGTATGGTAGAGCTAATAAATAAAATGCACAAATATAAATATAATGTTTGGATATTTAGTGGGGGATTAGCTGATTCTATTAGGCCATTCGCTGAACATTTGAATATACCTAAAGAAAATATCTATGCTGTTGAAGTTGAGTGGGACGGTAAAGGAGAATTTATTAAATTAAATTCAAGTAATGGTGCGGCAGAATCAAAAACTACTGCTATGGATAAAATTAAAGACAAGTTTAAAAATATCGAAAGTATAGTTGTTGGGGATGGCTATACTGATTATCAGCTTTATGAAAAAGGGTATGTAGACAAATTTGTAGCTTATGCAGAACATGCTCAAAGAGAAAATGTTTTAGCTAAGGCAAAATATATAGCAAAAGATTCTAAAGAGCTTGAAGCTTTATTGTTTTAATTTTTTATTTGTTATTACTGAATGTAGGAAAGCCAAGGTTAAAATAAGTACTCCAATACTTCCACTAAACCATTCTGGAATGTGCATAAATATTTTTAAAATCAAAACAATTGCCAAAAAACCAATAGCGTAATGTGCACCATGTTCTATATATATATATTTTGAAAGAGTTTCTTTTTCAACAAATAATATAGTTAATGATCTAACAAACATGGCACCAATACCTAGGCCAATCATTATAATTATAATATTTGTTGTAATAGCGAATGCTCCTATAACCCCGTCGAAACTGAAAGAAGCATCAATTATTTCTAAATAAATAAATCCCATAAGACCATTCTTTGCTATTTCAGTAGTATTAAGCTGAGGTTTGTTAAAGATTGAAGTTAATATTCCTAAAACTTCATGAGTTATTACACCTAACAAAAATGCTAAAGCAACTTTTCCTTGAGACTGTACTGGTGTGTATAGAACTAAGAGAAAACCTATAATTATAGCAAAAACTATATACCCTCCATCATAAGCTTTGATTTTTCTTACTAAAATGTTGTTTTCTATAATAGCTATCCATTTGTGTTCATTGTTTTCGCTTAGGAAAAAGTTTAAAAATACCATAAGCAAGAAAGCACCACCAAACCCACATATTAAAGGCATAGATTGCTCTAATATTTCTTGGTATAAGAGAGGGTTGTTGGTTGCAAGCTTAACAACCTCAAGAAAACTAAATTGACTAGTTACACTAACTAAAAGAATTGGAAAAACAAGCCTCATTCCAAATACGGCAATTGGTAGACCTACAACTAGAAACATTTTTTGCCAAAACTTAGACATTCCATTTAGTATTTTTGCATTAATAACAGCATTATCAAAGCTTAACGACACTTCTAAAACAGCTAGCAATAATATGGTATATATTGTTGCAGCTATATTGTCTGGGAATAGATAGACGCCAATGATTACACCCAATATTGTAATAGCTATAGAGCCATAAAAATATTTTAAAATCTTCACCTAATTTAAGAGTATGTAATTTATTTTATAATAGTCAGATTTTAACATATAATGTAATCCAATCAGTAATTTAATAAGCCTCTTAGTTATGTCGATAGCTTTGTATACATTGATACTATTAGCAATTGCTTTTTTTCTTTGGAGAAATTTTCTTAAGAATAAAGAATTTGCTATAGATGTGGCACATAATGTGGCAAAGAAAAATGATATTTCTTTACTTGATGAGACAGTTTGCTTAAGAAAGATAAGTTTTAAGTTTGAAGATAAAAGGTTATGTTTCTATAGAGTATATTCATTTGACTATAATATTATGGAAAGCTTTGAAAGATATAGAGCATATATAGTATTGAGAAATGGTATATTAGATGATGTTATAATCTCAAAAACTGAATCTGTTTCTGCTCATGAGGATACAAATATTTCTAATACTAACCATGAGAAAAATGTTATTAATTTTGATGAATAAGGATAGATTATGATTCATTTATACCAGTTACCTAAATTTAAAGATAAAGAATATAGCATGAGTCCTTTTTGTCTTAAACTAGAGTTGTATTTTAAAGCTATGGGCATAGATTATGTAAATCAGTTTAGTCTTGAGTTAAGTAAGTCACCTACAGGAAAAATGCCATATATAGAAACTCAAGGTAAGAAATACGCAGATTCCGGACTTATTATAGATATGTTAGAATCAGAGTCTGGTAACTATTTAGATAGTCATCTTTCAAAAGAGCAAAAAGCACAAGCTTGGGCTTTTATTAGAATGTGTGAAGATAATATATATTGGGTTGGTGCATATGGCAGATGGATAGATTCAGATAATGTGCCAAATTGGAAAAGTATTCTCCAAGAAACTGTTGGTATGCCAAAAATAATGTTGAATTTATTATTCCCTGCGATGAAGAGAGGTGTTGCTAAGCAACTAAAAGGACAGGGATTGTTATTGTTGTCTAAAAAAGAGATTTATCAAAAAGCCACCAAAGATATAGAATCAATCGCTAATTTTCTTAATGGAAGAAAGTATTTCTTTAATGGGAAATTATCATTGGTTGATATCGTCGTATTCAGTATGTTGGTAATGTCAGCAAATGGAAGTTGTGGCAAAAGGCTTTTAAATATTGTTAAAGAAAATAATTTAGAGAATTTTATAGAAAATATTAATACAAAATATTTCGCTTAGTTTTCAGAATCCCCTTGTAGGTAATTTATCAAGTTTATATAATCAAAAGATATGCTTATAAAACTTATATGTTTTATCTAAGTATAATTCGCTTAAATTCTTTTTATAAAGAATATCTATTTAATCAAAATTCGGGGGGAGAAAAATTGGTTATAGTTGATGAAAAAAAAAGAGCTAGATATTTTGTTTCTTTATTTTTCTTGCAATTGTTCGAAAGGTTTAGTTTTTTTGGTTTTTTTTATATTTTAATATTTTTTTGTATTAATAAACTCAGCTTGACAGAATCTCAAGCATCTATTTTTGCAGGATCATTTACTGCATTATGTTATGTACTTAGCTCATTAGGAGGATATGTTGCAGATAAGGTTCTAGGTGTTAGAAGAGCATTATTTACAGGTGGTATTTGTTTGCTCTTAGGCTATTCTATTTTAGCTAGTGGAGATTTATTTACTGATGCAGCGGTTTATTTTGGGCTAGCTATGGTGATTACTGGTGCATGCATGTTTGTACCTATGACATTAAATAGTGTGTCAAGATTGTATGCTGGAGATCCTGCAAAACTAGATTCAATATATGCATACTTTAATATGGCTAATAATATAGGGGCTTTATCTGGAGCTATTTTGATTCCTTATCTTAGTAGTGCTGACTCATATGGACTAGAAAATAGGCATTATGGACTTGCTTTAGGTGTTTGCGCTTTTGGAGTATTACTAGCTTTATTAAATGTATTTCTAAATAAGCAGTTGTTTTTATCAATCGCCGCTCCAATAGGTAAAAAGGCATTAGGCTTTAAGAAGTTGGTGACTGTTATCTTTGGGGTTATGATTTTTATTTCTCTAATAGCAACTTTATTATATTTTAACAGGGTTATTAGTTTGGTTCTTGTGGCTGCTGTCATCGTGATTGTTGGATACTTTATTTATATGACTTTTCAACAAGATAAAGAATATCGATTAAAGATGTTGTTATTACTAGTATTTATATTCTATGCGACCATATTTTTTATGACATATGCTCAAAAAACAACATCTTTCTTTCTATTCAATGTGCATCATGTTGACTTGAATGTGCTGGGGATGAGGTTGAACTCACAAACAGTGCCCGGTTTGTTAAATACTTCAGGGATACTTATATTTTCACCACTTTTGGCTATGTATTTTAATAAGATGGGTGATAGACTTCGCTCAACTAGTAAGTTTGCTCTTTGCTTAATGTTTGCTGGTTTATGCTACGGTTTTTTGTTTCTAGTCTGTTTATTTAATGATCCAACATCTAAAGTTTCTTTTTGGTGGGAAGTTTTTGCTGTGGGAGTCTTCTTTTCTTGGGCAGAGATTATGGCAACAGCAGTTGGACTTTCTTTAATTACACAGCTTGTGCCTACAAGAGTTAGAGGCTTCTGTATGGGTATGTGGTTCTTGACATGGGCTGTCGGTATAAAGATGGGTGCATTTATTGCATCGTTGTTTGCAAGTAGTAACTTGGAAAGCTCTAAAAGTTCAAAATTATTAGGTCAAGCTAAGATTGATAGTTACTTAGGATATCAAGAATTATTTATGTGGATTATGATAGTTACTTTAGTAGCAGCATTTTCCCTATTCATAATAAAGAGATGGATTAATAGGGTCATTTATAATAACTAGGTGTTTTTATGGCAATAAACGTTTTGGAAATAAATAAGGATAAGTTAAGAACTAATATAGAAATAATCAAAAAATATATTGGAAATACAAAGCTATGTTTTCCTGTTAAAGCCAATGCATATGGGCATGGTTTAGAACTTGTTGTAAGTAGCTCTTGTGATTTGGTTGATTATTTTGCTACGGCTAATGTATTAGAAGCATTGAGAGTAGTTAAGATAACGGATAAGCCAGTAATTGTTTTTGGTGTTGCTGAATTTGAATATATTGAGGATATTGTGAAATATGATTTACGCATAAGTGTCCAGAATTATAATGATATTGCTATTTTAGAAAAACTTGCAAAAAAATATAAAAAAATAATAAAAGTTCATATAAATGTTAATACAGGTATGAACAGAATGGGAGTCGATTATGCTGATGCAAAAAGAACTATAAAAAGAATTTATGAATCAGACTATATAGATTTAGAGGGTATTTATAGTCATTTGGCTTGTGCAGATAATAGAGATCATCCTACTAATAAAAAACAAATATTAAGATTTGAAGAGCTTAAGCAATATACAAAATCAATTGATCAGAATATCCTTTGTCACCTCTCTAATTCTTATGGATTTTTAGGTCAGAGAAATATCTCTTATGACATGATTAGACCCGGTATATTGACTTATGGCTTCTTACCATATTTTTATCTTGATAGAGAGATTAGAGAAATTAAACCAATAGCACGACTTTTATCTAAAGTTGTTAAAATTATAACGCTAAATGAAGATGAAGGTGTTGGTTATTCGGTAATATATCGTGGTTTTGAAGGCGAGCAGATAGCTGTTGTTCCAATAGGGTATGGTGATGGATTTCCTAGAGAACTTGGAGATAGAGGGGTAGTTAATATAAATGGTCATATATATCAAATGGCTGGAAAAATGAGTATGGATGCTTTAACTATTTCTCTTGGTAGGAACGAGTATGGAGTTAAAGTTGGAGATGAAGTTGAGTTGATATCAGATATTCCTAGAAATAGGAATAGTGCATTTTCATTGGCTCAGCAAGTTCTTACCATAGAGTACGATATAATGTCAACATTAAATGATAGAATTGTTAGAAGGCTTGTATAAATGAGCTTTCTTTACTTTGTGCTAGAAAAAAAGTAGAATGTAATTTAATGTTTTTCTGAATTAGTTTTTAATTTTCAAGGAGATTTTGTGGAAAGAAGAAGTCTTTCAACCTTTAGTTTAGTGGCTATGGGAGTTGGTGCGATTATGGGATCTGGGTGGATGTTCGCAGCTCAATATACATCTCAAACAGCAGGGCCTGCTTCTTTCTTTTCTTGGATAATTGGTGCTTTATTAATGCTGTTTATAGCTTTGGTTTTTGCCGAAGTTTGTACAATAGTGCCAGTTGAAGGATCGACTTCTAGAATACCTCATATTACACATGGTACGCTTACTAGCTATATTTTTGCATGGATTACTTGGATATCTTATTTAGTATTAGCACCTATTGAAGTACAGGCAGTAATTCAATATTTAGCAGTTTTTTATCCTGATTTAATTAATGCTTCAAAAGAAGGGGCGCTATCTGTAGTTGGTTTCCCTGTTGCAACAATAATGCTTTTGGGCTTTTGTATTATTAATTTCTATTCACTTAAATGGTTAGCTAAAATAAATAATGTTATTACATTATTTAAAGTACTAGTTCCAGTTTTTATATCTATAGTTTTTATAGTTTTTTGTTTTACACTTCCAGCGTTAAAAGATCTTAAAGCAGAGCCAATAGAGATGATACCATTTGGTTTTGACGGTGTTTTGGCAGCTGTTTCTGTTGGAGGTATTGCATACGCTTTTACGGGATTTAAAACTATAGTTGAGTTAGCAGGAAGTACTAAGAACCCTAGAAAATCTATACCTTTTGCAACTATTGGAGCTATATTAATTTGTCTAGTAGTTTTTTTGTTTTTACAGTTTGCATATTTGTTGGTAATGTCTAAATATGTTCATGGGAATAATTGGGATACTATAACAATATCTGGTGAAGCAACTTCAAGCTTTGGACCGTTTGCTGTAATGGCCCAGCATTTTGGAGAGAAGTGGGTTATGTATCCTTTGTATTTTGGAGCTATAGTATTTCCACTTATGGCTGGTTTGATATATTTCAGTATTGCTCAAAAATCTTTAGGAGCAATGGTTGCTAATGGCTACTTGCCTAATATATTAGGTAAACTAACTCCAATTACTAAAAAGCCAGTGTATGCTATAGGTTTTAACTTTCTGATTGCTTTAGTAATGTTTGCACCATTTCCAGGGTGGCAAGAAATGGCAACTTTTTTAACCTCTCTTATTGCCTTAACATATGTTACTGGATCGACATCTACAATGGCATTAAGACATCATCTACCTGATATACATAGGCCTTTTAGACTTAAATTTGCTTATTTAATATGTACTTTAGGTATATTTGCTGCAAGTTTGGTATTTTTGTGGAGTGGTTGGGTTATAATATCTAAAGCAGGTGTTGCATTAATTATTGCTATAGTAATGTTAGGAGCATATAGAATATTTAGACATGATAAATCAGAAGATATCCATTGGAATTTTAGAGAGTCTATATGGTTCTGGTTTTATATTGTAGCTGTTACATTAGTATCATATTTCAGTACATTTGGTGGGACGGGACTACTTAATTTTTATTATTCAACATTAGCTTTATTGGTAATAAGTTTTATAACGATAACCATAGCTAAATATCTTTGTTTACCAGGAGATGAAATGCTTGAAGGTATAAAGCAAGCTATATCTAATGATAATTACGTATAATAAGTTCGAAAAACTTTTCATTTTATTGTCTACTATTTTATAAACCTGTATTATTAGTTCAGAATTTAAAAATATTATTTTTTATGATAAAAATTTCTTTTCAAGGTGAACATGGAGCTTATTCTGAGCAGGCTATAATAAGTTTTTTCAAATCTCAAGGCATAGATAATATTGAAACAAAACCGTGTTTATCTTTTTATGATGCAATAGAAGAGGTTATTAAAGGTGGCGCTGACTTTGTAATGTTACCAGTTGAAAACTCTCTAGCAGGATCAGTTATTCCAGCATATGATGAACTGATAAAAAGTAATCTTAAAATAAAATCTGAAATTGTGTTAAGAGTAGAACATTGTTTAATGGGCTTGAAAGATAGTAATCTTTCAAAGATTGAAGGTGTAATATCTCATCCTCAAGCATTGTCACAATGCTCAAACAGCCTTAAAAAAATGGGATTATCTCCACAAGTGTTCGGTGACACAGCAGGTGCGGCCAAATATATTTCAGAGAGAAAGAAAAAGAATCTTCTAGCTATAGCTAGTAAGCTAGCAGCAGAAACTTATAATTTAGAGATTATACAAAGTCAATTTGAGGATGAAAGTTTTAATTTTACAAGATTTTTCCTAATGGGATACTTAAATTTAGATAAAATAAATAGTTCAAATAAGTATAAAACATCAATTATATTTTCAGTTGAAGATAAGGCAAATGCACTTGTTGAGATATTAAATATTTTTGGTAAATATAAAGTCAATTTAACGAAAATTGAATCTAGGCCTTCACGTGATAGAGCATGGGATTATTTATTTTTTATTGATTTTGAAGGAAGTGAGGATGATGAGAATGTCCAAAAAGCTTTATTAGAAACTCTAAAAAATAGCACTTTTTTAAAAGTTCTTGGGTCTTATCAGTCAAATCAATATTAGGTGTTAAATGAAGAAAATATTTTTTGTTATAGCTTTGTGTTTTAGTTCATCTATAGTATTTGCTTATGATGATATGACAGTATTATCATTGAATGATTTTCATGGACAAATGCAACCTAATGGTAATATGGTCGGAGCAGCAAAAATCGCTACTTTTATCCAAGACTATAAAAAAACTCATCCAAATCTAATAGTGGTATCGGCAGGAGATAATTATCAAGGAACAGCTATTTCAAATATATCTCATGGAAAAGTAGTAAATGAGTTTTTTAATTATATTGATTTGAAATTTTCTGCAGTAGGTAATCATGAGTTTGACTATGGTCAGGAGTGGTTTAAAGTTTGGTCGAATAATGATTTTGAATATTTAGCTTCAAATATATTTTATGAAGGAACAGAAAAGTCGCTTGATTATACACAACCTTATGGATATCAAACATTTGATAATGGTAAGACTATATATTTTATAGGCCTGGCTACTTTAGAGACTCCAGAAACAACAGCAGAAAAAAATATAAGTAATCTTGAATTCACTAATCCAGTAGAAAGTTCTAATAAGTGGATTGAATATATTAATAATTATCAAAAAAATGGTTTACTAAAGCCAGATGCTATAGTTCTTTTAACGCATATTCCTACAGAGCAAGATGCAAGTGGAAAAATTTTCTATTTATCTCCGAGAAAAGAGCTTAATAATGAAACAGAAATAGATTATGTAACTAAAAATGTAAAAGGAGTTTCGGCATTAATTTCTGGACATAGTCATAAACTTGTAAATGGGTTTCTCAATGGAGAGGCTATTATACAAGGAGCTAGCCAAGGTAAGGATATTGGAGTTTTACACTATGATTGTCATACTAAGAAAGATTTATGCACAGTTACACCTGAGGTTATTAATTTAGCATTAGCAACAGAAAATCTAAAAAATGATCTAAAAGTTTTAGAGATTATTGATAAATATTATAATCAGACGAAAGAGAAGCTTAATGAGGTTATTGCAACATCAGCAGAAGCGTTATCAAATGAGCCAGCAGATAATGGATTTTATAACATTCAACTTACATATTTGATAGCTAAGATTATGAAAGAATCTACTAATAGTGATATAGCTTTGCAAAATACATATGGTGTTAGAAGGTCTCTACCAGCAGGTCAAATTACATATGGAATGATTTATGAAGCTCTACCTTTTGATAATATGGTAGTGACTCTAAAATTAAAAGGTAGTGATGTTAGAAAAATAGTGGAGCATAGTCTTCCTAAAGGCAAGGAAGAGCTTGGTGTAATTGCGGGAACTCAAGTATTTCTTAGTTCTAATGGAGATATCCAGAAGATTCTTATAGATGGCAAATCTATAGAAGATGATTGCATATATAAAGTAGCAACAGTTGATTTCTTAGCAACAGGTGGCGATGGTTTTGATTTTTCAAATATGAAAGATTATAAGGATACTGGAGAACCATCTAGGTATTTTGTTATGAGCTATTGGAAACAAAATGGTGTGCATTTACCAGGAAGTTGGAAAAATATAACTATTACGAAGTAAAGAATGTTTGATAATATAGAAATAACTTATAAAAGAGTCAAAAATTTAAAAATATCTGTAAAAGCTTCAGGTGTAAATGTTATAGCTCCAATAGGTATTTCTCAAACGAAAATCTTAGATATATTAAAAGAGAAAGCTAAATGGATAGAAAAACAGCAAAATAGAATTAGTTTAAATAACAAGTTTGACTATTCTCAAATAACATTCTCTAATATGGATGAAGTATATTTTCTTGGTGAAAGATATAGTGTTCAGATAATAGATTCAGTAAATAATCTAATTTTAGAGAAAGGTGATGTTTTAGAATTCTACCTAAATAGTAGTGTTATAAATAATATTAAATTTAAACAAAAGTTATTTCATGAATTTATCTTTGATAGAGCTGATATTATTTTAAATAATTTAGTAGCAAAATATTTAAAAATTACTGGTCAAGAAATAGAGCGAGTATCGATAAAAAAGATGAGAACACGTTGGGGTTCTTGTAATCATGTAAAGCGAACTATTAATTTAAATGTTGACTTAATTTTAAGAAATATAAAGTCCGTTGAGTATGTGGTTTTGCATGAGATCGCTCATTTAACTCATCCAAATCATAGTAAAGAATTTTATAAATATATAGAGCAATATATGCCTGATTGGAAGGCTAGAGAACGCGCTATTAAATAAAATTACATTATTGCTAAACTGTGATATTATGATTTTGTCTAAAGGATAGTTTTATATGTTATGGTTAGCCATCCAAGATGTGTTATTTTTGTAAAAAATGCTGGTGATGAAAGAAATATCATTGAAGATTAAAACAGTTATTTTTAAATAAAAAAGGAGTGTTTTATGGAAAGCACTTTTGAACTTTTTTCAATAGGCGTAGGTCCATCATCTTCTCATACAATTGGTCCAATGAGAGCAGGTTGTGATTTTGTTTCTATAAATGAAAATTTTCTAAAGGATACTACTAGAATAAAAATTGATTTATATGGCTCTCTTGCTTTAACTGGTAAGGGCCATAAAACTGATTATGCTTCTATTTTAGGGATTATGGGTTTTCTGCCAGAATCGATTGATATTGAGCTGGCTAAAAAGTTATATGAGGAGTGTCTCATAAATAAAAAAATCAATATAAAAAATCAATATATATTAGATTTTGATTATGATAGGGATTTGGAGTTTCACTTTAAAGAGTTCTTACCTGAACATGCGAATGGCATGAGATTTTCTCTTTTTAATAATGATGAACTTCTCACATCAAAAGAATATTTTTCTATAGGTGGTGGTTTTATCGTTGATAAAAAGCAAATAAAGAAAGATGAAATTCCTACAGAAATAACTTGTAATAAGCCATATCGTTTTGCAACCATGAAGGAATTAGCTAAACTTTGTGAGTCAACTAATAAGAGTATTGCTCAATTAATGTTTGATAATGAAATAGCAGTTTTTGGTCAAGAGGTTGCTATAGAAAAGCTAAATGCTATTTGGAATGTGATGGAGCTTTCTATAGAGAAAGGTCTAACCTCTAAAGAAGCAATTCTACCTGGAGGATTAAAAGTAAGAAGACGAGCTCCAAGTTTATATAAAAAACTTAGAGATTCAAATATTGAAATAACAGACTTTAATTATCTAAATGCTTATGCAATAGCTGTAAATGAGCAAAATGCTTGTGGTGAAAGAGTTGTTACTGCACCAACAAATGGTGCTGCTGGAGTGATACCAGCTGTTTTGAAGTATTATTTAGAAGTTAATAATATCACTGATGAGTCAAAGAGGCTGAAAGTAATTAAAGAGTATTTATTTACTTGTGCAGCAGTAGGTATTTTATATAAAACTGGTGCTTCAATTTCCGCAGCTGAGGTTGGATGTCAAGGAGAAGTTGGAGTTGCTTGCTCCATGGCAGCGGCAGGATACTGTGTTTTGCTTGGCGGTGATGTTAATTCCATCGAATCAGCAGCTGAAATAGCTATGGAACATAATCTTGGACTTACTTGTGATCCTATTGGTGGATTGGTGCAAATACCTTGTATAGAAAGAAATGCAATGGGAGCTGTTCAGGCCATAAATGCTGCAAAACTTGCTCATCTAGATAGTGGAGAAAAACATTTTGTTGGTTTAGATTATGCTATTAAGGTTATGTTTGAGACAGGTTTAGACATGAATACTAAGTATAAAGAAACCTCTCTAGGCGGCTTAGCTGTCAATGTTCCTATTTGTTAAATTTCAATAGTGGTAAAATTATACTAATCTAGTATAATTGTTTCGTTCCTTATTTTAGAATAATTTAAGTATTTAAAATAATATGTATGATGTTGCAAAAGTAAGAAAAGATTTTCCTTTTCTTAGTCAAACAATAAATGATAAGCCCGTTATCTTTTTTGATACTGGAGCTTCTGCACAAAAGCCTAAGGCTGTTATTGACGCTATAGCTGACGCCTATGCTTTTAGCTATGCTAATGTCCATAGAGGCGTATATTTTCTAAGCCAAGAAGCAAGTGGCAAGTATGAAAGAGTCAGAGGATTAGTTAAAGAATTTATTAACGCACCTAGAGAAGAAGAGATTGTTTTAACAAAAGGAACTACTGATTCAATAAATATATTAGCTTCTTCACTAGGGGAATGGTATTTAACCAAAGGCGATGAAATTATTGTTACTGAGATGGAGCATCATGCAAACTTTGTACCATGGCAAATGTTGTGTTACAAAAATGAGCTAGAATTTAAAGTTGCAAAAGTAAAAGATAATGGTGATTTAGATATAGAACAACTTCTATCTTTGGTCACCAATAAAACGAAGGTTTTAGCTATCACACAGTGTTCGAATGTATTAGGAACTATTAATCCAATAAAAGAGATTGTTAAAGAAGTTAAGAAAATTAATCCAGAAATTTTAGTTGTTGTTGATGGTGCGCAAGCTATAATACATCAATCTGTGAATGTGCAAGATTTAGGTTGTGATTTTTTTGTTTTCTCAGGACATAAGCTATATGGAGCTACTGGAGCAGGAGCTTTATATGGTAGATATGAGCTTTTAGATCAGATGCCCCCAGCTAGATATGGTGGTGATATGGTTGATATGGTTAGCATTGAAAAAACTACTTTTGCTAAGGCGCCACTTAAGTTTGAAGCAGGAACACCAGATATAATAGGTACTATTGGGCTTGGGGAAGCGATTAAGTATATAAATTCCATAGGGATGAAAAATATAGAAGAGCATGAGCAAAAGCTTCTGAAATATGCGACTGAGTTATTAAAAGAGATTGAAGGCTTAAAAATCATTGGTGAGTCTGAACACAAAGCTGGTGTGATCACTTTTATTGTTGATGGTTGTCATGCTAGTGATATAGGCGAATTATTAGCTATTAAAGGCATTTGCGTTAGGACTGGGCAACATTGTGCACATCCGCTTATGCAAAGATTTGGTTTAACTTCTACAGTTAGAATGTCTTTTGGAATGTATAATACTTTTGATGAGATTGATACATTTGTGATAGCTTTAAAAAGAGTGATAAAACAATTAAAATAACATTTATATTTTAAAGAGGATTTATGGTTGAGGTATTTGACCCTAATAATAATATTTTAAATATTACAGAAGCAGCAGCTAAGCATTTTAGAAAACATCTTGAAAAAGAGAGAGGAAGTGTAGGTGTTTATATAGGCACTAAACTTATGGGATGTTCTGGACTTGCTTATGATGTTGAGTTTGTTAAAGAAAAACCAAATGATGTCACAGAAACAAGTTTATTTGATATAAGGTTTTTTATTTCAAATAAATCTAGAGATTTTTTAAATGGTTTAAAAATAGACTATGTTAAGCATGATTTTGGCTTATATAAATTAGAATACACAAATCCAAATGAGTCTGCTCGTTGTGGTTGTGGTGAAAGTTTTACTGTATAGAGAGTGATTTGATGAAACCAACAGATGTTACTATTATAAGACGAGAGGTTGTAGCTGTTGCAGTTCCTTTCGGTAATGAAATTACATTAATGCCAGGGCAAGAGGCACTAGTTACTCAAGATAAAGGGGGAAGTTTTACTTTAAATGTAAATGGTAATCTTCTTCATTTGGATGGTAAAGACGCTGATGCTATCGGTAAAGCGATAGTTAAGTATCCAGTAGAAAAGTATGATATTAAGCCTGGCGATCCAATAAATATGGATGCTATTTGGGACCAGATGAGAACAGTATATGACCCAGAAATTCCTGTTAATATTGTTGATTTAGGTTTGGTTTACAATGTTTCTACTAGAGAATTAGAAAATGGTAATTTCCATGTTATTGTTGATATGACATTAACGGCCCCTGGATGTGGAATGGGACCTATTCTTATGAAAGATGTAGAAACTAGAGTGGCTATGCTACCAAATGTTGATAAAGTTGATGTTATTATGGTGTTTGATCCGCCTTGGAATTCTGAATTAATGACAGAAGAAGCTAAGCTAGAGCTGGGGTTATTTTAGACTGTATGAAGCAAAAAATAGCAATCTATCCTGGAACTTTCGATCCTATTACAAATGGACATTTTGATTTAATCAAAAGAGGTTTGTGTATTTTTGACAAGATCGTTGTAGCTATATCTACAGGTTATGGAAAAAATACTTTATTTGACTTAGAGGATAGAAAGAAACTAGTAGAAACTGTTTTTAAAAATGAAAGTAGAGTTGAAGTTATAAGTTTTACAGGACTTTTGGTAGATACTGCAAAAAAGCATAATGTTTGTGCAATTTTGAGAGGGTTAAGAGCTGTTTCTGATTTCGATTATGAATATCAGATGTCTAGTATAAATAGTAAATTAGATGACTCTATACAGACGGTCTTTTTAACTCCTAGTGAGAGTTTCTCTTGTATTTCTTCTACGATGGTTAGAGCTGTAGCAATTCATGATTATACTAGGCTCAAAGAATTTGTTCCTGAATGTGTATATGATGAGCTGAAAAATAAAGTGCAAAGAGGATAGTAATGGCTTTATTAATAACAGATGATTGCATAAATTGTGATATTTGTGAGCCTGAATGTCCTAATCAAGCAATTTCACAAGGTGAAGAATATTATGAAATTGATCCTGATAAGTGTACTGAGTGTGTAGGGCATTTCTCTGTATCTCAATGTACAAAAGTTTGTCCAATTAGGTGTATAATTGTTGATCCTGATTATATTGAGACAAAAGAAGATTTAATGTCAAAATATAAAAAGCTTACTTCAAATTAATAACAAAAATTTATTTGAATTAAGTTATGAAGAAGTTGGCAAGTTTTATAGCAGATTTATTAAAATATTAAATTCTTTAATAATTTAAAAATAGATAGATAAGTTTAGTTTAAAAGGTTTCTTAATTTATTTCTGAATTAAAAATCTTATTAACTTAAATTTTTCTTAAAATTTTTCTTGAATATGAACTTTCTTTTATCTAGAATATTTGCATTGACTATTTCCAGTCAAGAAAATTTTATTAAATGTTATAAAATCTATAGAGGAGATTTTTGATGAAATTAAGAAGTATTGCTATTGCTACATCTTTGTTGTTAGGTACAACTAGTTTTTCTTTTGCTGATAATATAATGGATGCATTTGGAAGCACTTGGGGAAGCGTAACTAACAGTGATAACACTTGGGGTCCTCAAGATAGAACAGGACAATGGTACTTAGGTGTACAAGCTAATGGTTTTGCTAATAATTTCAATAACAAAGCTGGTGCCTCTGGTGGTTGGAACGGTATAGTTGGTTATAACATCAACAAATATTTAGGTGTTCAATATAATCAGTTCGCTACTTACGGTGGTATGTTCGGTGGCTTAGGTGAAGGTGTTATTAACTTTAGTAATAGCACAATGGTTACTCCATATGCTGCTGGTGGTGCTGGTTGGGCTAACTTAGCAGGTCAAGCTACAGGTGCTTGGGATGTTGGTGGAGGTCTTAAATTTGAGCTTTCTAGAAACGTTCAATTAACTGCTGACTATAGATATATTCAAACAATGGCTCCTAATGCTGTTGCTGGTGGTGGTCAACAACCAGGTGCAAGAGCTGGTACTAACATGATAGGTGGTGGTATTACTTGGTTATTTGGTGGAGAAGACAATAAAGTTAATACATCTAATATTAAAGATAATGGCGCTACAACTGCTGCTGAAACTACTGGTGCGGCTGCTTTACCAACTATAGATGAAGGTAAATACAATCTTCCTGAAGGTATCAAGCAGTGTGAAGGTAATTTCAACTTAACTAAAGATGGTGTTGCTTGCTATACAGTTGATGGTGATGATGTTACTGTATATTTAGATACTAAGTTTGCTTATGATAGCGCTGATTTAAATGCTAAAGGTAAAGCTGCAATAGCTAGCTTTGTTAAATTTGTAAATAGTTATGATATAACTAAAGTAACAGTTAAAGGTTATGCTTCTCAAGGTAAAACGGGTCCTCTTTATGAGAAATATAATAAAGACCTTTCTGAGAAAAGAGCAGCAGCTGTTTCTAACTATATGAAGCAACTAGGTCTTGATGATACTAAGATCGATACAAAAGGTTTCGGTTATGAGTTTCCATTAGTTCCTAATACAAACTCTGAGAACAAAGGTTACAATCAAAGAGCTCAAGCAAGTGTTTCAGCTCCTTTAAAAGAAGAAGCTTCTAACTAATATATTTACTACAATCAATTATTTATTCTTAAAAGCTTAGGGTTTATAATATTTAGACTCTAAGCTTTTCTTATTTTAGATATGTTAAATGTTGTTCTCTATGAGCCTGAGATTCCACCAAATACAGGTAATATAATCCGCTTATGTGCTAATGTGGGAGCTAATCTCCATCTTATAGAACCATTGGGATTTAAACTTGATGATAAACAGTTAAGAAGAGCCGGATTAGACTATCATGAGTTTGCGGACATTAAAATATATAAAGACTTTAAAGACTTTATTGAGCAGAACCAAGATAAACAGATTTGGGCTTGTACTACTAAAGCTAGTAATTATTATCATCAAGTAAAGTTTTCTGAAGATGATATGCTTTTGTTTGGTCCAGAGACTAGGGGGTTGCCTGCTGATATTTTAGAATCTTTAGGAGAAACACAAATAAAGATTCCTATGAATAAGAACAGTAGAAGTTTAAATTTATCTAATGCTGTCGCTGTTATTTTATATGGAGCATTAGATAGTATTGGTTTTGAAAATTTAGGATTAATTTGATTTATTTTCTTTATAAAATTTAGGTTCGAATCTTATACCATATTTTACATTCATCCACATTCTGCTAATAAAAGATTGTGTTTCAGCATCGTGAATATTTAAAACATACATTTTTTCTAGCATTTCATTAGAGGGTTTTATATTTGTATCATCAAATAGCTTTGATAGGTATTTTTCATTACCAGTCATAGCATTTGGTTGATATAAATAATTACTATTTTGAGCCGCAACATATGGATCAATTATGTAATTCATTAGCTCATAGACTTTATCTAAGTTCTTAGCTCCTTTAGGAATCATTAGCATATCAAACCATATGTTAGTGCCTTCTTTAGGGACAACATATTCTAGTGTAATATCTGGATTTATTTCTTTTGCTCTTTCAACAGACCTTACCACGTCACCAGAATAGCCCATCACTAAACAGAGATTTCCAGCTGTAAAGTCATTTTGATATTTATTGCTATCAAAATACTTAATATAAGGTCTAACATTATCAATAAGATATAAAGCCGCTTCTTCATAGGCTGCTTTATCTGTTGTATTTGGGTCTATACCTTTATAGAAGAAGTAGTTACCAAAAATTTGCTCAGGCTCATCTAAAAGAGATACGCCACAGTCAGAAAGCTTATTTAAATATTTAGGGTTAAAAACATAATTCCAACTATTCGGAATGGTATTTTTACCTAGCCTTTCTTCTATTTGTTCTTTATTATAGGCAAGTCCAGTTGTGCCATAGCTATAAACTACGCCATATTTATTATCTGGATCATTTATTTCTGAAATTTTACTATAGATAATATCATTCTTATATTTTAAATTTGGTAGTTTTGATTTATCTAACTCTACAAGAGCTTTTGATTGGATTTCGCTTGGTAAGTATAGAGAGCCTTGCTCAATTAAATCAAAACCTGATGATCCTGTTAAAACTTTTGTTCTAGTCATATTGTCATCAGAAGTATAGATATATTTTACTTGAGTATTACTGAGTTTAGAAAAACAAGGGATAATATCTGGTGATATATAATCAGCCCAGTTTGTAAAGTTTAGCATTTGTCTTTCATCAGCTTTAGGAATTGGAGTTTTTAAAATGCTATTTTTGCAAATATATTTACTATCTTTAGCATATAGGCCTGAAGCTGAAGTAAGCATTAAAGCAAGTGTTAAATATTTTACTTTTTTCATCTTAATTTAAACTTAATGATCCCTTGTTCTAATTCGGTATAAAGTATATACTAAAATGCTATATCGTATAAACTTTTTTAAGATCTTTGTGGAACAAATTTTGACTAGTAAAAAACTAGGTCTTATTCGTCTAGTTATGATTAATATAATAGCTGTCGATAGTTTGAGAAATATTTCAATAACGGCCCAAGCTGGTTGGATTGTAATCAGCTTTTACATTCTTGCAGCTATATTTTTTCTAATACCTTGTGCATTGTTAACAGCTGAAATGGCTACGGGCTCTTCAGATGAAACTGGAGGTATTTATATCTGGGTTAAAAAAGCTTTTGGAAAGAGATTTGGTTTTGTTATTTTATGGCTTCAATGGGTTTATAACCTAGTATGGTTCCCATCAATATGTGGTTTCTTTGCCGGAGTTATTGCTTATGTTATGGCACCTTTATTGGGGCAAAATGCTAATGATCTAGTCTCTAATCCTTGGTATATGATGTCGATGAGCTTGGTTATGTTTTGGAGTGCTACAGCCATAAATCTTTTTGGAATAAAAACATCAAGTACAGTTAGTACATTAGGTGCTGTTATAGGAACTTTATTGCCTATGATAGTTATAATTCTAATAGCTTTTGTGTGGTCAACAACTCATACAAATAATATAACAATGCCAAGCCTTAATGATTTTGTTCCTTCAGGAAATAATGTAGGAAGTTGGGCTTTATTTATTACAGTGATGTTTAGCTTGTTTGGTTTGGAAATGAGTGCTATTCATGCAGCTAATGTAAGAGATGCTAAGAAAAATTTTCCTAGGGCTTTATTAATTTCAGGTTTCGTTATTCTATTGACATTGATCTTGTCTAATATAGCTGTAATTTTGGTAAGCGAGCAGCTTGAGATAGGTGATGTTGATATTGTGACAGGTCTCATGGTTTCTTTTCATTATTTCTTTTCACAGATAGGTATGCCGTGGTTATCTTATTTTATAGCTATCACATTAATTTTTGGGGCATTTACAACAACATCTGCATGGATAATGGGGTTATCTAGAGCTTTCATGGTTGTTAGTAAAGATAATTTGTTACCAGCTGTTTTCAGTCAGACTAATAAAAATGATGCTCCCGATAAGATTTTAGTGTTTCAAGGGCTTATATTTACTATATTTTGTTTCTTTTATATATTTATGCCTTCTGTTCATTCAGCATATTGGTACTTGAGTGATCTTACTGCTCAGTTAGCAGTAATTGCATATATGGGGATGTTTGCTACAGCACTCAAGCTCAAGTTAACTCAGCCCTTACAGGAAGGTCAATTTGAAATTTTCAAAGGAGCTATAGGTACATTTGTTATGTCTACTTTGGGTATCATTGGATGTGTTATAGCTGTTGTAGTTGGTTTTATTCCATTAGATAATTCTGAGATGTCTGTGTTGTATTTTGACTCTTTGCTCCTTGGCGGAATAGTATTGGCCTTGGTAATTCCTTATGTATTTACCTTAAAAATGGCTAAGTAGTCCTATTTCTCATAGCCTACATATTTAATATCTTCATTATTTATTTCAAATTTAAATACTATCCCTCTAAAGTAAAAATTAAAGTTGTTACAATCCTTTTCTTGATGTGCTCTATCCAAAACTTCTTTTTTTAAAGCATCATCTGTGTAGTGACATAAAGTAAAAAAATTTTGAAAATCAGAATAAAGTTTATTAAAGTTAACAGCATTCATTTGCATTATCCTCACTATTAATCTTAACTTTAAAAAAGTTTAAAAAAAATTATTTGTTACTGTATAATACATCTAGTTAAATATTAAATACAAATAAAAGGTTTGTGTAGTGAGACTATTAGTTGTAGAAGATGATTTGAATTTGGGTGAGGGGCTATTAGAAGCTCTCCAAAAAGAAGGTTATTCTGTTAATTTAGTTTCTGATGGTGAGGCTGCTCAATTATTTATCGAATCAGGTCTTTATGATGTCGTTGTGCTTGATGTTGGCTTACCTATAAGAACAGGTTTTGAAGTGTTAAAGCATGCTAGAGATAAGGGTGTTAAAACACCTATATTATTATTGACTGCTAGAGATAGTTTAGAAGAGAGAGTTAAAGGTTTAGATTTAGGGGCTGATGACTATTTAACTAAGCCTTTTGAATTAGAAGAGCTTGTTGCTAGAATAAAGGCAATTTCTCGTAGAGTTGCCGCTAAAGCAAATAAAACTATAAATGAAGAAGTTAAGTTTGGAGACTTTTGCTTTAACTCAGCTTCTGAGACTGTAACTAGAAAAGGTGTAATTATTCCTATTTCTAAGAAAGAATTAGCTTTACTTTCTATTTTATTGAATAATGCAGGTCGTGTAGTACCAAAAACACAGTTATTAGAAGAAGTTTATTCGACTGATAAAGAAATGGATACTAATACTCTTGAGGTTCATATGCATAATCTCAGAAAGAAAATAAATATGTCTGATTTTATTCAAACAATAAGGGGAGTTGGTTATTTCATTCAAAAAGATAAAATTGAAAAGTAAAAAAGCTGATTGCTTTTATATTGTTGAATGTATAAAGATTTAAGTTTTATAAATGAGTTTTAATTTTACTTTCTGGTTACTGTTTCTTTCTATTGCTTCAGGAATTATTTATTTAATTGATTTACTTTTCTTTCAAAGATCAAGACTTCAGCCTTATAAGGCTGAATTAAAAAAACTATCTAAAAAAGAGAAAAGACAGTTTTATAAAAATCATAATTTAAAAGCACCATTAGTAGCAGATTATGCGAGATCTCTTTTTGGTGTTTTTGTAGCAGTTTTTATAATAAGAACTTTTTTAATTGGAAACTTTTTAATTCCCACAGCATCAATGACACCAACACTCCCTGTTGGGGATTTTATTTTTGTTGATAAAACTGCTTATGGAATAAGAGCTCCTTTTTCTAACAAGGTGCTGATTCCTATTGGAGAACCTAAAAGAGGAGATATAGTTGTTTTTCATTTCCCAGTTAATCCTAAGGTTGATTTTATAAAAAGGGTCATAGGAGTTCCTGGAGATGTGATTTCTTATAAAGATAAGAGATTAACTATCAATGGAGAGCCTTTAAAATATACCGATTGTGACTATCATACTAAAAACTACTATAATCAAGGTGGAAATAGAGAGTCGCAGGATATAGTCTGTGTAGAGCATTTAGGTGATGTTCAATACAAAGTTGATTGGATGAGTATAGCACAACCTACTAATTTTGATGGGGTAACTGTGCCTGAAGGAAGCTATTTTGTTATGGGAGATAATCGTGATAATAGTGAAGATAGTCGCTATTGGGGATTTGTTTCTGAGAAAGATTTGGTTGGTAAAGCTAAAATAGTCTGGTTTAGCTGGGATAGCCATAACAAAACAGTAAGACTAGGTGAAATAGGTAGGATTTTTTAGATAATGTCTAAAGACTATATATCTCTATATAAAAGAATTAATTATTCATTTAAAGATCAAGCTTTTGCGATAAGAGCGCTAACTCATCGTAGTAAAGGTAAAAAAAACTATGAAAGGTTGGAGTTCTTAGGGGATTCGATATTAGGATTTCTAATAGCAGAGGTGTTGTTCTCTATGTTTCCTGAACAATCTGAAGGTAAACTTTCTCAGATAAGAACTAAGTTAGTGAAAGGATATACTTTAGCACAGCTAGCTCTAAAGTTAGGACTTGATGAGTATATAATTTTGGGTGCAAGCGAATTAAAAGGTGGAGGACATAAGAGAGAGAGGATTCTTGAAGATGTCTTAGAGGCTTTAATCGGTGCTATATATTTAGATAGTGATTTTGAGACTGTTAAAAAATGTGTGATTAGCTGGTATAGACCTATATTAGAAAATATAGATCTTGATGTTGTTAAGATAAAAGATAACAAATCAAAATTACAAGAGATTTTATTACAAAATACTTATGAGTTACCCGACTATACTCTTGTAAAAACTGAAGGGGAAGATCATCAGCAAATATTTACTGTAAAGGTTTTAGTAAAAGAGTTTAACTTGGAAACAGAGGGCGTCGCAGATAGTAAAAAAAAGGCTGAGCAATTAGCTGCAGGAGAGATGATTAGATTGCTTGCAGAAAAGGAGCTGTATGAAAAAAAGAAATAAACTCAATTTGAACGGGGTGGTAGTGATTAATAAACCCCAGGGTTTATCATCAAATAAAGTTCTTCAAGAGGTTAAGCATCTATTTAATGCTCAAAAAGCTGGTCATACAGGCACCTTAGATCCAATGGCTACAGGAGTTTTACCTATCTGTTTTGGTAGGGCAACTAAAATAGCCCAGTATTTATTAGACTCTGATAAAGAGTATATGGCTACAATTAAGTTAGGTGTAGAAACTGATTCAGGAGATACTGAAGGACAGATTATATCGGAAAGTAAGCAAATACCTAGTTTAGGTGAGAGTTTAATAGAGAAAATATTAAGTAAATTTAGAGGGAAAATTGAACAAGTTCCTCCAATGTTTTCAGCTTTAAAATATAATGGACAACCTTTGTATAAACTAGCTAGAGCTGGTGAGAAGGTTGAGATAAAGCCAAGAAATATAAACATATATAAGTTAGAGTTAAAATCTTTCGCAGAAGATAATATAAAAATATTAGTTAAATGTTCTAAGGGGACATATATTAGGAGTTTAGCTATAGATATTGGTAGAGAGTTAGGGTGTGGAGGGCATTTGATAGAACTTGATAGAGTTGCAAGTGGACCTTTTAATATTCAACAAGCTTTTGAGCTAGAAAATTTAAAATCATTAAGTTTAGGGCAAAAAATTGATACCATTAATCATGTAGAAAAAGTTTTTGAGGATAAGCCAATTTATTATTTGGCAGAAAATCTTAAAGATGATTTGTTAAAAAGAGGGAAGTTACCTGTTAAACTGGAATTAGATGGAGTGGTGAGAATTTATAGTGACGATATATTTATTGCAATTGCAGAGTTTGATCAGGGTAAATTAAAAAATAAAAAGTTCTTTGAACAGGATATATTTATAAGTGAGTAAATACAATATTGAAAATGACCCTAATAAAGAGTTAGAGGCACAAAAATACACCAACCCAATTCCAAGTAGAGAGTTTATTCTCAAATATCTTAAAGATCTTGGTTTTCCAGCAACGATAGAGAATATTGCACAAGCTTTGGAAATAGATAAAAGATCACAGCTTGAAGGTCTTATCAATAGACTTGGGGCTATGGATAGAGATGGACAGGTTGTTAAAGATAAATCATTTTATAGATTAGCTGATTATAAGCATCTATATATAACATCAAAAGTAAGATCTGATAAAGATGGGCGACTAGTCTTATTCTCTCATGTTGAGCAAGCTGAAGTAGTTATTTCATCAACATATTCAAAGATGTTATTTGTGGGAGATGAGGTTGCAGCTAAGATTATTGGTTTGAATAAGAAAAATCAATTAGAAGCAGAAGTGACAACTATTTTAAAAAGAAATACAAAAACTTTAGTTGGTTATTATGATACCTGCTTTGATGGTCATTTTTTAAGACCAGTAAGTAAAAATATAAGTTCTAATATTATCTTATTGCCTCCTAGAGAAAAAATAGAGCAACATTCGCTTATTGAAGCTGAGATTATAGTTCAACCAAGTGTTATAGGCGCAGCCGTAGGAAGATTTTTAAGAATTGTGGAAGAAATGTCTCCTGTTAAAGAAGCTATGATGATAGCTAGTAAGAAGTATGATTTAACAGAGGAGTGGAGTAAAAAGGCCTTAAAATATTTAGAAAAAGTATCTGAAGATGTGAAGTTAGAAAATAGAGTGGATTTAAGATCACTAGATTTTGTAACTATAGATGGTGAAGATGCTAAAGATTTTGATGATGCTGTTTATGCAACAAAAACAAAGACTGGTGGTTGGAAGTTATATGTTGCCATAGCAGATGTTTCTAATTATGTAAGAAAAGATACTGCTTTAGACCTAGATGCTAAAAAGAGATCTACATCAGTATATTTCCCTGGCTATGTAATACCAATGCTACCAGAGAAATTATCAAATGAACTATGTTCGTTACAACCTAAAGTCGATAGATATTCACTGGTATGTGAAATGAATATCAGTAGTAATGGAGCACTTTCAAGATATAAGTTTTATTCTGCGGTTATTAGATCAAAAGCAAGACTTACTTATACTGAGGTTGCTAACTTGTTGGATAAGAAGAAAAATTCTATTGTAGAAAAATCCCCAGAAGTTATCCCTAGCTTATTTACTTTATATGATTTATATAAAATATTACATCAGGCTAGAGATGAGCGTGGCGCTATAGATTTTGATACGGTTGAAACGCAAATACTTCTTGATGAACATAATCATATTGAGTCAATAGTTCCAAGACATAGAAACGATGCACATAGATTAATTGAAGAATGTATGCTTATAGC
This sequence comes from Francisella frigiditurris, assembly GCF_001880225.1. Lineage (NCBI taxonomy): Bacteria > Pseudomonadati > Pseudomonadota > Gammaproteobacteria > Thiotrichales > Francisellaceae > Francisella > Francisella frigiditurris. Next base: position 1,777,056 of record NZ_CP009654.1, on the reverse strand, counting down.
AAATACAGCAGCAGCTAAGTTTATGATTAAGCATAAAAAAACTTCACCATTTAGAGTTCATAGTGAACCTAAAGAAGAAAAAATGCTTGCGCTAAAAAAATATTTGGGCTCTCAAGGAATACATCTATCACAAGGTAAAGATGGAAAAGTCACACCTCAAGCAATATCTGAAATGCTTGAAAGTGTTAAAGATCGTAAAAACTTTGATGATATTCAATTGATGACTTTAAGAAGTATGAATCAAGCTGTTTATAGTATTGATAATCAAGGACACTTTGGATTAGCATATAAAGCTTATACTCATTTTACCTCTCCTATAAGAAGATATCCTGATTTAGTAGTCCATAGGCTTATAAAATCAACAATTGATGAATATGGCTATGGAGGCAGCGATTATAAAGCAGGAGAATTAGCTGCAATTTGTGATAATGCATCTAATCAAGAAAGAAATGCTGATGGTGCTTCTAAACAAGTTGAAAATTGGCTGAAGTGCTACTTCATGAAAGATTATATCGGAGAAGTTTTAGATGCTCATATAGCACATATTAACGGTTTAGGGATATTCGCTGAATTAAAAAATATGTACATAGAAGGGCTTATCCATGTTTCGGCTATTAAGGGAGACTATTATATTTTTGATGAGCCTAAAAATATTCTTATAGGAAAGAGAACTAATAGAGTATTTAGATTAGGTCAAGAAATAACAGTACGCGTTGTAAGAGTTGATCTTGATAAAATCCATATAGATTTTGAATTGGTTGATAGTAAGACTGATCCTGAATTGGAAAAATCTTTAACACCAAGAAAAAGTAAAAGAGCTAAATTTAAGGCATCTAGAAAACGTTCAGAAAGAAAGAAAAGAGCAAAAAAGAAAAAAATAAGTGAGCTCGAGTCTTAAAAATTAAAACCATCTTTTTTGCAAGCATTTAAGAATTCTGGTCTTTGAGATATTTGCTTAGCTAAACGTTTTACATTTTCACCAGTGGTAACAGTTAAGTAAGGAAAGAACTTTGCTGCCCATTTGGTATATATGGTTATTAAATAGTCTACAATTGTTGCTTCATCGCCAAACATGAATTCATTTTCTGAAAGGTGATTGTCAACTATTACCCATAGTTCAGAAATTTTATCAGCTAGTTTTTGTAAAACTTCTATATTCTTATTTTCTTTCATAGCGTTAGCTGTACCTGTGGCACGGGTGTAAGAAGGATGAAGGGTAGCATAGTTAAACATTAACTTTTGATAAAACTCTCCCTTATCCTCTATAGATATTTTTTTTAATGAATCACAATGTTTATCTAGTAGATATAAAGTAATAGCAGCACCCTCAGAAATAACTCTTTCGCCAGTATCTAAAGCAGGCACTTGGTTAGTTGGGACTATTTTAGAATAATTTGGGACATCATTACGATGGATTATTTTATAATCTACTTTTAATTTTTCTAATAGAATCGCGATCGCTGTAGAGCATGATCCTGGAATTGAATAAAGGATATACATATTTTCTAAGTTTTTCTTTTTTGGTGAAAATATTATATATATTTCTAATTTAGATAAGTAGTTTATTCAAATACTTAATATTTATGAATATTTGGCTAGATATAGGTTATGAAAGCTTTGGGATAAGTGCTTTTAAAGCTTTTCCTAGGATTATTTTTTTGAAATGTTTTTTCATAAATTTCTCCTTTAATATGTTTTATTAATTTAATAAAGGAATCAAACTTTCCTTTTATATATAATTGTAAGTAGAGAGAAATGTATTGTCTCTATACAAAATTGTATATCTGCTATACAAGAAGGAATATAAAGTATGAATTATAACGATTTATTTTTGTTTATAAAGCTTATAAAACTAGGATCATTTACAGCTCTTGCTGAATCATTGAATACTTCGCAAGCCACTGTATCTAGAAGAATAAAGCAATTAGAGGAATCATTAGGAATAAATCTAATGAGAAGAAACTCTAGAGGACTTATTGAAATGACATCTCAAGGTAGAGAGGTTTTTGAAAGGTTTGAAGGTATAGAGCAAAATGCAAGCGATGCTTTACAAGATATTGTTAATAAAACAAAAGACGTTGAAGGAGTATTAAGAATAGCTTTACCAAAGCAATTTTTTGATAATGTTTTATTAAACAAGTTAAAACATTTTTACTTAAAATATCCAAAAGTTATATTAATCTTTTCCTATAATGGTGGAGCAATAGATTTACTAAAAGAAAATTGTGATATAGGAATTAGCTTTCATAAGCCAGTTGCTCAAAATAATACAATAAAATTGTTAATAAAAACTAAAAATAAGTTATATGTATCTAAAAAGTATATGGAAATCAATGGTATTCCCAAAACATTAGAAGAATTAAAAGATCATCGTTTGGTTGGGTTCTTAGAGAATGGGGAAATAAAAACAAAATTAATAGCCACATCTGAAAAAACACATAAAAAAGAAGAGTTTAATTTTAACCCTAGGTTCATATTAAATAATGCTTTTTGTGATGTCAAAATCGCATTTAGTGATGCTATCGTTATTAATACTTTTGATATATTTATAAACTCGAATGATGAGAATAAATTAGTACCAGTTCTTGAAGAATACCATTTTGGGGAGTCTAATTTTTATTTAATTAGAGGTTCAGGTGTAAGGAGTAAATTAGAAGATACTTTTGTCGATTTCTTAAAGGTTTGTTTATCAAAAGAAAATTAGAAAACTCTATAGTCACTCTAACTATTATAAATTTTTTATCAATGTTATAATTTATTAATTATTCTTTGAAATATGTTGATATGAAAAAAAATAATTTAATTTCTGGTATTTTGGTCGCAACAATATTTCTTTTGTCTTCTTGTGGTAAAACAAGTGTCAATTATGAAAAGTCTGATAGTGTAGATACAACTTCGATTAACTTCAGTTCGACAGATCTTCAAGCCATGACTAAGGATATGGTTGAGGATATGTTATCGTCAAAAGCTGTTGTGAGAATAACATCTATGGAAAGACCAACTTTATTCTTTAGTAATATTCGTAATGAAACAAGAGAGCATATAAATACAAATATGCTATCTAATACAGTACAAACCCAGCTTATAAAGAGCGATATGTTCCAAGTTACAGATATGGAGCAAATTAAGAATGTTAGAGAGCAGCTGGGATATCAAGCAAATAGTGGCATGGTTGATCAAAATACAGCTATAAAGCTAGGGCAGCACATTGGTGCTAGGTATATGGTTTATGGTAGCATTCAAGATATTGATAATACAAATGTAGATGGCGATAAAAGGTCTAAATTCTTTTTAGCAACATTGAAAATGATGGATTTACAAACAGGCTTAATAATCTGGCAAGATGATAAGCAAATACGAAAATCACAAACTAGATCAACATTTGGATGGTAATTCTTTAAAGATATGTAAATGGAGAGTAATATGAAAAAGAAAATTTTAACATCTTTGCTTTTAGCATCACTTTTTATGAGCACTGCATTTGCTCAAGAAACTAATGATACACAATCAGTTCAACAGCAAACTAAGTCAGACTCAAAAAATATAGAGACTGATAATGTTTCAGATTTGAATAATTCTATTAGTTCTGATGCTAAACCAGTCCAAAACCAAGATGGTAGAACTGCTGAGCAAATATTAGAAGATGTTATGGAAGCTTATATTAATGAAAATAATTTAAGAGATAAATATGCTTATGTTGGTTCAGCTGTTGGAGAAGCTTCTTTTAATCAGACTAACTCAAACTATACAGATGGTGTGCAAATAGCATTTGAAAAATCTTTAATAAAAGCACAAGCAGAATATATTTCATTTATCTCTGCAAATACAAAGGTTGATAGATCTTTAAGTATAAATAGTAATCAGGGTACAGGAGCGAATGAATTAAATACTGATTCTGATAAGCCTAAAGCTGGCACACAGGCTGCGATAGATGCTAAAACTATGGCGTTAAGTGAAGCTGAACTAGATGCAAAGCTTAAAGCAAATGGAGTTGATCCAAGTAATATTGCTTCACCAGATGAAAAGAGAAAACTTTTACTTAATCAGCAAACAACAATCCAAAGTTTAACTACTGGATTTGGAAACTTATCAGGATTATTGCCAATAAAGACTTTTGTAGTTGAAAAAGATGGTAATGCTGCAGTAGGTGTAGTGGTTATCTACTCTGATAAAATTAAAGGGATGTTTGAAGATATTAAACACGGCAATGAACCTGTAATAAAAGGTAAGGGTGGGAAGCCAACAGCAGATTTATATAAAGATAAATCTGGTGAAGATATGATGGGAGATTTTGGTATTAGAGTTGGCTTTGATGAAAATAATCAACCATATATTTTATCTTTTGGTCAAGGATCTTATACTGGAGCTAAAATCCAAGGAGTTTCAGCTTCTAGTTATGCTTATAAACAAGCAGAGATTCAAGCAAGAGCCAATATAGTAACTTTAGTTGCTGGACAAATGTCTACAAAAGAGGCTTTAACTCTATCAGAAAATATAGCGAGTACATTAGTTAAGAATAAACAGACAGATCAGTTAAGAAGAGATGATACAACTGATATAGAAAAAGCTCTTTCAACTTATTATCAAACTCATGCGCAGTTGGATTTAATAGGTTTGAAAACAGTTAAAAAATGGAGATACACATTACCAGGTACTAATAATCCAATATATGGCATAGTTATAAGATGGAATCCTGAACAAGTTAAAACAGCTAATGCTATCAAAAATTTTGATTATGATAAATATCGTAGAGAACATGCTCAAACAAGTGATAGCGGAAAAATTTCCACAAATGGTCAAGTTATCATTAGGCAAAGTGATGATAATGAGTATTTAAATCAATTCTAATTTTGAGATAAGTATTATGTTAAGAAATGTGCTTTTAGTATTTATTACATTATTGCTTGTAGCATCTTTGTCTTTAGCTAGTGATCATATATTGGTTGATGGCTTTGGAAAAACAAGACACGAAGCTATTATAAATGCTTTGATTCAAACAGTTAATAAAAATGAAAAAGCCAATGAAGCAGAAATTGAGAAAGAAATAGATAATCTAAATACTCAAATGCCAAATACTTCAGGAAGTTTAGAAATAGCTCTTACAGAAAACTTTGAAAAAGAAATTAGAAAAATAACTAAAGGCTTAATCATATCTTATACAATAGAGAATGAAATCAAACATCAAGAAGGATATGAGGTTAGATTATCTATAAATTTAGGGCAATATCAACCAGTTGATGAAAGATCTAAACTTAATATGTATAAAGTTGCAATAGTTCCATTTAACGTTAAGCAGGATGCTATAAATGCTGGTGATACAACAACTTCTGTAGTAAAAATAGGTTTAGAAGAAGCTATAAAAGCTCAATTTACTCAATCTAGAAAATTTAGAATAGTAAACCGAAATGAAGATGATGAAGCAATTTATCAGTCTGAAATACAAAAAATAAACTCTTCTACTTCAGCAGAAGATAAACTAAAACTAGGCCAGAAAATTGGAGCAGACTTTATTTTGACTGGTGATGTTTTAGCTTTAAGTATAAATGAGAAGAAGTCATCTTATTATGGGGAGAATTTCGCTAATTGGAGAGTTTCAGCCACAGTTTCTTATAGAGTGATTGAGTTAGCTACTATGGAAGTGAAATGGTCTAATACTGTTACAGTATCTCTACCATCAAGTGAAGCAAATGAATATATAGACGCAAATAATGGTTCTTTACTAGAGGTTGAAAATAGACTGTACCATAAGATAGGTAAAGAAATAGCAGATCAAGTTATCGGAGCTATTTATCCACTGTCTGTACTTTCTATTGTAGATAATAATATATACCTTAATCAAGGTGGTGAAAGAGTCAAAAAAGGAAGTATCTATACTATAAGATATGGCATAGGAAGAGTAGAAGATAGTTCTACAGGGCAACATACTGTATTGGATAGTAAGCCATCCGCTAAAATTAGAGTTATAGATGTAATGCCAAAATATTCTATAGCTGAGGTTATCGAAGGTGGAATCAATAATATACAAAAAGGTGATAGAGCATATTTATCTAACTAAATGTTTAACATGAAAAAATTATTTCTAAAATTATTTTTGTATATATATTTTTTTAGTTTTATTACTGGTTGCGCAACTCTTAGCTCTAGTCACCCTGACAAAATAAAGCCAGCTAAAGATTCTATAAGATCAGGAGTTCCGAAAAAAGAAGAGCAAAATTTAAGAAAAGTATTTTTATCAGAAAGTGTGGATTCACCAATTGGATTTCTTGAGGTTGGAAGATTTGAGCAATTTGCTGGTAGTGTTGATACATCACAAAAAAATTATAATAAAGCTACAGACTATGTAGCAAAAACTCAAACTCAAGCTTTAATTAGAGTAAGAGATATTATTTCAGGTATTCAATCAGTTGCTTTAAGTGATAAAGAAAGGCTGTACCGTATTCAAGATTATGAAATAACTTTTTTATATATCTATAGAGCATTAAACTTTTTGATTAATAAGAACATTGAAGATGCTGCTGTAAGTATAAGAAATTTATCTTATGCTCAATATGCTACTTTTGAATCAAAACAGTTAGCTCAAGATATTAAAAGAACAACAAAACAGGACATTAGAGGTGGTGAATCTCAATATATCACTAGAGATTTTGTTAATACTAAGCAGTTTAGGGATACTCAAGAGATTGCTAGTAAAGTAGTTAATTCTTATGAAAATGGTTTTGGATATTATTTGGAAGCTCTAATATACCAAGCCTATGATAATGACTTAAATAATGTGCATTTATCTATGAAAAATGCTTCTAGAATATTGCCAAATAATCCATATGTAAGTAAAGATTATGAGCAGGTAAGAAAGGCATTTTATGGTGAAGCACCTTTATATAAAGATAACCAAGGAAAATTAGTTCTTATATATGAGCAAGGGCTTGTCGAATCGATAAAAAGATTCGATTTGCCAATAATAATATTTGCAAGAATGGCAGGAGTACAAAAAATATCTCTTCCTTATTATGATAAATACGTTTTAGAACCATCTGTAGGTGTAAAAGTTTTTAAAGATAATAATTTAGTAGACTCAGATAAGACATCCTTACTCGTTGATACTACTGCTATGGCGGCTAAGTCATTAAGTGATGATTATCCGGCTATTCTTTCTCGAGAAATAGCTAGAGTTATAGCAAAAGTAACTGCTTCTGTAGCAGCAATACAGTCATCTGGTGATTACGGTGCTTTAGCAGCTGTTGCTGCAACTGCTTATTCTCAACTTACTACAGTTGCAGATCAGAGAAGCTGGTTGCTATTACCAAATAATGTCCAGTTATATAGTATAAATTTAGATCAGGGTTACTATAATATTGAAATAGATGGAAAAATAAGGAAAGTCAAAGTTCAACATGGCAAAAATTCTTTGTTATGGATTACTAAAGTCGATAAATACGATCAAGTAATGTTCAATAGTGTTTTATAGAGGTAGCTGGAATTTTACTTAGGTTCCATATATCATTATATGGTTATATTTTTTATATTCTTGGAGTTTATTTATGAGAATAGTTTCTGTGGATGATATGGCTAAGATTGTCCAAAAACATGGTTTTGATAATTTTGTAAAAGATCTTGTTCAGTATACAAAAGAAGATTTTATAAGATGGAATAAGTTTGATAAATCACCAAGGTACGCAGCGCATGTTCCTGGTGGGGTTTTAGAGCTTATGCCAACTGCAGATGATAAGCTATTTACATATAAATGTGTGAATGGACATCCTGGAAATCCATTTGATGGAAAACAAACTGTTGTAGCTACTGGACAACTTAATGAAATCAAATATGGATATCCTTTATTAATATCTGAAATGACACTTTTAACTGCTTTAAGAACAGCGGCAGCAACTATTTTAGCAACTGATTATCTGGCAAGAAAAAATAGTAAAACTTTAGCTCTAATTGGTACTGGTGCTCAAAGTGAGTTTCAAACTTTGGCACATAAACTAATAAGACCAATAGAAACTGTGAAATACTATGACACAGATCCTAAGGCAATGATTAAGTATGCTAACAATATGAAAAACTCTGGCTTAAACCTTCAACCATGTGAGAGCGCTAAAGAAGCATGTGAAGGGGCAGATATTATAGTTGTTTGTACAGCTTGTAAGCTGCACGCGATTGTTATTGAGAATGATTGGATTAAAGAAGGTGTACATATAAATGGTCTTGGTGGAGATTGTCCAGGTAAGACAGAGTTAGATATGAAAATACTATTCCGTGGTAAGGTTGTTGTAGAGTACAAAGAACAATCTATGATTGAAGGAGAGATTCAAAATCTTTCTCCACAAGAAGTAAAAGAAGTTCTCCATGCTGAAGTTTGGGAAATACTTTCAGGCAATAAGGCTGGTCGCGAAAGTGATGATGAAATTACAATCTATGATTCAGTTGGTTTTGCTATTGAAGACTTTTCAGCATTAAGGTTAGTTCTGGATTTGGCCGATAAATATAAGATTGGCAGTGATATGAATATGATCCCGCCTATTAAAGATCCTAAAAATTTATATTCAGTTCTATAATAATTTTGGAGTAATAATATGAGAAAAGTAGAAGCAATAGGAGTTTCTATTGGTAATGCTGGTCGTAAAATAGGATGTGGAAGAGCTCCTTATGTATTATTAAATCTTCTAAGAGATAGAAGAATAGACGCGCAAATTTTTAATTATATTGGTGGGCGTATTGAAGTAGATACTATGGAAAGATATTTCACTAAAGTAGCTAAGAAAATATCTAATGTATTATCCGAAAATAAATTTCCTCTAGCCTTAGGTGGCGATCATTCATGTGCTATAGGTACATGGAGTGGTGTTTATGATCATTTAAAAAAACAAGGAAATGATCTTGGTTTAATATGGGTAGATGCTCATATGGATAGTCATCGTCCAGATACATCTGAAACTGGTAATATTCATGGTATGCCGGTGGCTCACTTACTTGGTCATGGGTATCAAGAATTTACACACATATTAAATAATGAGCCAAAACTGAAGCCAGAAAATATTGTTTTCTTTGGTATACGCTCTTATGAGCCTGCAGAGGAAGAATTTTTAAATGAGCTTGGAGTAAAGGTTTATTATCAAAAAGATTTGAATAGTCAGAATTTTGAAAAACTCTTTTTAGAAGAGTTTGATCGCCTTGCAAAAGCAACAAATGGTAATGTTGGCATAAGCTTTGATTTAGATGGTTTAGATCCTGTTATGATGGATGCAGTTGGCACTCCAGTGGAAAATGGAATTCAGCCGGAAGTTTTTTATGAGACTATCTCTAAAATTGATTATGATAATTTAGTATGTTTTGAAGTAGCTGAATATAATCCAATGCTTGATAAAACTGGGCTTTCTTTAGGCTATATGGAAAAAGTCTTAAGACTTGTTGAAGGAAAAATAAAAGAGGGTTAGAAGCAATAGTTTTTATATCAGAGGGTAATAAGATATAATGATCTAACTACCTTTTAGATTTTAGTAGCTTAATGACTGATCAAAATATCCTTTTAATGACAGATAGTTATAAGCATTCACATCCTTTTCAATATCCTGAAAATACTAATTACCTTCATTTTTATATAGAAAGTAGAGGAGCGTCAGGTCCTTATCTTAAGGAGGAAACAAAGTTCTTTGGTCTTCAATATTATATTAAAAAATATTTATCTAAACCGATAACTATAGAGATGGTAAATGAAGCTAAAGAACTTTTAGCTCTGCATGGTATTCCATTTTATGAAAAAGGGTTTAGAAAGATTATAGATAAATATAATGGTTATTTACCAGTTAGGATAAGAGCTATTAAAGAGGGTATTGTTATACCTACTAAAAATGCTCTTATGACCATAGAAAGTACAGACGAAGAGCTTTTCTGGTTACCGGGATTTTTAGAAACTCTTTTGCTTAAAGTTTGGTATCCAATTACAGTAGCAACTCTTAGTTACAATATAAAAATAGAAATAGAGAAATATCTAAAAGAAACGGCAGATACTTTAGATAAATTACCCTTTATGTTACATGATTTTGGATATAGAGGTGTTTCAAGTGAAGAGTCTGCTCAGATTGGTGGAGCAGCACATCTTACTAATTTTATGGGTACAGATACATTAGCTGCTTTAAAATTTTGTAGAGATTACTATTCAGAAGAAATGGCAGGATTTTCTATACCCGCTAGTGAGCATTCTACAGTTACATGCTGGGGTCATGGGCTTGAGAATGAGAAAGAAGCTTTTGAAAATATGATAAATAAGTTTGGTGATAATAGTCTTTTATATGCTTGTGTGTCTGATAGCTGGGATTTTAAAGGAGCTATACAAACATGGACAGACTTAAGAGATAAAGTTTTATCTCAGAAGGCAAATCTTGTTATACGACCAGACTCTGGTGATGCAATTGATAATATTACTTATGCTTTAGTTGAATTAGAAAAAAGCTATGGTGTAAAAATTAATTCGAAAGGATATAAGGTTTTAAATAAAGTTGCTTTGATTCAAGGTGATGGCGTGAATCTAACTTTAGTTAAGAAAATCTTAGAAGCAATGAAAAAAATAAAGTTCTCTGCAGAAAATATAGCCTTTGGTATGGGTGGAGCATTGCTGCAAGGTAACTTTGAATCTTCTATAAATAGAGATAGTTTTAAATTTGCAATGAAATGTTCAGCTATCAGAAGAGGAAACGAAATCTTCGATGTGTATAAAAACCCAATAACAGATAGAACTAAAAAGTCTAAAAAAGGGCGTCTTGATCTTATTAAAGATGAGAATGGAGAGTATCAGACTATAGTTTTAGATGAGAGTTTTAAAGTTGGTCAATATCATCCCAAAAGTGAATTTGTAACATATTATGAAAATGGTCAACTATTGTTTGAACAAAGCTTAAAAGATATAAGACGCAGAAGTTAATTTTGGTAATTAAATTACAGGAAGGTAGGTATGGGTTTAATAAAAGATTGGTCTTTTTTTTGGGATAATAGAGAGAAGTTTAGATTAGGTCATTTGACCACAGAGAAACCTAATCCTAAAACCATTGGATTAGCTGAAAAATCTCAGATAGATCTTGAGCTAGCTATAGAAATGATTCGATCAGTTGATATAGATGTTATTGAAAAACTTAAAGAATATTCTAAAGAGTTTGAGTTATTAAAATCCGATATTTCTAAAGCATTAATTACTAATAAGGTTTTTATATCTGGATGTGGTGCAACAGGAAGACTAGCACTTTTATTAGAAAGTCTTTGGAAAAGATATGCACCAGCAAACCTGAAAGATAAAGTTATAGGATTTATGGCGGGAGGTGATGCTGCCTTAGTTAAATCAGTTGAGGGTTTTGAAGATCATCCTGAGTATGCTACTAGACATGTGAAAGAGCTTGGATTTTCTGAGAATGATTTAATGGTTGGGGTTACAGAGGGAGGGGAAACTCCTTTTGTACTGTCAACAGTTGAATATGCAAAAGCTAATTCTAAAGTTGAGCCTTGGCTTATTTATTGTAATTCAGATGAATCTTTGAAATCAGTTAAAAGATCAGATGATTTGATAACTTCCGATGATGTAAAGAGTCTAAGCTTAACTATAGAGTCGATGGCTTTAGCAGGTAGTACTAGAATGCAAGCAACAACTGTACAAACATTGTTTGTTGGTTTAGCGTTATTTGCACAATTTGAAAAAATTGATTTCTTAAAAGAGTTAGATGCTCTTTTAGACGGAGTGAAGTCTATAAATGCTAGTGATGTTAAAGATTTTACTACATTTGAATCTGAGTGTTATAGGAATGGTGGTTTTACAACTTACATAACAGATGATGAGTTAGGTTTAACAATACTTACAGATACAACAGAAAGAGCGCCGACTTTTAGTGTTACACCATTTGAAAATATTAATAATAAAGAAGATAAAACAAGCTATTGTTATTTATCGATAAAAGACTCTAATACTAATACATGGTCAAAAATTTTAAATCATAAACCTAGAACACTAGAGTGGGATTTCTCAATAGCAGATACAGGAATTGAGAGATTAGAAGGTTTTAATATTTCAGCTCAAGCTGTTAAAAGAAGATCTAGCTTAAATAATCATAAAGTAGTTGAAGTTATTAAAAATGAAAATGGTTATACAGTTATTTATGACGATAAAAGTTTTTCTATAAGACATAAAAAAATGTCTGAGGTTACATCTCAAGTTTTATTAAAAATTTTACTAAATACTCATTCAACTTTATTAATGGGTAGATTAGGTAGATATACAAGTAATATTATGACTTATGTATCTCCAGCAAATAATAAGCTTATAGATAGAAGCACTAGATATGTAGAGTATTTATTAGAGCAAACAGGGCATCCTAAAGTGGAGTATGATGATTTAGTCCAGAAGCTATATGAGATATCAAAAAACTTAACAAAAACAGACTCAATAGTAATGGAAACCTATAATCAGATAATAACCAAGGAAGCCTAATGATAGTAAATAAATATCAGAAGTTAGTTCTAGGCCTTATTGTTTTAACAGGGCTTTGTTCTGGTTTTGATATAGGAGTCATTTCAGGAACACTACCTTTAATAGAACAAGAGTTAATGTTGAGTCCTTTGCAACTTTCACAAATTGCGGGAGTAGTATTTTTTGGTGCATTAATATCTAAGTTTATCTCAGGCTTTTTAATGGATTTATTTGGTAGAAGGAATACTATTTCTTTAGGGTCATTTTTATTTGCAATATCCATAGTATTGATGATCTTGTCACAAAGCTATATGTCTTTATTATTATCTAGATTATTTCAGGGTATATCCGTAGGTTTTCTACTTACAGTAATACCTATATATATAGCAGAGGCTAGTTTTGTTAATTTTAGAGGAAGAGCTACAGGGATATTTCAGCTATCATTAGCTAGTGGGATATTTATTGCAAATTTATTAGCAAGTTTGTTGGCAGCTAACTATGGTTGGCGTTTAATATTTGCTTTTGCAATACCTTTAGCTATTTCGTTGCTATTTGTAAGCTTTATAGCGCCATTTTCACCAGCATGGCTTTATTCTAAAGGTAAAACTGCTTTAGCAGATGAAACTAATAAAAGACTTTTTGCAGACTCACAACCGTCATCTTCGATAAGAGAGAAGATAAGGTTTGTAGACTTTATAGCTGCGTTAAGAAATAAGACCTACTTTTTTCAATTAATTTTAATAAGCTTCTTAACAGTACTAAATGGTTTTGTAGGAATTAATTTATTTATAAGCTATGGTCCAACAATATTTGGACAAGTTCTCCCTAATCTAAAAATTCACGCAAGTGACTATGGTTCAGCTTTGACACTTGTGAATCTATTAGCAACAGTAGTGGGTATCTTCTTTGTAGATAGAGTAGGACGTAGGAAATTAGCTATATCAGGTTTGTTAATTGCTTTTGTATTTACTATTCTCACTATTATTGCATTACAGTGTGATCTAAAAATTATAGCTCTTATAGGTATAATTATAGTTGTATTTGGTGGAGCGGTTGGTCCAGCTGTATGTATTTGGTTGATTCTTTCAGAAGTTTTACCTATACATCTAAGAGGCATGGGTATTTCTATAGCATTGGTTTCTAAAGCGCTATTAGAAAGTATATTTATTTCTAGTTTCTTAGAGTTAGTAAATACTTATGGTTATCCACTAATCTTCTCATTTATGGCAGGTTGTATGTTGCTATTTGCAGTATTGGTTTATAAGTTTTTACCAGAAATGGCAAATAAAGAATTAAAATAAGAAATAAATTGTTCTAAATATTTAGTTTTTCATACTTTGTGAAATAAGATCATCAAGATTATAACTAGCTATATCTTTTGCTTTAGCGTGTTGTTCTTCTAGAAGAGCAAAATCAGCATCGGCATAAGCACATAACTCATGGTTCTGATTATATATATCAACTTTCATCCATACAGTTGTTCGGCTTTTACGGATAAGTGTAGTTTTAAAAATATATGCTAACTTACTATAAGCAGGCTTTAAATATTTCACATTTAGATTGCGTGTTACACAAAAAGATTTTGCAGCCATTAGAACGTGCTTGCCTAATATATCGTCACATATCAGTGCTATGATGCCACCATGAATGACATTTTCCCAACCAACATGGTGTGGCAAGCATTTAAACTTCGTATATAGATGATTGCTAATGTGATATAGAGGTAATTGCAAACCAATAGGATTTTTATCTTTAGAGCTAAAGCAGGTATAGTTCCAGTGAAAATCTATAGGTTTGTAGTCATCTAGATTTATCATAATAATAAATACCTTATTTAAATTAGTAACAAGCTTCAATAATTCCAGCTGCACCCATACCTGTACCAATACACATTGTGATCATGCCATATTTTTTACCAGTGCGACGTAAGCCATGAAGAGCTTTTACAGTTAATATTGTACCAGTTGCTCCAAGAGGGTGTCCAAGAGCAATAGCTCCACCACAAGGGTTAACTTTTTTCTCATCAAGCTCTAGGTCATTAATCACAGCTATTGACTGAGCAGCAAAAGCTTCATTAAGCTCAATCCAATCTATATCATTCATAGTTAAATTAGTCTGCTTAAGTACTTTTGGAATAGCTTTTACTGGACCAATACCCATAATGCGAGGTGGTACTCCAGCAACAGCAAATCCTAAAAATTTACCAAGTGGTTGTAGATTATGTTTTTTTAGATATGATTCACTAACTAAAACTACAGCTCCAGCACCATCAGAAACTTGAGAACTATTCCCAGCAGTAACAGAGCCTTTAGCAGCAAAAGCTGGTTTTAGTTTAGCTAAAGCCTCTATAGATGTATCCTTACGAGCACCTTCATCAATAGCAATAATTTTTTTATGATCAACTATTCCACCAGTTTCTTCATCAGGTTTACGATGACTTACATCTATAGGTAAGATCTCATTATCAAAATAACCATTTTCGATAGCAGTAACTGCTTTTTGATGACTCTTAAGTGCAAAAGCATCCTGCTCTTCACGAGAAACATTCCAGTCTTTTGCCACATTTTCAGCTGTAATACCCATACCGTAAGCAATAGCAACATGCTCATCGTTAGCAAAAACTTCCCTACTGAAAGAGATATTATTACCACCAAATGGAATCATACTCATACTCTCTACTCCTGCTCCAATTGCTACATCAATATTTCCTTGAGCAATTTCATTTGCAGCAATAGCGATAGACTGTAAACCTGAACTACAATAACGATTTATTGTAAATGCTGGTATAGAATCAGGTAAGCCTGCTAGTAGTGTTGAGATTCTAGCGACGTTCATACCTTGCTCAGCTTCAGGCATGGCACAACCAACTACTATGTCATCTATATCTTCTGGATTAATACCTGATTCTTCAACAGTCATTCTTAAGACATCAGCTAATAGATCATCTGGGCGTTTTTTTGCAAACCCACCTTTTTTACCTTTTGTAACAGGGGAGCGTTTTGCTGCTACTATATAAACATTTTCACTCATGTGAATTACTCCTTAAAATTAGTTTCTTAACGGCTTACCTGTTTCTAACATATATTGCATACGAGCAGCACTTTTTTCTGATGATGCTAACTCAATAAAGTTTTCTAACTCTTTTTCTAGCAGCCAATCTTCAGAAACCATAGTATCTTTTTCAATTTCTCCTCCGCACATAGCATCTACAAGATTAGAGGCTATGTTATAATCGTGGTCTGAGATTTGATTACCTTCTTTCATATTTATTAGTAAGGCTTTAACTGTAGCAATACCAGTTTCACCAAATACTTTGATCTTTTGTTTTAAAGGTGGCTGATATTCTGAGAATGCCATAAGTTGAGCTTTTTTAAGTGCAACAGCTAAGATTTCTTTTGTATTCATAACAATGATATCGCTCTCACGCAAGAAACCCATTTCTTTTGCTTCATAAGCACTTGTAGCAACCTGTGCCATAGCTAAATTTTTGTAGCGTTTTTCAAAATCTTTCCATGGATCTTGAGCTTCACTGGCACGTTTTGCCATTTCTTTTGAACCACCCCAGCCTGGTATAATTCCTACCCCAGCTTCAACTAATCCGATATAGCTTTCATAAGCAGCAACAGCAGCATCGCAGTGAAGAATAGTTTCACATCCACCACCAAAAGCGAAGCCTTTAACAGCAGCAACAGTAGGGATTTTACTATAGCGTAATTTTTGTGTGATTATTTGGTGTCCTTTACGAATGACTTCTTCGATAGCAGTTTTACCATTCATGGTAAATTTAATACCAAATTCTTCTAAGTTTGCTCCGACAGAGAATACATCTTGCTCTTGCCAAATAACCATTGCTTGACACTTCTCTTCAGCGATATCGATAGCTTGAGAAATTCCATCAAGAACATCATCACCAATTGAGCACATTTTACTTTTAAATGATAATATCCCAATGCCTTTATATTCATCAACTTGCCATAATCTAACACCATCATTCTCAAATAGAGTTTCGGTAGTTATATTGTTATGTTCACCAATAACCATTTCTGGGAATAGTTGACGTTTATAAACAGGTAGACTCTCACGAGATACTAATTTTTTATCAGAGTAACTAAATTGTTTATTATCTGCATATACCCCATTTTCTAGAGTATAAACCCATTCAGGAAGAGGTTGTTTTGATAAAGTCTTACCAGATGCAATTTCTTCTTTCAGCCAACTAGCTACTTTATGCCAACCAGCTTGTTGCCAAATTTCGAAAATACCTTCTTTCCATCCAAACCCCCAACGAATAGCCATATCCATATCTCTTGGAAAATTAGAAATATCACCAACTAAGACAGCAGCATAGTGGAACATCTCTCTGAAACATACCCATAAAAAACGAGCTTGTTGATTTTCGCTATTACGTAATGCCTCAAGTTTTTTGCCCCAATCTTTTTCAGATAGGATTTCTAAGACTTCTTTATCAGCTTTTTTCTCAGAAGGGCGATATTTGTTTGTTTTTAGATCTAACACTTTGATACCGTCTTTCTCTTTAATATATAGACCTTTTTTAGTTTTTTGCCCTAAAGAGCCTTCTTTTATTAGGTCATCAATCCATTGAGGCAGTTGGTAAACATGCTCCCAACCATCTTTTAGATTTGTTTTCATAGTATCAACAACATGAGAAAGTACGTCTAATCCAACAACATCTGCAGTACGATATGTTGCACTTTTTGCACGTCCAAGTTTTTTACCAGTTAAACCATCTACAATCTCAAGAGGAATTCCCATATCTTCTGTGTAGTAACAAGTTATTAACATGGAAAATACGCCTAATCTGTTTGCGATAAAGTTAGGAGTATCTTTTGTACGGATTATACTTTTGCCAAGTTTTGCGGTTAAGAAAGTTTCTAATTTATCCAATATCTCAGTTTTTGTATTAGTATGAGGTATTAGTTCTACTAAAGGCATGTATCTTGGAGGGTTAAAAAAGTGCGCTCCACAGAATTGACTTTGTAAATTCTCAGGAAGATAGTCTGCTAAAGTTTTAATACTTAAACCTGATGTGTTAGTAGTTAAAATAGTATTTGGATCTATGTAATTAGCAATTTTTGTATATAAGCTTTTTTTGATATCCAAACGTTCTGCAACCGCTTCAACAATCAAATCACAGTCTTTTAGAAGCTCTAGATGATCATCATAGTTTGCAGGAGTTATATAGTTGATTGAATCTTTTGATCCAAAAGGAGCTGGTTTAAGTTTTTTTAACTTTTCTAGAGCACCTTCAGCAATAGCATTTGATGATTTATCTTCAGATTTTAAATCAAATAGAATTACAGGAAATCTGGCATTAGCAAAGTGTGCAGCTATTTGAGATCCCATAACACCAGCACCTAATACAGCAACTTTATCAATAGCTTTACGCTTTGAATTTTTTGTAACTTCTTTAGTTGAATGCTTTAGTGTATTAGAAGATGAAGAGGATTCTTCTTTTGATGAACTATCATCTTCTGGAAGATATTCAGGGCCAAAAACTCTTAAATATCCTCTCATAGCATCTTCTTTACTCATTCCTTTAATAGCATCCCATGCCATCCATTTAGCACGTTCAACCATTTTTAATACAGAAGGGCATTTACCTTGAACATCACCTTCCATTACTTGCTTATAGAAAGCGTATAGTTTTAATTTTTGGCTATTATCTGGCTTAAAGTCAATCGTTGCATCACGGACTGCTTCAAGCATTTCATTAAATTTTTGTTCTAACTTTGACATTGCTCTCTCCTAATTAGCTTTATTTTTCTGCCATTCTGGATGGGCATTTTTCGGTCCAAGGGCATAGTCATCAAACTCATCTGTTTGAATAACTTCATTAACTTTTCTTAGCATTTCTTTGACTTTAACTGATTCTTCAGTGGAGATAATATTTTGTTCGACTGCTTGATCAACTAATGATGACCAATTTGCTTTTGGTAGCTTATTATTTTTAATTGCTTCTATAATTTTATGTTTGATTGAATTTGCTTCTAAGGCTGTTAAATAAGCATTTTCTACACGACCAACAGGATCATTATCATCATTAGGGATGTAGCACTTAGTTTTCATCCAATTTCTAGTAGAGCCATTTGTTACAAGCTCTTTACAGATTTTAGCCTCAAGTTCATCAGAAGGTTTTCTGAATTTCTTACCGTATGGAAATACAAAAAGCTTCATTTTTAATGCTAAAAGTCTATTTGGGAAATTTCTAAATAGATCTAGCATGGCTTGTTGAGCATTATATAAACAGTACTGTAAACTCCATTGCACAAATAGATCGTCACTTTCAGGTTCGCCAGAATCTTTATAGTATTTCAGCACTGCACAAGCCATATATAAGTAACTCATAACATCACCTAAGCGAGCAGAAAGCCTTTCTTTTCGCTTAAGACCACCACCTAGCACAACTAATGATAAATCATTGATATATGAAAAAGCAGTACTCATATGAGTTATATATTTGTAGTAACGGTTAAATTTACTTTTGTATCCTGTAGCTGTAATGCCCCCAGTTAAACCATACCAAAGTGTACGACCACCATTACTAAACATATAAGTAATATGTTTTTTCATTAGGTCATTAAAAGCTTTTTTTCCTTCTTCTTCATTTGGATTCATCAAGCTTTCAGCTTCAGAACGAATATATGGATGACAGCGCATTGCACCTTGACCGAAAATCATGAGATTACGAGTCATGATGTTTGCACCTTCCACAGTAATTCCGATAGGTGTTGCCATATATGGAATCGCGAGGTAATTATTTTTACCCATGATAATTGCACGACCGCCATGAATGTCCATAGCATTGTTTATTGTTACTCTTCCCATTTCAGTTAGATGATATTTAGAAATAGCAGATGCTACAGATGGACGAATCCCTCCATCGATGGCACTTACGGTAAATTCACGAGTTGCATTTGCAAGGTAAGCGAATCCTCCTATTTCTGCTAGCTTTTCTTGAACACCTTCAAATTGGGCGATAGGAACTTTAAACTGTTCTCTAACACTACTATAAGCAGAAGTGATCACAGCCGACATAAGTGTATTAGCTGTACCACATGCAGGTAGTGAAATAGCACGTCCAATAGATAAACATTCAACTAACATTCGCCAGCCTTCGCCAGCCATTTTTTGTCCACCAATAATCCAGTCTATAGGAATGAAAGCTTCTTTAGCCTTGATATAACCATTCATGAAGGCTTGCCCTAATGGAAAACCGCGTTTCCCAATTTCTAAACCTTTATGATCATGAGGTAATAGCGCACATGTTATACCTTCTTCACCAACACCATTTAATAATCCTTCAGGATCTTGTAGCTGAAAAGCTAGTCCAACTAAAGTTGCTACCGGAGCAAGTGTTATATATCTTTTATTAATATTTTCTAAACGTATGCCTAGAACTTCTTTTCCATTATGTTCACCATAGCAAACAATTCCTCTATCAGGAAGTGAGGTTGCATCAGATCCTGCAGTTGGGCCAGTTAAAGCAAAACAAGGAATTTCTTCACCAGATGCTAAACGAGGTAGATAATGATCTTTTTGTTCATCAGTACCGTAGTGATGTAATAATTCACCAGGCCCTAAAGAGTTTGGAACCATGACAGTAATTGCAGCGGTAACACTCTTAGTAGCTACTTTCATTACAATCTCAGAATGTGCTGCCGCTGAAAAACCTTTTCCACCATGTTCTTTACGAGTTATAAGGCCGAAAAACCCTTTCTCTCTTATGAAATTCCAAGTTTCTTCTGTTAGATCTTTATCTTCATAGTTAATTTTCCAATCATCTAACATGTTGCATAACTCAACTACTTCATTATCTAGGAAAGATTTTTCCTCATCAGATAATACAAATTTCTGTAAGCTATGTAATTTGTTAAAGTCAGGTTTTCCTTGAAATATTTCTTGCTCAAACCAGCAGTCGCCAGCATTTAACGCAGTCTGCTCAGTTTTAGAAATAGGAGGAATTGATTTTTTACTCATTTTGTAGATTTTGTTGAACATTTTTTCTCCTCAAATAGAAATAAACGTAAAATTAAAAATTCTTACTGATAGTTTTCAGTATACTCCTTCTGTAATGATTTAATACTTATTTTCCCAACTGTATCCTTAGGAAGAGTATCTTTAAAAATCACTTTTTTTGGTATTTTGTAATGTGCTAATTTAGAGGTACAGTAAGCTTGTATTTCTTTACTAGTTATCTTTTGGCCTTCTTTTAATACGATAAAAGCCACAGGCATTTCACCAGTTTCTGATGAGGGAGCTCCTATAACAGCAGCTTCCTCTATTTCTTCTTTATCAAGTAGGGCAAGTTCAATCTCTTTAGGAAAAACATTAAACCCAGAAACAATAATCATATGTTTAATTCTTCCAGATATAACTAGTCTTCCTTCTTCATCAATATATCCAACGTCACCAGTTTTTAACCAACCGTCATCTGTGAAATGTTCTTTATTTATTTTCGGAAGACACCAGAATCCTGGAGATTTTTGAGGTCCTGTTACCCAAATTTCTCCAACCTCTCCTTGTGACAAATCATTTCCGTCAGTATCTCGTATTGAAACATCAGTGTTAGGTAAAGGGAAGCCAACTGATCCATTAAATGGGGCATCATTATCTAAAGTATTAACACTAACTACAGGAGACATTTCAGATAACCCGTAACCTTCTCTGATACTGACACCTGTGACTTCTTTCCACTTATCTGCAATAGACTTCATAGTTGGCATACCACCACTTATAGAAAGTTGAAAGTTAGGGAATTTACTTTTTATAAACTTTTTGTTGTTAAGTAGAGCAATGTATAAAGTATTCACTCCAAAGATTGTACTAAAGTTATATTTTCTCATCTCGCTAACTAGAGAAGATATATTTTTAGGGTTTGGAATCAGAATTTGTAAAGCTCCGGAAAAGTAAAATAGGAATAAGTTGGCTGTCAAACTGAATATATGATAAATAGGTAGAGCATTTATAACTATTTGTTTACTTACATCAACATCAAATCCATCTGTCCAAGCCTTGATTTGATAGACATTGGCAACAATGTTTCTATGTAACAAAATTGTGCCTTTAGGGGTACCAGTTGTACCGCTAGAATATTGTAGGGCTACCATATCATCTGGTGATATTGTGATATTACTATAATCTGGAGTGTGTTTAGATTCCAAAGCCTCACTAAAACTATCAAACCTTTCTTTTGAAAACTGATCTTTCATTTGCTTAAAATATTTAGCAACAAAAGAGACTATTTGTTTTCTAGGGGTCGAATATAAATCAACAATATTTGCTGTCATCATATGCTTAAGATCTTCGCATTCATGAGCTATAGCTTCTACATTATGTGCCAAGAAAGAAAGGACGATTATACCTTTAGCTTTTGAGTCTGTTAGAATGCCTTTAACTTCACAACTAGTATACAAAGGGTTTATATTTACAAATACACAGCCTAGTTTTATGAGCGCAAAGATGATGATAGGGAACTGTAAAATATTTGGTAACATAATGGCAATATGATCGCCTTTTTTAACGTCCCATTTCTGTTGCAGATATCCGGCAAAGGTATCAGAGAGCTCATCTATTTCCTTGAAGGTAAGCTTCTGCCCCTGACATATTAAAGCATCATGAGAAGCAAAATCTTCAGTAGCTGACTTTAGCATATCTTTTAGAGTAATATTTGGAATATCTATATTTGTTGAAATTTGTGAAGGGTAGTTTTTACTCCAAAGTTTATGTGACATAAACTCTCCTATTTGTTGGTTAGCGGATTTTTACCTTAACTTATGATTTTTATAATTTTGAAATCATCCATAAAAACACTTATTTCCTTAACTTTATTATAGTGAACATTATAGAGCCTTCAAATGTTTTTAGGTTAAATTGTGAAAAAACATTAAATAAGTATTAATTTTTAAGGGTGTGAATTAGTGTTTTTATTGGACTTTATAAAGTTATATTTCTTTGTTAGTTTATTTATAATGTATATATTATTAGGTAGAAAATTATTTCTATGAAAATTTATCATAATCCAAAGTGTTCAAAATCTCGTCAAGCTAAGCAAGCCTTAGATGAAAGTAATATAAATTATGACGTACGTTTGTATCTAGAAGATCCTTTGAAAGAAGAGGAGTTAAAAAAACTACTGATAAAGCTAGATTTATCTATAAAGGATATTATTCGTACTAAAGAAGATATTTGGAAAGAAAATTTTAAAGATAAAAACTATACTCAAGAAGAGCTTATAAAAATAGTAGCCGATAATCCAAAATTATTAGAAAGACCAATTATTGAGCATAGCAATAAAGCTGTGGTTGCAAGGTCAGATGATAAAATCGCTGAAATATTAAATACTTACTAGTTTTATGGTAGTATTTTGTTAGTAAAATATTTTTCAATTATCCTTTAACAGTCAAGGAGATGTTTATATGTCTAAAATTTTTTATACAATAACTGATGAAGCTCCAGCGTTAGCAACAGGCTCATTTCTAACTGTGGTTGAAGCATTTGCAAAAACTGCTGATATTAATGTCGAAACAAAAGATATATCTTTAGCAGCTAGAATATTGGCTACTTTTTCTGATTATTTAACAGAAGAGCAAAAATGTTCAGATGATTTAGCAATCTTGGGAGAGTTGGCAAAAACTCCCGATGTTAATATTATAAAACTTCCAAATATTAGTGCTTCAGTACCACAACTTACAGCTGCTATTGCTGAACTACAAGCTAAAGGTTACAAAATCCCTAACTATCCAGCAGAAGCAAAAAATGATGAAGAAAAAGGAATAAAAGCGCGTTATGCAAAGATTTTAGGTAGTGCAGTTAATCCAGTTTTAAGAGAAGGTAACTCTGATCGCCGTGTTGCAGCACCTGTAAAAGCTTATGCAGAGAAACATCCTCACTCTATGGGAGAATGGTCAAAAGATTCAAAATCTCATGTAGCTAGTATGTCTAGTGATGATTTTTATGCGAATGAGAAATCATATATAGTTCCTAAGACAACAACAGTGAGAATAGTTCATACTTGTCCAAAAGGTAAAGAAACTGTATTAAAAGCTGGTTTGGCGTTAGAAGAAAAAGAAATTATTGATGCTACTAAAATTTCTGTAAAAGCATTAAGAGAGTTTTATAAAACTGAAATAGAAAAAGCTAAAAAAGAGGGAACTCTACTTTCATTGCATTTAAAAGCAACAATGATGAAAATTTCTGATCCAATATTGTTTGGTCATGCAGTAGAGATTTTCTTTGAAGATGTATTTAAAAAATATGCAAAAGAATTTAAACAGCTTGGCGTTAATCCTCGTAATGGATGGGGCGATGCGGTTGAAAAAATAAAGCAATTGCCTAAAGCTACTCAAGATAAAATAAATGCAGATATTGAAAAGGTTTTTGCTAAGCAACCTGATATCGCTATGGTTAATTCTGATAAAGGCATTACTAACTTAAATGTTCCTAGTGATGTGATTATTGATGCATCTATGCCTGCAGCGATTAGATCTTCAGGAAAGATGTGGAATAAAGATGGCGAACTTCAAGATATGAAGGCTATGATTCCAGATAGATGCTATGCTGGAGTATATGCTGCAACTATTGATTTTTGTAAAGAAAATGGTGCTTTTGATGTGGCTACTATGGGAGATGTTTCAAACGTCGGCTTAATGGCTAAAAAAGCTGAAGAATATGGTTCGCATGATAAAACATTTGAAATAGAATCTGATGGAAAAGTACAAGTTATAGATTCAGATAATAATATTATTCTTGAACACGACGTTGAAAAAGGTGATGTTTGGAGAGCATGTCAGACTAAAGATGTAGCAGTAAAAGATTGGGTTAAATTAGCTGTTAATAGAGCTAGAATTACTCAAAATCCTGCTATATTCTGGCTAGATTCAAAAAGGGCGCATGATAGAAATTTAATAGCAAAAGTACATGAGTATTTAACTCTACATGATACAACAGGCTTAATTATTGAAATACTGTCTCCGATTGAAGCTACTAAATATTCTTTAAAAAGAGTAAAAGCTGGTAAAAATACAATTTCAGTAACAGGTAACGTTTTGAGGGATTATTTAACAGATCTTTTCCCTATATTAGAGCTTGGGACAAGTGCAAAAATGCTTTCTATAGTTCCTTTACTTGCTGGTGGCGGACTTTTTGAAACAGGTGCTGGTGGTTCAGCGCCTAAGCATGTTGAACAACTCCTAACTGAGAATCATTTAAGATGGGATTCTTTAGGAGAGTTTTTAGCATTAGGAGCATCATTAGATGATTTAGCTATTAAAACTAGAGATAAGAAGATTAAAGTATTAGCAGAGACTTTAGATAAAGCTAATGGAGAATTTTTAGACAAGGATAAATCTCCCCTTCGTAAAGCTGGTGAACTTGATACTAGAGGTAGTCATTTCTATTTAACTTTATATTGGGCGAAAGCTTTAGCAAATCAAAGTGATGATCAAGAATTAAAAACTAAATTTTCTCCTATTTATAAAGAGCTTGCGGCTAACGAAGAAAAAATAGTTAATGAGTTAAATGGCGTTCAAGGTAAGTCTGTTGATATTGGTGGATATTACTATCCCTCTAAGGAGCTTGTAGCAAAAGTAATGCGTCCTAGTAAAACTTTAAATACTATTTTGGCTAAAATATAAGGGAAAGTTGTGTCAGATATTAAAAATGATGAATACATTGAGATTTCTATAAAAGACATTTTATGTAAGTTATGGCGAAATAAGTTAGTTTTTATAGTTGCTCTTATGATTGCATTAATCGTTGGTGGTATAGCGTTGGCTAAGAAGAATTATAATGGTTACACTTATTTTGCTAATGTTTCGTTACCTATATATAATGATGGACGGCTCATATTATTTTCTAGAGATATTATTAATATTTATAATAGTGACCAATATAATGTTACTGATAAGGATTTGAATGTTGACACAAAAACAGGTGATTATTATTCTATTAATTTAACTTATGTATCAAATAAGCCCATCCAACGTGATTTGTTAGATAAGCGAGTAGAAAATTTTGTTAATTTTTTTAATAGTTCAGATTCTTTAAATAGAGCTACTACTAAATATGTAAATTCTTTAAATGAAGCTAATCAGCATATAAAGCTTCTGGATAGTAAGATTAAGCAGTATAAATCAAAGCACAGCTCTGAGGTTGTGGATTTAGCGATGACAATGCTTAAAGATAATTTAATTACATATGAGAGTATGAGGCTTCAAGCAGAGCTGGATATTAAAAATGCAAAATTTGTTGTAAATCAAACTTCTGTAGATTATGCAAAAATAAGTAAGAAGAAATATATATTGGTTGTTTTAGTTTTATCATTCCTGTTTTCTGTATTTGCTGCATTGGGAGTTGATTATTTAAGAGAAAAATTTTTAAATAGAAAATCGTAATCAAACAACCCTAATGAATCAACAGTATATTTCTTTATTAAATAAAATTCCAACTAAATTACGTCGTAAATATATTTCTCTTTTAAAAAATAAGAATATTGACAAAGTTATATTAGTAGGAGAGTTAGAGAGTTTAGCTTTAGAAATTCAAAATAGAAGTCTTCCTAAAATAACTTATCCTGATTTACCAGTTGCTGAAAAAGTTGAAGATATAAAAAAGCTTATTCAAGACAATCAGGTTGTTATAGTGGCTGGTGAAACTGGATCTGGCAAATCTACACAGTTACCTAAAATTTGTTTAGATTTAGGTTTGGGTAAAAGAGGCTTAATTGGACATACTCAACCTAGACGATTAGCAGCTAGATCTATTGCTAATAGAATAGCTAGTGAAATAGGAGATCAATCAAAAGTTTCATATAAGATTCGTTTTTCAGATCAAACATCAGAAGAAACTCTTATAAAAGTTATGACAGATGGAGTTCTTCT
Source organism: Francisella frigiditurris (assembly GCF_001880225.1). Taxonomy (NCBI): domain Bacteria; kingdom Pseudomonadati; phylum Pseudomonadota; class Gammaproteobacteria; order Thiotrichales; family Francisellaceae; genus Francisella; species Francisella frigiditurris. Next base: position 1,750,710 of record NZ_CP009654.1, on the reverse strand, counting down.
ATCAGAAATAAAGAATGATAAGTACTTATCTCAATATGAGGTAATAATTATCGATGAAGCTCATGAAAGAAGTTTGAATATTGATTTCCTGCTTGGTTGTATAAAAAAGATTTTGCCTTTTAGACTAGATCTAAAAGTTATTATTACTTCAGCAACAATTGATCATCAGAAATTTACAAGCTATTTTAATCGAGCTAAAGACATTATTATATATGGTAGAACATATCCTGTAGAGATACGATATCAGGATGATGATGAATTTTTAGATTTTTCCTTACAAGAGAGAATTTTGTATGCAATAGATGAGTTAGGAAGAGGTGATATATTAGTATTTTTAGCTACTGAAAGAGACATTCATGAGACTCTTGCTTATTTAAATAAGCAACAACTTAGATTCACAGAGGTCTTACCTCTTTTTTCAAGGCTTTCCAATAAGGATCAGAATAAAATTTTCAATCCGCAAGATTCTACTAGAAGAATTATTTTGGCGACAAATGTTGCAGAAACATCATTAACTGTACCAAGAATAAAATATGTTATTGATTCTGGCTTGGCTAGAGTTAGTCGATATAGCTATCGTACAAAAGTTCAAAGACTGCCTATAGAGAAAGTATCTCAGGCGAGTGCTAATCAAAGAGCAGGGCGTTGTGGGCGGTTATCAGCAGGTATTTGTGTAAGGTTATATAGTGAAGAAGATTTTTTATCAAGAAAAGAATTTACAGATCCAGAGATTTTACGTACAAATCTAGCTTCTGTAATATTGCAAATGTTATTTTTGAAGCTGGGGAATATAAATGAATTTCCTTTTATAGATAAGCCAGATTTTAAATTCATTAAAGATGGTTATAGATTGTTATTTGAGCTTCAGGCTATAAAAAAGCTAAATTACTCTAATCCTGAAATTACTGATGATGGTTTAAAAATGGCAGTAATGCCTTTGGATCCTAAGTTAGCAAAAATAGTAATTGAAGGATATAGACAAAATTGTTTGAAAGAAGTTATATCAATAGCAAGTTTCTTGAGTATACAAGACCCAAGAGAGAGACCTTTAAACTTTCAAGAAAAAGCAGATATAAAACATTCAGCAGATAATGATAAAAATTCAGATTTCATAACTATTTTAAATTTGGCTAATAGGCTTAGTACAGATTTAAAAGACTTGTCAAATAAAGATAAAAAAGAATATTTTAGGAAAAACTTTATATCGCCAGTTAGATTTAACGAGTGGAATGATATTTATAGACAAATTATAGAAACAATACATGGTTTTAAATGGAAGTTGAATTCTACAAAGGAATTAAGCTATGAAAATTTCCACAAAGCTTTAATTAGTGGTTTTATAGGTAATATTGGTTATAACTATGAGAATGTTGAATATCTAGGAGCTAGAGGATTAAAGTTCTTTATTTTTCCTGGGTCATCACAGTTTAAGAAAAAGCCAAAATGGATGCTAAACTCTGAGATTGTTGAGACTACAAAAATATATGCTAGAAATGTGGCAAAAATTGAGCCTGAATGGATTGAGGATTTAGCACAACATCTTGTTAAGAAGCATTATGATGAGCCAGTATGGAGTAAGAAAAGAAAGTCAGTAATAGTTAATGAAAGAGTTTCTTTATATGGTCTGGAAATTGTTTCTAAAAGAATAGTTCAGTATGGAAGAATTAATCCTGAAGAAGCTAGGGAAATATTTATTAGAGATGCTTTAGTTAATGGGGAGTTTGATTCAAGTGCATATTTTTTTAATCAAAATCTTAAGTTAGTCCAAGAGGTTGAAGATTTAGAAAGCAAATCTCGCCGTAGAGATATCCTTGTTGATGAAGATGTAATGTATAAACATTATGACAAGATTATTCCAAATGATGTGTGCGATGGTATTGGTTTTGAAAAATGGGTTAAAGAATTAGGTAAAGACAAACAAAAAAAGTTTGTCTTCGATGTTCAAACGTTGATGCAACATGATGCTAGCAATATCACTCAAGAAAAATACCCAAACACCTTTAATATTGGGAATATGCATTTGCCATTAGAGTATAATTTTGATCCTTTGTCTGAAAAAGATGGTGTTACATTAACGTTACCAGTAGCTTTTTTAAGCGATATTGATCCTATTGTTTTAGAGTGGGGCGTGTATGGATTTTTATATGATAAGATAGTTGCTCTCTTAAGAGCATTACCTAAAAATATACGAAAAGCTTGTGTGCCTGTTCCAACTTATGCGCAAGCTATTCTAGAGTCAATGGATTTTGAAAAAGATAGATATAGTCCATTAAAGTCTATCATTGCTAAACATATTACTAGAATTGTTGGTTTTGTAGTTAATCAAGATGTTTGGCAAGATGAGCAAATAGAAAATTATCTTATTCTAAATATTAAAGTTGCTGATCAAGATGGGAAAACTTTAGCTGTAAGTAAAGATATTAATGAACTAAAGAAAAAGTTTGAAAGCTTTGCTGCTCTAGTTGTAACTAAAGAAGATGATAAGGCTTATTATGACTGGGATTTTGGAAGTATAGATAGAGTTCAACAAATCAAAGAATATGGTATTAATGTAGAGGTATATAATTGTCTTGAAGAGTATAAAGATGGTATAAAACTATCTTATAAGGCTTCAGAAAGCGAAGCATTATTTACTATGAAAAAAGCTTTGGCTAAAATTGTAAAATTAAGATTAAGTAAGTCATTAGATAATAGAATAAAGCAAAATGATTTGGCTAGCCTATCAACATCTATGAAATTAAATGACTCAAAAAATATTGTTATTGATAAAGCTATAGAATTGAGCTTTTTTGAAGATGAAAATATTCCATATGCCAAAGAAGATTTTGAGGTTTTTTATGACCAGGGATTAAAAAGTTTTGAGCAGAATAGAAAAAAAGTTGAGAGTTTAGTTGTTGATATTTTTAAATATAAGCATCAACTTGATAATAAGCTATCTGAAAGAAAAATACCCTTAAATTTTATAGAGCTGTATTCAGATGTAAAAAAAGAGTTAGACAAATTATTTGAAGGTAATTATTTGAGTTATCCATTTATGTATTTAGAAAGATATAAATATTATATTCAAGCATTAGATAATAGATTAGAAAAAGCACAGCAAAATTTGCAAAGAGATAGAGCTTATAGAATTGAAATAGAAGCTTTAGAGAATAGGCTAATAAATGTTAAGACTAGTAAATATTTAGATAAGCAATCAGAGAGTGTGTTGAGAGCACATTTTTTAATTAAAGAACTATGGGTTTCATGGTATTTGCAGAGTGTGAAAACTATAGAGTCAGTGTCATATAAAAAAATAAATGGGTATTTGAGATGTTCTAGTTTAGAGAGTTAATTTTTGTTATAATATGAAAAATTCTTTTCTTGTGACTCATAGTGTTTTTACTTAATAAGTTTGATAAAAGATTTCTAAACTTTGCTGTAATTATTTTTTTAACAATAGTTACAGTCTCTTGGAGTTTTTTTATATTTAATTGGAAATATGATTTATATTTTCTATTAACTATTATTTTTTTGAGATGTATGACATCATTTTTTTTATTGCGTGATTATTCAGCAAGTTGGTCAAAATCAACACAAAAAACTTTTTTAAGAAAAATTTTTGTTAACTTTCCTGTTTTTTGTATTGTCGCTTTAAGTTTTTATGGTAAGGTTCCATTTGCATTAATATTTTCTGAATTTCTTTTCTATTTACTTGCTTTAAATTTTAGTGTTTATAGTTATTATTACTTTATAAATAGAAGTCATGTATCTAAAACTAAGTTAGCAGTTATCTATGGAGCTGGAGTTGCTGGAACTAAAATAGGATTGGAATTTATAAATACTGAATATAGAGTTAAGTATTTTGTTGATGACGATGTGCATTTGCAAAAGAGAACAATAGGTTCTACAAAAATAATATCTAGAGAAAGGTTGAAAAAAGAGCTTTTATCTAAAAATTTTGATTTACTTGTTATAGCTCTTCCAAGAGAATCTAAAAAAGTTATTAAAGAAATTTTTGATGAATTTCAGGATGGTTTCTCTCAAGTTAAGATCATGCCCTCTCTTGAAAATATATTACGAGATGAAAGCTTTTTATCTCAGCTAAAACCAGTTTCTCTATATGATCTTTTATCGAGAGATTCTAAGAGTTTGGATAAGAAGAATATCTTGAATTTTATAAAAGATAAAGTTATTTTAGTTACTGGAGCAGGTGGTAGTATAGGTTCAGAGATTGTTAGGCAATGTATTAAGTTCGAGGCTAAACAAATAGTACTTCTAGATCACAGTGAATTTAATTTATATAAAATTGCTGATGAATATGAAGAATATAATATTAAGAGTGTACTTTGTTCAGTTAGTGATAAAAGTGATTTAGAAGGGGTTTATAAACAATATGCGCCAGATATCATCTTTCATGCAGCAGCTTATAAACATGTCCCATTAGTTGAGGGTAATATTGATAAAGCAATAGTAAATAATATTGTAGGTACAATAAATGCTATAGATTTAGCAATTGAGTATGGTGCTGAGTCTTTTATTCTTATTTCTACAGATAAGGCTGTGCGCCCAACTAACGTTATGGGAGCAACAAAGCGTATTTGTGAGTTATATTTGCAGAATATCGATCCTAGAAAGACTAAGCTAGCAGCGGTTAGATTTGGGAATGTTCTAGGAAGTAGTGGAAGCGTGATCCCTAAATTTGAAGAGCAAATTAGAAAAGGTGGGCCTCTTACTGTTACGCATCCAGAGATTACGAGATATTTTATGTTAATTCCAGAAGCTTGTGAGCTTGTATTACAAGCAGGTGCAATAGCAAAAAATTCGGAAGTCTTTGTTTTGGATATGGGTAAGCCTGTTAAGATACTTGATCTTGCTAAGCAATTTATCAAACTCTCTGGTCGAGATGATATTGCTATCAAGGTAATTGGTCTACGCCAAGGAGAGAAGCTTTATGAAGAGCTTTTGATAGAGGAGGGTGATACTAGTACTGATTATAAAGATATCTTCGTTGGTAAAAAGACATTTTATGATATTAATGAGCTAATTAAAGATATTAATTCACTACTAGTAAATAGTGATAAAATTAGAATTTTAAAAAAGATTGTTCCAGAGTTTGAGCATAGGTTAAATCGGTAAAGATTATGTTTTACAAGATTTTTAAAAGACTACTTGACATCTTACTTTCTTTTGTCGGGATAGTATTGTTGATCCCATTTTTTCTAATTATTATTTTTATGATAAAGAAAGATTCAAAAGGGCCTATATTTTTTAAGCAAAAGCGTTATGGTAAAGATAAACAATTTTTTTATATATATAAATTTAGAACTATGTATGTAGATACTCCAAAAGATATGCCAACGCACTTATTACAAGATCCATCTAAGTGTATAACTAAGATAGGGGCATTTTTAAGAAAAACATCTCTAGATGAGTTACCACAAATCATAAATATTCTAAAAGGTGAAATGAGTATAGTAGGTCCACGACCAGCATTGTGGAATCAAGATGATTTAATTATTGAGCGTGATAAATATGGAGCAAATAATGTACCCGTGGGATTAACCGGTTGGGCTCAAATAAATGGCCGTGATGAATTGCCAATAACTAATAAAGCTAAGTTTGATGGAGACTATGTCAAAAATAAAAGCACATGGTTTGACTTGAAATGTATTTTTCTAACAGTATTTTCTGTTTTTGCTAGAAAAGGTGTGGTTGAGGGTGGCACAGGTTCAATAGAGAAAAAAGAGAATCAAAAATGAAAAAGAAGATCTTAATTACAGGCCTAAATAGTTATATTGGTAATTCTTTTGCTGAATACTGTGTAAGTGATTTTGAAATTAATAAGATTTCTTTAAAAAATGATAATTGGAAAAGTTTAAATTTTTTAAAGTATGATTGTATATTACATGTGGCAGGAATCGCCCATACTTCAAAAGATCCTAAACTAAAAGAAAAATACTATAGAATAAACACGCAACTAACTTATAATCTAGCAAAACAAGCTAAAGATCAGGGTGTTAGACAGTTTGTGTTTTTAAGTAGTATTATAGTTTATGGCGATAGTGCACAGATAGGTCAGCAAAAAGTTATAACTAAAGATACTGAACCTAAACCAGACGACTTTTATGGGGATAGTAAGTTACAAGCTGAAATTAAACTAAATACATTGATTAGTGACGACTTTAGTATTGCTATAATTAGACCACCCATGGTATATGGAGAAGGCTCAAAAGGTAACTATCCAAAGTTGGTTAAACTGGCAAAGTATGCTTTTATTTTCCCAGATATAAAAAATCAAAGAAGCGTTATATCAATAGAAAACTTATCTAAAGAGATTGCTGAAATAATTATCCAAAGTAAAAATGGAATTTTTTTACCTCAAGATAGCGAGTATTTTTGTACATCAAAATTTATCAGGGATTACAGAAAAAACATTTTATCTAAGAACACTTATCTAACAGTCTTATTTAACCCAATTATAAGATTAATTGCTAAAAAAGTAGATTTTGTAAATAAAGTTTTTGGGAATTTGACATATAAATTATGAAGAAGCATATATTAATAGTTAGCCAATATTTTTATCCTGAGAATTTTAGGGTCAATGATTTAGCGGTTGAGCTATATAATAGGGGATATGAAGTCACAGTACTAACAGGTATACCAAACTATCCTTCAGGGAATTTTTTCAAAGGATATGGTTATTTTAGTAAAAGAAAAGAAAATTATGGTGGAGTTAATATAATTAGAATTCCTATAATTCCAAGAAAAAATAGTAAGCTACTTTTAGCATTGAATTATATATCATTTGTGATTTCTGGTTATGTTTGGTCATTTTTTTCCAAATTAAAGCTAGATTATATATTTATATATGAAGTTTCACCAATGACTCAGGCTTTGCCAGCTATTAAGATAGCTAAGAAAAATCATATTCCTTGTTATATTTATGTAACAGATTTATGGCCAGAAAGTGTTGAAGTTGTTCTTGGGTTAAAAAATAAATTTATCCTAACTAGACTTAATAAGATGGTTGATTATATTTATAAAAATTGCAATATGATTTTAACTTCATCAAGAGGTTTTATGGGTAAAATAGTATCTCGAAATAATTCATACGAGCATAAAATAATGTTTTGGCCACAATATGCTGAGAGTTTTTATGAGGAAGCTAAATTAAGAGATGAGCAAGTTTATAATAAATATTTTAAAGATGATGGTAGTTTTAAGGTGCTTTTTGCTGGGAATGTAGGTGAAGCACAAGGGTTAGATATACTTGTTAAAGTCGCATTAAAGCTTAAAGAGAGTAATGTAAGAGATGTGAAGTTTTATGTAGTTGGAAATGGCCGATATAAGCATCAATTACAGAATAATGTTGCTCAAAATAATATTGATAGCTATTTTGTGTTTATTGAGTCGCAGCTTCCACAAAATATCAAGTATTTTATGTATGAAGTAGATGCTTCATTAATATGTTTGACTAAGTCAGAGATATTTTCAATGACAATTCCTGCTAAAACACAGTCGTGTTTGGCTTGTGGTAAACCGATATTGGTATCAGCAGATGGAGAAGTTCAAGAAATAATTACTGAAGCAAAATGTGGTTTATCAAGTGACTCGGGAGACTGGATATCATTATATGATAATATATTAAAAATGAAAGCTATGCCAGAGTCTGAAATAGCCAGCATGTCTCAAAATGCTATAGAGTTTTCACAGAAATATTTTAACAAAAATAAACTAATGGAAGAGTTGGATGACTTGTTTAAATGATTTTAAAGATAAAGTTCTTTTAATAACAGGAGGTACAGGATCATTTGGCGAAACTGTAGCGAATAGATTTTTAGATAGTGGTATTAAAGAAATACGTATATTTTCGCGCGATGAAAAAAAACAAGATGATATGCGAAAGAAGTATAATTCAGATAAGCTGAAATTCTATATAGGTAATGTAAGAGATAGAAAGAGTGTTGACACAGCAATGAAGGGAGTAGATTATGTCTTTCATGCGGCGGCTCTTAAGCAAGTCCCATCTTGTGAGTTTTTTCCAATGGAGGCTGTTAATACTAATGTTCTTGGTACTGAGAATGTATTAGATTCAGCTATATTTTATAATGTAAAGAGTGTTGTTTGCCTAAGTACAGATAAAGCTGCCTATCCTATAAATGCTATGGGGATTTCAAAAGCAATGATGGAAAAAGTAGCAGTAGCAAAAAGCAGAAATTTATCTAATCATGAAACCAAGATATCAATTACAAGATATGGTAATGTAATGGCTAGCAGGGGTTCTGTAATTCCATTATTTTCTAAGCTTATAGATGAAGGTAAAAATCTTACTATTACAGATCCTAATATGACTAGATTTATGATGACATTAGAAGATGCAGTTGATTTGGTGTTATTTGCATTTAGAAATGCAAACCAAGGCGACTTGTTTATCCAAAAAGCGCCGGCGGCTACTATCCAAACACTAGCTGAAGCAATTATGCAGAAGAAGAATAAAAAAATAGGTATAGATATTATCGGATTTAGGCATGGTGAGAAGCTATACGAAGTGCTAGTTACAAAAGAAGAAATGTCTAGAGCTGAGGACATGGGACAATACTATAGGATAGCGGCAGATGATAGAGATCTTAATTATAGCAAATACTTTTCGGATGGTGAAAGTACTATTGCTAAAGCTGAGGATTATCACTCGCATAATACTAATAGGCTAGATGTCGAATCGATGAAGAAGCTTTTAGAGAAAATAGGATACTAGTATGAAAGTTTTAGTAACAGGAGCTAATGGTTTTGTAGGCAAAAATCTGTGTGCCGAATTAGAAAATTTAGATTATCAGCTTTATAAATACACTAGAGAGTCAGATGCTGAAGAGCTAGATCTCTATACCAAAAATTGTGATTTTGTTTTTCATTTAGCAGGTTCTAATAGGCCAGTTAATAATGATGAATTTAGACAGGTAAATACTCAATTAACACAGGAACTATTTGATTTATTAGCGAAAAATGGTAATAGTTCACCAGTAGTTTTATCATCTTCGATACAAGCTAATAAAGATAATGATTATGGTGTAAGTAAAAGATTAGCTGAAGAGACTGCTCTTGCCTCGTTAAATAAGATTTTTATTTTTAGACTACCTAATGTCTTTGGTAAGTGGAGTAAACCTAATTATAATACTGTAGTAGCTACATTTTGTCATAATATCGCTAGGGATATACCTATAAATATTAACGATAAAGATGCTATATTAAATTTAGTTTATATAGATGACTTAATAAAAGATTTTATTAAGCTACTGAAAGAACATAATAATCAAAATAGTGGTTATAAAAATGTTTCCAAAAGCTATGAAGTAACTTTAGGTAAAATAGCTGAGTTAATATATAGATTCAAATCATCTAGACAGACTCTAGAAATTGTAAATATGTTTGATGAGTTTACAAAAAAACTCTATAGCACGTATCTAAGTTTTTTACCCAAAGATCATTTTTCATATCCTTTAAAGATGAATGTAGATGATAGAGGCTCATTTACTGAATTTCTTAGATTGGATGAGAAAGGTCAAGTTTCTGTTAATATATCCAAATCAGGAATTACTAAAGGTCAACATTGGCACCATACTAAAAATGAAAAGTTTTTGGTAGTTTCTGGAAAAGGTGTGGTGAGGTTTAGAAATATATATAGTCAAGAAATTATAGAGTATTATCTATCATCTGATAAACTTGAGGTAGTTGATATTCCCACTGGTTATACGCATAATATTGAGAATCTTGGTGATACTGATATGGTAACTATTATGTGGGCTAATGAATATTTTGATAAAAATAATCCAGACACGTATTTTTTGAAGGTGTAGTAATTTATGAAAAAATTAAAAGTAATGACTGTAGTTGGTACAAGACCAGAAATTATTCGTTTATCAGCAACTATTTTAAAACTAGATCAAAGTTCAGCTATTGAACATATACTAGTCCATACAGGTCAGAACCATGACTATGAATTGAATCAAGTATTTTTCGAGGACTTTGGCTTAAGGAAGCCTGATTACTTCCTTAATTCAGTTAATAATAGTAAGCCAATGGAAACTATAGGAAATATTTTTATTAAAATAGATGAAGTTCTTGATAATGAGAAACCAGAAGCATTGCTGGTTTTGGGAGATACAAATAGTTGTTTATCAGCTATTGCAGCAAAAAGAAAAGGTATTAGTGTCTTCCATATGGAGGCTGGTAATAGGTGTTATGATAAAAGAGTCCCAGAAGAAATAAATAGGAAAATAGTTGATCACATATCAGATATAAATCTGCCTTATAGCGATATTGCTAGAGAATATCTTTTAAGAGAAGGTTTTCCTGGACAAAGAATTATAAAGACAGGCAGCCCAATGTTTGAGGTTTTACAAAATAAAAAAGATGATATAAATAAGTCAAAAATATGTGAAAAACTAGGTTTGATAAAGAACGAATATTTTGTCGTTTCTGCTCACAGAGAAGAAAATGTAAGTCATAAAGAGCATTTTTTAGACCTGTTTGAATCTTTAAATAGTATTGCTGAAATATATAATCTACCAATTATTGTAAGTACACACCCTAGAACAAAGAATGTTTTAGATGCTGAAAAGATAGAGTTAAACCCATTGATTAAAATATTAAAACCTCTAGGTTTTATTGACTATAATAAACTTCAGTTAGATTCAAAAGTAGTGCTTAGTGATAGTGGAACTATTAGTGAAGAAAGTTCAATACTAGGGTTTAAGGCTTTAAATATAAGATACTCACATGAAAGGCCTGAGGCAGTCGAAGAAGGTACAGTCATGATGGTGGGATTAAAAAAAGATAGAATATTACAAGCTCTAACAGTATTGAATGAAGAGATCGATGATAGAAGGAGACTTGTGGCTGACTACTCTATGCCAAATGTTTCTGATAAGGTGTTAAAAATAATTGTTTCATATTTAAACTATAATTTTTAAGCTTTTGGGGCAGTAAATGATAAATATATTAAACTTGATTGGAAGAACACAAGAATTATTTATAGCAGATGTAACAAAAAATGAAAAGAAACTATCTGATGAAGTTTCGTCCTCAAGGTTTTTGGTTTTAGGAGCAGCAGGCTCTATTGGGCAGGCTGTTACTAAAGAAATCTTTAAGCGAAATCCTAAAAAGCTCCATGTAGTAGATATCTCAGAAAACAATATGGTAGAGCTAGTAAGGGATATAAGAAGTTCACATGGTTATATAGATGGGGATTTTAAGACTTTTGCATTAGATATTGGGAGCCTTGAGTATGATGCTTTTATAAAGAATGATGGTGAGTATGACTATGTATTGAATTTATCAGCACTAAAACACGTTAGAAGTGAAAAAGATCCATTTACTTTAATGAGAATGATTGAAACGAATATTTTTAACACTGATAAAACTATAAAGCAGTCTATAGAAAATGGAGTAAAAAAATATTTTTGTGTGAGCACAGATAAAGCCGCTAATCCTGTTAATATGATGGGGGCCAGTAAGCGGATTATGGAGATGTTTGCGCATAAAAATTCCCGTGAAATAGATATATCCATGGCGAGATTTGCAAATGTGGCATTTAGTGATGGAAGTCTGCTTCATGGGTTTAATCAAAGAATTCAAAAAAAACAGCCTATTGTAGCACCTAATGATATTAAAAGATATTTTGTTACACCTAAAGAAAGTGGTGAATTATGCTTAATGTCTTGTATTTTTGGTGAGAATAGAGATGTGTTTTTTCCAAAGTTGAGTGAGAATCTGCATCTTATATCTTTTGCTGATATTGCAGTGAAATATTTAAAAGATTTAGGATATGAACCGCACTTGTGTGAGTCAGAGGATGAAGCAAGAAAGTTAATCAATAATTTACCATCTCAAGGTAAGTGGCCATGTTTGTTTACACAAAGTGATACAACAGGCGAAAAAGACTTCGAAGAATTTTTTACAAATAATGAAGTCTTAGATATGGAAAGATATAATAATTTTGGTGTTATTAAAAACCAAGCTGACTTTAATATTGAAAAATTAGTTGCATTTGAAAAATGTATAAACTCTTTAAAGCAAAATTTATCATGGACAAAGCAAGATATAGTCGAAGAATTCTATAAATTGATCCCTGATTTTGGCCATAAAGAGACAGGAAAGTATTTAGATGGGAAAATGTAATGAAAGGAATAATTTTAGCAGGCGGGAGTGGAACTAGATTATATCCACTTACATTAGGAGTCAGTAAACAACTTTTGCCGGTGTATGACAAACCTTTGTTATATTACCCATTATCGGTGCTAATGCTTGCAGGTATTAAAGAAATTTTAATTATATCAACCGAGAGAGATTTGCCACTCATTCGCGAATTACTTGGTGATGGCTCACAGCTTGGTATAGAACTTAGTTACAAAATCCAGCCATCTCCAGATGGACTTGCTCAAGCATTTATCTTGGGCGAAGAGTTTTTAGAGAGGGGATCTGTTTGTTTGATATTAGGTGATAATATATATTATGGTCATGGTATGAGTTCTATGCTTGAATCTGCTAGAATACAGTGTGAACAGGCTGATGGTGGAGCTTGTGTTTTTGGATATTATGTTAAAGATCCTCATAGGTATGGTATCGTTGAGTTTGATAAGCAAAGAAATGTTATCTCAGTGGAAGAAAAACCCCAGCATCCTAAATCAAATTATGCTATAACAGGGCTATATTTTTATGATAATAATGTTGTTGAGATGGCAAAACAAGTTAAGCCATCTGCTCGAGGAGAGCTTGAGATTACATCACTTAATGAACTTTATCTACAAAAGAATAAACTAAATGTTGAACTTTTAGGAAGAGGATTCGCTTGGCTTGATGCTGGTACACACGATTCACTGCTAGAATCAGGTCAATACGTGGAAACTATTGAAAAAAGACAAGGTCTAAAAATAGCATGTTTAGAAGAAATAGCTTGGCGTAAAGGTTTTATAACATCTGAGCAGGTTTTAAAACAAGCAAAGAAATTATCGAAAACAGAATATGGTCAATATTTGAAGAGAATTGTGAATGATGGAATATAAAGCAAAAAATATATTAGTAACCGGTGCAGCAGGTTTTATAGGTAGTAACTATGTACGCATGATGCTATCGCGCCATAGTAATATTAAAATAATCTCATTTGATAAGCTTACTTATGCAGGTAGTTTAGATAATCTAAAAGACTTGAATAACGAACATAATCATACTTTTATAAAAGGTGATATCTGTGATGAAGTTTTAGTATATCAAGCGCTAAAAGAACATAAGATTGATACGATAGTACATTTTGCTGCAGAATCCCATGTTGATAATTCTATTGCCAATCCTAAAATATTTTTAGAAACCAATGTGATTGGAACATTTACTCTTTTAGACTGTGCTAAAAAGTATTGGTTAGATGAATTAGGTTTCGATGAAACTAGTTGCAAGTTCCATCATGTATCCACAGATGAAGTGTATGGCACATTATTAAAAGATGATCCTGCATTTACTGAAGAGAAAGCATATGAGCCAAACTCTCCATACTCAGCCTCTAAGGCTGGTTCTGATCATATAGTTAGGGCATACTATCATACTTATAAATTACCTATAACTATTTCAAATTGTTCAAATAACTATGGACCATATCAACATCCTGAGAAGTTAATACCAGTTGTGATTAATAGCTGTATTAACCAAAAGCCTATTCCGGTATATGGAGATGGTTCAAATATTCGTGATTGGTTATATGTAGTAGATCATTGTGATGCTATACAAACAGTAGTTGAAAAAGGTATTATAGGGGAGGTTTATAATATAGGTGGAATTAATGAGGTTGATAATTTGACACTTATAAATACTGTTTGTAAAATAATGGATAAGTATATGCCTGAGCATGCTCCACATAGTAGACTAATATCATTTGTAGAGGATAGAAAAGGTCATGACTGGAGATATGCTATAGACAATAGTAAAATCCAGAATGAGTTAGGTTGGAAGCCTTCTCAGGATTTTGAGAAGATGTTTAAAGAAACTATTGAGTTTTATTTATAATATAATTATACGAATATGTCTCACAAGAGGTTATCCGATTGAATAATAAAGTTGCATTTTATGTTATGAACTCTAAAGGGTATTATACTTTAGAAAAATTTATTAATAGGTTCGGTGCTCAAAGCGTAGAGTTTGTGATATCCGGTAAAGATAAAAGTATACAGCACGATTTTTTTCAAGAAATTGAGAGTCTCGTTAAAGCTAATGACATAACTTTTCATGACAAATCTGATGATTATGAGTTTTTAGAAAGTAGTTTTGCTGGATATAAGTTTGCAATTGGTTGGAGATGGATTATTAGAAATGATAGAAATCTGATAGTGTTCCATGATTCTTTACTTCCAAAATATAGGGGGTTTGCACCTCTTGTAAACTGCTTAGTAAACAATGAGAGTCAAAGCGGAGTAACGGCTCTATTTGCTAATAGTGAGTATGATAAGGGAGATATTATAGCTCAAAAAAAATTTGATATAAAATACCCTGTAAAAATTAGTGAGGTGATAAGGCGGGTGGAGCCGCTTTATTATGAACTTGTTGAAGAGGTATTTACATCTATTAAAAATAATGAAACTTTAATATCTATAAAGCAAGATGAGAGTAAATCCACCTATAGTCTTTGGCTTGATGATGAAGATTATTTTATTGATTGGTCATGGCCTTCTACTCAAATAAAAAGATTTGTTGATGCTGTTGGTTATCCATACTGTAATGCAAAAACATATTTAGATAATAAGATTATAAAAGTTATCAATGCTGAGTTAGTAGAGGATGTATATATAGAAAATAGAGCTAGACATATAGGTAAAATAATATTTTATGATGATTATCCTATAGTTGTATGTAAAAATGGTTTGATAGCTTTTAAAGATCTTGTTTGTGAAGATGAGGAAAAAATAAAAATTAAGTTTAGGAGTAGGTTTTACTAATTAAAATATTATGAAAGAAAGTACGATGAGAATGAGCAAATGAAACTATCTATAGTAATACCTCTATATCAAAATGAAAAAAACATACCAGTTACTTACTCAAGACTAAAAGACGAAGTAATCGAGTATTTAGATGATTATGAAATAATACTTGTCGACGATGGCTGTAAAGATAACTCATATCAAGAGGCTATGAAACTGCGAGAAATAGATGATAATGTAAAGGTTATTAGGCTCTCGAGAAATTTTGGGCAACATGTAGCTATATATGCGGGATTGGAACATATATCTGGTGATTGTGCTGCCGTTATATCGGCAGATTTACAAGATCCTCCCAGTTTATTAGTGGAAATGGTTGAAAAGTATAAACAAGGTAGCAAAGTAGTACTAGCCATCAGGGAGTCAAGGGATGAAAAATGGTCGCAAAAACTTTTTTCAAAAATATACTATAAGCTGATGCGAAAATTTGCTATAAAAGATATGCCAAAGGGCGGTTTTGACTGTTTTCTAGCAGATAAACAAGTCATAGAAGTGCTAACAAGCATAGGGGAGAAAAACACATCATTATTTGCCCAGGTGCTATGGCTGGGTTTTAAACGAGCTGAAGTTCACTATTCTCGTCGCTCAAGAGAGATAGGCAAATCTGGCTGGACACTTTCAAAAAAAATAAAACTCGTTGTTGATTCATTACTGGCATTTTCATATGTGCCAATCAGAGCTATTTCTATTATAGGGATGGTTGACTGTATTATATGCATTATAATGGCTATATATATCATCTTACAAAAAATATTCTTTGGAGCAAACCCTGGTTGGTCATCTATCATGGTAGTTATATTATTCACATCAGGTGTTCAGATGCTAACACTCGGCATAATAGGTGAGTATCTGTGGAGAAACTTCGACGAAAGCCGAAAAAGACCACTATATGTGCTGGATAGTAAACATGGTTTATGATTTTATTCAAAAGTATTACTCTTTTATTAAGTTTTGTATTGTAGCAGTTGGGTATAATCTATTTGCATATTTAATTTTTGTGATATTTATATTATTAGATATTAACTACCTGGTTGCTAGTACTATAGCTTTTATATTAGGTGTAGTACTAAGCTTATATATGAATAAAACTTTCGTTTTCGATAGTAGTAATTATAGTAAGGGCTTAATCATTAGATATTTTGTTTTCTATATATTACTACTATCTTTTAATTTGGTCATGCTGCATATACTTGTAGACAAAACTCCTGTAAATGTATATTTATCACAAATTATAGTTACAGGAATATCTGCGGTTGTTTCATTTAATGTGATGAAAGCATTTGTTTTTAAATAAAGATGGTGTAAGAGATTGAAATATATAAAAAATAAATTTTTTATTATAGGTTTGGTAATTGTTCTTGCTGTATCTATAGGTGTTTTTTACGAATCATTTTATCACCAAGTATGGAGTGAACATATATATGGTGTAAGTGATGTACCTTTGCATGTAAATTTTATAATTAAAAGTGAAAAGGTTGGTGCTTTCCCACTCTATAGTATTTGGTTTTATCTAGTCTATATTATTAGCTTTATGTCAAACAGCTATAAAATCCTTGCATATACAAGTATTGTGTTATTATCTGTTTTTGTTATATTTAAATATCTAATTACATATATTATTATTAGTGATGGTAGTAATAAAAAATGGTTAGTTGCTACCGTTAGTACACTAATGATTTTCGCAATGCCAATAATTAGCTTTTTTAATAGTCCTCGTCGCTATACTCATATATACCTAGGTAATATTTCTCCTAATATTTGGCACAATTCAACGCTTATATTTGCAATGCCTTTTTATATCATGCTGTTTAGCTATTCTATTAATAAAATTCTGAGTTTTAGAAATAAAGATATTATCATCATCGCCACACTGTTTATGGTTGCCACGTTGTGTAAACCTAACTTTATCTTAGCATTTGCACCAGTCTTTTTCATTGTATCTTTTTGGTATATCTTATTTAACGAAAGAAAAACTATTAACATTTGTAAAGTATCTACTATTGGGATATGTATATGTGCTATTTTACTAATTCAGTTTATTTCAACCTTTATGCATAATGAGATATTTCCTAAAGTTAGCACTGGAATTGCACCATTAAAAGTATGGAGTTTATATTCTCCACATATTTTACTATCATGCTTATTATCATTTACGTTTCCTGTGTCTGTTACTCTGCTATATATGACCAAAGTTATTTATGAGAAAGAAATATTGCTATCTTGGCTTACGGTATTCATAGCAACTATGATGTTTGCAGTTTTCATCCAATACCCTGACTGGCAAAGCGCCAATTTTGTATGGGGAGCTATTGCTGCAAATTATATTCTGTTTGTATATTGTGTAAAGTTTTTAATTAATCAAAAAATAGATTATAAAAGTATTGTGTGTTATATGATATTTATAATGCATTTTATTTCAGGGTTTATTTTTTTTAAGAATTATTCGTTAACATTTTAGATTATTAAGGCACATGATATGATCTCTTTTAACAAACCACCTGTGACAGGTATTGAAGAAAAGTATATTTTAGAAGCTATACAAAGTCCCAAAATTTCTGGTGATGGTGGGTTTACAAAAAAATGTAGCCAATGGTTTGAAGCTAATTTGTCCTGCCCAAAAGCATTATTAACTACTAGCTGTACCCATGCTTTAGAAATGGCAGCTATTCTTATAGATGTTCAAAAAGGTGATGAGATTATTATGCCATCATATACATTTGTATCAACGGCAAATGCTTTTGTTTTGCGTGGTGCAAAAATTGTGTTTGTGGATATCCGACCAGATACTATGAATATTGATGAGACAAAAATTGAAGCTGCTATTACAAATAAAACTAAAGCTATAGTTCCAGTGCATTATGCCGGGGTTGCATGTGAGATGGATACCATCATGGGTCTTGCAAATAGATATAATTTATTTGTAGTAGAGGATGCAGCTCAAGGTATGATGAGTACTTATAAAGGCAAAGCTTTAGGGACTATTGGACATATTGGGGCTTATAGCTTCCATGAGACTAAAAATTATACAAGTGCTGGCGAGGGTGGCTTGCTAATAGTGAACGATGATAGATTTGTGCAAAGAGCAGAGATTATTCGCGAAAAAGGTACTAATAGAAGTCAGTTTTTTAGAGGGATGGTCGATAAATACTCTTGGGTTGATATCGGTAGTAGTTATCTTATGAACGATGTTAGTGCCGCATATTTATGGGCTCAATTAGAAAATGCAAAACTTATAAATGATAATAGACTTGTAAGTTGGCAGTATTACTATCAGTTGCTTAAGCCTCTAGAAAACATCGGTAAGATAGAGCTCGAAAAAGTTCCAAATAGCTGTATTCATAATGGCCATATGTTTTATATAAAAGTCAGAAACCTTAAAATGAGGTCTAATCTTATAAAACATTTAAAGAAAAATGGCATAAATGCAGCTTTTCATTATATACCACTACATTCATCTAAGTATGGTATATTACACACTAGATTTCATGGTGATGATATGTGTACGACTGGTAATAGTGAAAGATTGGTTAGATTACCTATGTATTATGGGTTAAAAAAGGAAGATATTTCTTATATTTGCAGGGTTGTTAATGAATACTTCAACTAATAAAGATTTACTAATATGTTTTATTATTTATAGCATATCTAATATATTTTTATTGACTAATTTTAGTGGAATATATTGGGATGATTTAACCCTTTATAGTCATAGTTTTGTAACGATTAATTCACAATTTTCTCAATCAATGGGGCTAATGGGGTATTTTGTTAGTCTGGTACATTGGGTATTAGGGTATATAGGTAATGGGATATATATATATAGACTGTTGACTTTCATCCTTATTTATATTTCAGGATTATGTTTATATAAAATATTAGAAACAGTACCACTAATAGCAAGAACAGAAAGATTTCTTCTAACACTGGTATTTTTAGCTTGTCCCCTCTATATAGATAGGATACCGCTTATTGATTTCTTATATACTTTTTGTACTAGTTTATTTTATATAGCATTTTATTTAGTAACTAAAGATTGGCATAGGATTCCACTCAAAAGACTAGTAGTGTTTGTTTTGTTTTTCATATCTTTTGTTCAGCAATCTTTAGTTCCGTTTTATCTTATGGTTTTGGCATATGTTTTCATTAGAGAGTATGATTATAAAAAAAAATTTAAAGAAAATTCATATCTATATTTTAAGTCGAATATTATTCTTATAATTATAATAGTTTTTTTTGCAATATGTAAATTTACATTTTTTGAACCATCTGGGCTATATGCTGGCTACAATAAAATTCATATTGAAATATTTAGTCTTTTAAAACTAATATTGCATACATTTTCTTCTAGTTTAATTGCGCCAATAGCAGTTTCATTAAAGTTATTAATACAGCATAAGCTTTTACTGTTAGGGCTTATGACTATTATTTTTATATTACTTTTTCTTGAGATAAAGAAAAAAAATAATTGTTATACTACCCAATATACGAAGGGGTTATTTTATAGATATCTACTATTGTTATTTGTAGGGGGGGGGATTTTTATCTTAGGGGCTCTTCCATATGTTTTAGTTGGTAAAGTTCCGGTGTATAATGCAGCCTATAGCTCAAGGTTTCAAGTATTATTGCCACTTGGGTTTGCATTTATTATAGTGTATCTGATTAAAGCCTTAGGCATAGTAGTGTTCAGACAGAAGGTGTTAAAGTATCTTTATATTTCGTTAGTCTTTATGTTTGTTGTTTTTAATATTGTGCAACAATATAAATATGAAAAGTCTAACATTTACAGGCAAAGCATTATAGTTAATTTGAGAAGCACAGATATTATAAGAGATAATGATAGTTTTATTTATAATATTAAGGGTAATTGGTATTATCATACTATTTCATTTTATGAAATGAATGGTTTGTCTGTGCGAGCTTTTGGTAACTCTAGTAAGAACTATATACTGTCAACACAAGCTTTAGAATCTGGATATTGTGCTTATAAGCAATATAACTGTTATAATTGGAAACGAAGTAGTAATTATATTAAGATTCAGATTGATTATATTAGAGATATATCTTTTATAGAATTCTTAAAAATGAAGTATTACTCATTAAGTAATGTGGGGCAATATGATAAAATGATAAGAGGATTTGTTAAAATACAAGAGCAAAAGTGAAAACTGAAAAAATAATAGATTTTATAAAGCAAACATTCAGTACAGATTCTTTCATTCCGTTGCATGAGCCTAGATTTATAGGTAACGAAAAGAAATATCTTAATGATTGTATTGACTCTACTTTCGTGTCAAGTGTTGGTAAGTATGTTGACCAGTTTGAAAAAGAATTTGCAGAGTATGTGGGTAGCAAGCATGCTATTGCTGCAATGAATGGCACAGCATCATTACATATAGCATTGATACTTGCGGATGTCGAATATGGTGATGAAGTAATAACTCAGCCACTGACATTTGTGGCTACTTGTAATGCTATAAGTTACTGTGGAGCTAAGCCAATATTTATTGATGTCGATTTAGATACTATGGGTATGAGCCCTGATTCTCTTAAAAAATTCTTAGAAGAAAATTGTGAAGTAAAAGATAATAATTGTATAAATAAAGTAACTGGTAACACTATAAAAACATGTGTACCAATGCATACTTTTGGCCATCCTTGTAAAATTGATGAAATAGTAAGAATTTGTGATGAGTGGTATATTACAGTAGTCGAAGATGCTGCAGAAAGCTTAGGAAGTTATTATAAAAGCAAGCATACTGGAACATTTGGTAAAATTGGAGCTTTTAGTTTTAACGGAAATAAGATTATTACTAGCGGTGGTGGAGGTGTAATAGTCACCGATGATGAAGAGTTAGCAAAAAAAGCTAAGCACTTAACAACGACTGCGAAAGTTCCTCATTCTTATGAATATGTCCATAATGAGATTGGGTATAACTATAGGCTTCCAAATATTAATGCAGCTTTGTTAGTTGCACAGCTTGAGCAACTAGATGTTTTTTTAGCGTCTAAAAGAGAATTAGCCATAATATATAAAGACTTCTTTAAAGATAAAAATGGTATCAAATTCTTTAAAGAGCCAGCTAATTCTAAATCAAATTATTGGCTTCAAGTTGTAATGTTAGATGATAGGCAACAAAGAGATGATTTTTTGACGTTTACAAATAAGCATGGTGTTATGACGAGGCCTATTTGGAGACTTATGAGTGAACTTGAAATGTTTAAAGATTGTCAAAAATATAATTTAGTAAATGCAAAATATTTAGAACAGAGAGTTGTAAATATTCCTAGTTCAGTGAGATTATGAATAAAGAAAAGATTATACTAGTTGGTGGTGGTGGTCATTGCCATAGTGTTATTGACATTTTAGAGCAGCAAGATAAATATAGTATATTAGGAATAGTTGATGCCAAAGAGAAAATTGGTAAAGATGTTCTTGGCTATAAAGTTATTGCTTGCGATGATGATTTAGAAACTATCTTTCTTTCTTGTAAAAATGCAATAATAACAGTAGGACAAATAGAGTCAAATAAAATAAGAGTTAAAATCTATAATGATTTAAAACGAATAGGCTTTAATTTGCCAGTGATAATTTCTCCATTTGCATATGTTTCTAAGCATTCTGATATAGAAGAAGGAACCGTTATCATGCATCATGCACTTATAAATGCGAATGCTAAAATAGGTAGAAATTGTATAATAAATACTAAAGCTCTTGTTGAGCATGATTGCGTAGTTGGAGATAACTGTCATATTTCAACGGCATGTGTTTTAAATGGTGGAGTCGTTGTGAAAAATAATACTTTTTTTGGAAGTAATGCTACATCAAAGCAAGGTATTGAAATTGATGGGTTCATAAAGGCAGGAGAGTTAGTGAAATGAGAGATGTATTTATAATAGCAGAGGCTGGAGTAAATCATAATGGTTCAATTGAACTTGCAAAAAAGTTAATAGATGTTGCTGTTGATAGTGGTGCAAATGCAGTTAAGTTTCAAACCTTCAAAGCCACAAATTTAGTCAGTAAAAATGCACAAAAAGCTAAATATCAAAAAGAAAATATCAACGATGGAGATGATTCTCAATACAATATGCTCAAAAAGCTTGAGCTAGATGTGGATACACACAAAGAACTTATATCTTACTGCAAGCAAAAAAAAATAATGTTTTTATCGACTCCTTTTGATCATGATAGTATAGAGCTTCTAAATAAATTAGGCCTTGCAATATTTAAAATTCCAAGTGGTGAAATTACAAACTTACCGTACTTAAGACATATTGGAAGTTTAAATAAAAAAATAGTTTTATCAACTGGCATGGCGGATATTGGTGAGATAGAAGATGCTCTAGACATCCTTATAGCTGCCGGAACTAAAAAAGAAAATATAATAGTACTTCATGCTAATACTATGTATCCAACACCTATGGAAGATGTAAATTTAAAAGCAATGGTGACTATTGGTAGTGCTTTTGATATCAAGTATGGTTATAGTGATCATACTTTGGGTATAGAGGTGGATATTGCAGCTGTTGCTATGGGTGCAAGCTGTATTGAGAAGCACTTTACACTAGATAAGTCTATGGAGGGACCAGATCATAAGGCAAGTCTTGAGCCAGATGAGCTAAAAGCAATGGTAAGGGCTATACGAAATATAGAACTAGCTCTTGGAAGTAGTGTAAAGAAACCATCTAAAAGTGAAACATCAAATATTGCTGTTGCGAGAAAGTCTATAGTAGCAAAAAAAGAGATAAAAAAAGGTGATATCTTAACAGAAGAAAATATAACTATAAAAAGGCCAGGGAACGGTATAAATCCTATGAGGTGGGATGAAGTTCTTGGATCTGTTGCAATGAAAGACTATGAAAAAGATGATCTGATATGAAGCGAAAAATATGTGTAGTTACAGGCACAAGGGCTGAGTATGGGTTATTATATCCTGTAATGAAGATGATAAAAGACTCTAATAGTTTAGAGCTCCAGATAGTAGCAACTACAATGCACCTGTCTCCAGAGTATGGTTCAACTGTTGAAAAAATAAAAGAAGATGGTTTTACTATTAATGAAACGGTAGAAAATCTTTTAAGTGCAAACACTAATTCGGCCATAGCTAAATCAACAGGTATGGCTTTAATCATACTATCAGACGTATATAAGAGATTAAAGCCTGACTTGGTTTTTTTGTTGGGTGATAGATTTGAGACACATGCCGCGGCGACATGTGCGTTACTAATGAACATTCCTATTGCACATATTCATGGTGGAGAAGTGTCTGAAGCTGCTATTGATGAACAAATAAGACACTCTATAACAAAAATGTCACATATTCATTTTACTTCTACAGAAGAGTATCGAAATAGAATTATTCAAATGGGTGAGAACCCTAAATATGTTATAAATTCGGGAGCTCCAGGATTGGATAATATTTTGAATATGAAACTTCTATCAAAAGAGGCTCTTGAAAAATCACTGGAGTGGAAATTCGCTGAAAAAAATATTCTATTTACATACCATCCCGAAACCATAAAAGAACAATCTGTAAAGAAATCTATTAAACTTATTTTAGATAAACTGGTAGAGCTCCCAAGTACTGTTAATATTCTTATGACATATGCTAATGCTGATGAGGGTGGCTCTATAATAAATGAACAGCTTGAAAAGTGCTCTTATGAAAATCCTAAACGGTTTAAAGTAGTTAAAAGCCTTGGACAATTAAGATATTTATCAGCAATGAAGGTGTGCGATATTATGGTTGGTAACACTTCTAGTGGTATAATTGAAAGTGCTAGTTTTTATAAGCCTGTTGTTAATATTGGAGATAGACAAAAGGGTAGATTAAGAAGTGGTAACGTTATTGATTGTCACTATGATGATTTATTGAATAGTGTAGAGGTTGCTATGTCAAGCGAATTTGTTGAGAAGTGTAAGAAACTTAAAAATATATATGGTGATGGTAATGC
This sequence comes from Francisella frigiditurris, assembly GCF_001880225.1. NCBI lineage: Bacteria > Pseudomonadati > Pseudomonadota > Gammaproteobacteria > Thiotrichales > Francisellaceae > Francisella > Francisella frigiditurris. Next base: position 1,726,765 of record NZ_CP009654.1, on the reverse strand, counting down.
GTCGTCTAAAATAGTAAATTCAATTGAACACATTAATTTTCCAGATATTCTAAAGAAGAAATTCTATGATTTGGAGTAGTAGATTATGAAAGCTATCAATAGTATAAAAATAGGTATAGATGCAACAATTAGAGAGGCATGGAAAGTGATTGACTCAGGCGCTATGCAGATAGCATTGGTGGTTGATGATAGTGATAAGCTTATAGGTACACTAACAGATGGTGATATTAGGAGAGGATTTCTAAATGGCTTAAATATGGATAGCTCTATAGAGACCATAGTTTTTAGAACACCTATTACTTCAACTATTGGAGAGGCGAAAGAAGATATAGTTAAAAAAGCAACACTAAAAAAAATTCATCAAATACCCGTTGTAGATGATAAGAACACAGTAATAGGTTTGCATTTGCTTGATGAATTGTCATTGCCTCAGGTTAAACCTAATAGAGTTATTTTAATGGTTGGAGGTCTTGGTACTAGACTGAGGCCTTTAACAAATGATACTCCCAAGCCTATGCTTCATGTCGGTGAAAAGCCGATACTTCAAACAATTGTAGAAAGCTTTGTGAAATATGGGTATATAAATATCACAATGTGTGTTAATTATAAATCGCATTTAATACAAGATCATTTTAGTGATGGAAGCAGCTTTGGTGCAAATATAGAATATATATTTGAACAGAGTAGGATGGGGACGGCAGGAGCTTTAACTCTGCTTAAAGAAAAACCTTTAGAGCCATTTTTTGTTATGAATGGTGATTTACTTACAAATGTGAACTTTGAAAGTCTGAATGATTATCATAGATATAATTTAGCTATGGCGACTATGTGTGTGCGAGAATATGATTTTCAGGTACCATATGGTGTAGTAAAAATGGAGGGTAATAATATAACATCCATACAAGAAAAACCAGTGCATAGTTTTTATGCAAGTGCTGGTATATATATGTTATCTCCAGAAGCTATTGATTATATTCCACAAAATCAGTTTTATGATATGCCCACTCTTTTTGAGAAGTTAATAAGTGCTAAGGAAAAAACCATATCTTTTCCACTAAAAGAATATTGGCTAGATATTGGTAGGATTGATGAGTATAAAAAAGCGAATGATGAGTATAATAAGGTGTTTTAATTGAGAGCATTAATAATTGGTTTTGGTTCTATTGGTAAGCGACATTATGAAGTCTTATCTGGCTTGAATGAAATAGAAAATGTTGATTTGGTAACTAAGCAAACTATAGAGAATACTGTTTGCTATAGTGATTTAGAAAGTGTTGTAAATATTGTTCAATATGATTATTTTATAATAGCTTCTGAAACAAATAAGCACTTTGAACAGTTAGAATATTTAGAAAATACTGTCACAGATAAACTGATACTCTGTGAAAAACCACTTTTTCAGACAAAACAAAATTTAGAAATAAAAAATAATAAAGTGTTTGTAGGATATGTTCTTAGATTTCATCCTTTATTAGAGAAGCTAATAAAGTTTATTCAAGATGAAAAGATTATTGTTGCATATGCTAAGTGTGGACAGTATTTACCATTATGGAGACCAGATACCGATTATAGAAAGTGCTATAGTGCTAAAAAAATAGATGGTGGAGGGGTTTTATTAGACTTAAGCCATGAGATTGATTATGTACAATGGCTATGTGGGCAAATAATTGATGTAAAAAGTTATCAAACAAAAGTATCAGATTTAGAAATAGATTCAGATGATTTAACTATGCTAATTGGCCGAACTAATAAGAGTGTGTTCGTTAATATTTCAATTGACTATATTAGCAAACAGACGCATAGAAGTTTGTTGTTAGAAACAATTGAGAACACATATAAGATTGACTTTATATCTAATAGATTAGTTAAAAAAAATAAAGTTGGGATAGAAGAAGTTTATTCTTTCTCAAACCTTGAGAGGAATTATATGTTTGAAAAAATGCATTTAGATGCTATTAATGATTGCAAAGTAATTTGCTCTTTAAAAGAAGCAATGAATGTTATGGAAACAATATCAACTATTCAGGAGCAGAACAAATGAGTAATGTGTTATGTACTATTTGTGCAAGAGGTGGTTCAAAAGGTGTTAAAAATAAAAATATTAAGAAAATAAATGGAAAGCCATTAATTGCTTATACCATAGAGCAAGCAAAAGCATCGGGTCTTTTTGAGCATGTGGTTATTAGTACTGATAGTGATGATATTGCAGATATAGCGAGGCAATATGGTGCAGAAGTGTTTTTTAAAAGAGATCCTGAAATGGCAAGTGATACAGCAGGCAAACTTGAAGTTATAAAAGATGCTTTTATGAGAAGTGAGGCGCATTATAATAAGATATTTGATTATCTTATTGATTTGGATGTAACAGCACCATTGAGGAGTGTTGATGATATTAAGAACTCATTTTCACAGTTATTAAAAGATGATAATGATAATCTTATAACAGCAATGCCAGGTAGAAGAAGCCCATATTTCAATTTAGTTGAACAAGATAAGGATGGTAAAGTATATTTGTCAAAAAAACTAGATAATACTGTTGTCCGAAGACAAGATGCTCCTGAGTCCTACGACATGAATGCATCTATCTATATATGGAAAAGAGATGTTATTCTAAATGAAAAAACTTTGTTTTTGGATAAAACAGGACTTTATGTAATGCCAGAAGAGAGATCTATAGATATTGATAGTGAGTTAGATTTTAAGTTTGTAGAATTTCTAATGAAGGAAAGAAAAGATGCTTAACGGTAAGGTCGTAGTTATAACTGGTGGAGCTGGATTAATTGGTCAGGAGTTTGTGAAATCAGTTATTGAAAATAAAGGAATTGCTATTATTGCTGATATAAATGAAGAAACAGGTGTTAAAACAAAAGAGAAGCTTTCGGTAGAGTTAAAAACGACAAATATTGATTTTGTTAAGCTTGATATTACTTCGAAAAGCTCATTAAATATTTGTATCGATTACCTTGATGATAAATATGGCAGGATAGATGCTTTGGTCAATAATGCTTATCCTAGAAATAAAAACTATGGTAAGCATTTTTTCGATGTTGAGTATAATGATTTTGTTGAAAATTTAGGGTTAAACTTGGGTGGGTATTTTACAACGTCACAACAGTTTGCAGAATATTTTAAAGCACAAGGATTTGGTAACATCATAAATATAAGTTCTATATATGGAGTGGTAGCTCCTAGGTTTGAAATATATGAAGGAACTAATATGACAACTCCTATAGAATATGCAGCTATAAAGTCTGGTTTAATACATATGACTAAGTATATGGCTAAATACTTCAAAGGGATGAACATTCGAGTAAATGCTTTAAGTCCAGGCGGGATATTTGATAATCAACCAGAAACATTCTTAGAGAAATATAAAGAAAAATGCTTAAATAAAGGAATGCTTGATAAAAGTGATTTAAACGCAACATTGGTTTATTTACTTTCAGATATGAGCAAATATGTTAATGGGCAAAATGTTATAGTTGATGATGGGTTTAGTGTGTAATGCTTGTAAAAAAGAAAGTAGCTTTTGTTTCTGTTCTAAATATACTAACTGTTAGTAGTTATTGTATCATTAGTGAAATGAATAACTTTACAATATTATTAACTGCTTTTTGTATTATAATTACTTTTTTATGCATGAGGCCAAGATATCTATTGCATCCTAATAATATTGTATTTGCATATTTCTGTTGTTACTTGGTGTTAGCTCCTAGTATTTTTGTTATATATAGCTACTTTAATATACAACACGTTTTAGCATGGTCAATACCTGATTTTATAGATATATCAAAATTTGTTTATTTAGATATGTTGTTGGTGTTTTATGTGCTTTTTTATAGCTTTTACTATTTTTTAAATAATATTGAGATAGATGCAAAATTTAACTATGAGGTTAGTAAAAAAAATATTGGCTTACTTTTAATTATTTTTATGTTCGTATTGGTTATTTTTATCTTTCTATCAGGCGGGTTATTATGGTTACAAAATTATAAAGAAGCATATTTAATAGGAAGAAAAGGTCTTGGGTTATTATCTTTAGCTATTATTTTTCTTTCCATATTGCTAGCATTTCTCCTTGGAATCAGAGATTTTGGAAGTACAAAGAGGAGAAATCATTATTTTGTAATATTATCAATAATCTTTATTGTATTTATTTCTATATTTCAAGGTTTTAAAGGTAAGCTTATAATTTTGCTATTATTTTATTTTTTTCCGCTATTATTCAATATTGAAATTTCATTAAAAAAGATTTTATTAATAGGTATTTTTGGGGCTTTATTTTTTTACATAACAAATTATATTCGTTCTAATGGTTATTATTCAACTCCACAAGCATCGTTAGAGTATATTATGACCTATTTTAATGTTTTAAATTTACAAAATCTTTTGGTTCATAATTATTCACCTGGTTTTTTCAACATAGACTACTCATTTTTAATGAAATATACTAATATTTTAGGTATTACAACAAATGCTAATTTTGATTTATCAGTTATGTTAACCAAAGAGTTTTTTCCAAATCAATGGCTCTCATATGGAGCAACTCAGCAATGGCCAATTACTGCTGATTTATATATGAACTACTATGGGATGACTTTAGGATGGATTCCATTACTTATTTACTCATATATTATTAGCTTTATTTATAAAAAGTTTTCTCAAGGTAATTTGATGTGGGGATTTATATATTTGTATGAATTTGTGTTGATATTCTCTACACTTAGGTCTGTATTTATTCCATGGAATATTATAATAGTTATTTTATTCTTTTTAGTATGTAATATTGTGTTTAAATATTCAGTTCGAAGAGATTATACTCTATAGTTATAAGGTTTAAAAATGATAAAAACAATTTTTAATGCAGAAAATAGAGCTGTTAGAAGTTTTAGGATATATTCGTATGTTTATAATAATGTTTCAAAGTTTTTCGGCTATTTCCTATATCAGCGTGCAAAGCTAAAATATAACTTTGATATAGCTCCTACAGCTATAATAGGAAAAGATTTTAAAATTGTTCATTTAGGTAGTATAGTTGTCGGAAGAAATGCCCAAATAGGAAGTAATTGTACTATTAATAATAATGTTACATTAGGAATGAAAAATCAGAAAGATGAATCTATGCCTGTAATAGGGGATAATGTATATATATCAACTGGAGCAAAACTTTTAGGCAATATTAAAATAGGTAATAACTGTATTATAGGAGCAAATAGTGTGGTTAATAAATCTTTTGAAGACTCCTCTATTATCGCGGGCATCCCAGCAAAAAAGATATCTCAAAAATAATGAAAAAAAATATATTTTTATATGCCTGTAGCATAGCTCTGAATAGAGGTTCATTGCTACTATTTTTTCCATTTCTAGCTGCATCATTCTCTCTTTCAAGTTTTGGTAAATGGAATCTTATAATTATAGTAGCGAATCTATTAATGCCAATCCTTACATTAAATGGATCATCATCTATCTTAAGAGAAGGAAGTCTGGATATATGCAAAGGCAACTATTTACTTAAAAAGTATCTTTTATTTACAACTGTTTTAAATGTTACATTATTATTTATTTTATTTGTATTTTTCAGCACTAGTTGGATAATATATAGTGTTCTTATAGGTTTTCTTGAAGGAATAATATATCTTATTATCACATATTATAGAGTATTAGATAAGGCTTTTATTTATTTTTTTATAAATTTATTAAAGATACTGGTCTTATTCTTAGTTATATTGTATGTAACTATTTATCAGACTACATTATATGTTTTGCTTGTGTATTATATTTTAGCCTTACTACTGTTTGTTGTGTTCGTTATTATTCACCTATTTATTAAAAATAATATTGATTACAAACAAACATCAGTAGAAAAAGCATTAAAGTTTTCAATTTTACTCATTCCACATGGAATATCTCAGTGGATAATGAGTAGTTCTGATAGAGTAATAATTGAATATGTGTTAGGTAGTGCTATGTTAGGTGTTTATAGTCTAGCATTTAGTATATCTGCGGGACTTATGCTTATAAATAGTGCTATAATTCTCATAGTCCCCACATATATGATAAAAAGTTATGATATGTGGAAAACGCGACTATATGATAAAAAAATAATAAAAATATACACTTTAGTTTCTATTTGCCTTTTTTTTATTATACTACTTATTTGCAGTGTCGATAATAAGTTTACTCACATATTAAAGTACTATAATAGAAATATGGTTATGATTATATACTTTATATATTTTGGTATATACCTGCTTGGGTTATATTACTTTTATGCAAATTATCTTTTTTTCCATGCTAAGGCATATATTATAAGTAAGACTACTTTTTATACAGCAATTCTTAATATTATGCTTACGTGTTTGTTTGCTTATATTTTAGGTGTGCTCGGGGCTGCTATAGCTACATTTATCTCATATATCTGTTATTTATTCTTAATAAGAAGGGAGTGCCTAAAAATTGAGAAAAATATCACTTTTAATTTAGCTAGAAGTATTATGATCTTTACTATTTGTATAACAATAGTTGGAGGGATATTTTATTATGAAATATAAAGATATGCTCAAAGCCTATTATTATTCTATATCTAATGAGATATGCTTAGATAAGGAGTTTTTAAATAGAGAAAATACATCTGTATTGAGTTTCACTCCAGTGAGGTCAATCAAAACAATAGCATTAGTTAAAAAATATAAAATAAATATTGTTACCTATTCTTTTTTGGCCCTTGTTTATTTTGTATTCTCTCCGGTTTTTTTTCTTAAATCACTTATGAAAAATATTATTAAGCTTAAAAAAAATAAAAATAGCAACATACATGATAATGTGGTTTTAGTAGCTAATAGAAGAGTTGAGTATTTATATAGTAAAATTAAAGAATCTATAAATACTGATACAACTTTTCTAAGCATTAATCGTGTTGGAAGTATGCATAGTATTCCTTTTGGTTTTAATCTAAATCTTTTTGATTTAATAAAGGCATATATGTTTTCAATTGTTTCTATGTTTTATATTTTAATCAAACTTAGAAATAAAACTGATATTATACAAACCTATGTTGCATATGAATGGTTTATGACATATATATCATTAAGTAAAATTAAGAAAGATGTGAAAAATGTATATTTTGCAAATCATTATGATAGATGGGCAACATTATTTGAACAATTATTTTATGATAAGGAGGTAAATCTCATTCAACACGGAATTTTACCTAATAATTTAAGCTTAGTATATAAATTCAAAAATATCGATAAGATATATTGTTATAATAATAAAAGTGAAGTTTTATTTAAAAAGCTTTTTAATGCTGAAAATATTATTTTTGAGAGAGTTTCGCTATCTATTAATTTATCTGAGATAAAGTCCAGAAGAAAAACAATGCTTATAATAGGTCAACCTCATTGCATAGAGAGAGAAATTGAGATTGTAAAAAAGCTATATAATGATTTTATGATTTATATTAAACCACACCCTCTATATCAGGATTCAGCATACTATAAAGTTAAGGGATGTGAGATAATTAAAGATAAAAATTATTATCCAAAAGTCGACTTGGCATTAAGTTATGAATCTACATTAGGTATGGAGTATGAAGCATCTGGTATTACAGTTTTATGGTGGAAGGAATTGAAAGTTGATGAGGTTGTTCATTTAGTAAAAAATATTATGGATGATAAGCTTTAAATAGCTCATCTTTTTATAGTTTCTAAAAAATCCTTATCACAGCTAAAGAAGATTTCATTATCTCAATTAAGAACTTCATTCAATACCACTTTTATATATAATCCAAAGTTTTTGTAATTCATCTTGAGTTATAAGTAACTTTTTTCTGTGGGAGATGGGTCTTCAGTAAACATGAAGCCAGTAATTTTACGATCAAGGGGAAACTCTATTGCCACAGTATCCTTAAACTCTTAAAGATAATCTGATTAATCTTAGATCCTATTTCAATAAAAGTAGTAGTATAAGCAACAACTTCACTATGAACTGAGGGTAACATTGTGAATTTTCTATAACTTCTTTTACGATATGATTAGTGCGCGTAAAATGGCGCTGCTAGATCAATAAAGTTGAATATTTAAAGATAATAGAGAAAAATCATAAATTCTTGCTTTATTTAGCCAGAATAGTTACCGGATTAATCGAAAATTCAATACCATGTCCATTTAATATCTGAGCTGTTTTTATAAGAATACTGTCTTGTACTTCAAGGAAATCAACATAAAAAACTTTCTTAACCATAGCATATATTTGAAGATTTATACCATTTGCACCAAAGGATCCCTCTGTTCTATTACCTATAATAGTTCCCCCGGTTAGTAAAGACACAGCTATAGTTTTATTTTCATCTATATCTGGATGGTTTCTTACCATTTTCTTAATATCCTGTTTAATTATTTCAACTTTATCTAGATTCTCATATGGTATTGTTATATTTTGTACAATTCGCCTATGAGTTCTCCTTGATGTGGTAGTTATGCATGTTGTAAGAAATATAGAGTTTGGTATATGCATTGGCGCAGTTTCATAATTATCTACTTGTGTTGTTAATATGCCTATTTTTTTAATAGAACCTGCAAATTTTATAGTAGAGTTAATATCAGAGGCAATAACATCTCCTTCAGAATATTTTCTATTAAAAACTACGAACAAGCCACCAAAGAAATTTGTAAGTAAAGTACTTTGAGATAAAGTTAAACCTGCAAGAGCTACTCCACTAAATGCCCCTAGAGCTGTCAGAGGAACATCAAGAGCAGCTAAAATAAGTATAATTGATATTATCACAGCTAAGAGTTCTAAAGCTTTAAATATGGCATTGATATCTCTAAAGTCATCATATCCACCACTATTTTTTTTGCTTTTTTCAATGACTATTTGTTTAACTTTATTTAAAAACTTAAAAATATTCATTATTATCGCAATATATACTAAAAACTTGACTGCATTTTCAGTATAAGTATAAATCTGATCTTTATGCTCAGTAAGGTATACAGTTGAAACTAAATCTATAGATACTTTTACAAAATAAACCCATATTAAAATATAAAGTACCCATCTTATAGATCTAAAAAAAGATAGTTTAATTGAGTTACTGACTTTAAATGATAGTATATAGCCCAATATGATTAAGCTGATTGTAATCGAAAGACAAATAATAAAGTCTATACTTAAAACAAAAAGAATACTACGTATTGATATACTACTATCCATATTAAGAAGTATATTATTTAGAATGTTCATTGTTTTTTAAATTATTTCTTACTAATAGAAATATTACTATAAATCTAATTTTATTAAAGTTTTTTATTTTAATCTTCTTGAGGTATTGGAGGAGTATTTGATGAGTTATTATCATCAATAACTATTGAGTCCATATTTGCTTGAGCAGGAGGATGTGCTTCTGCTTTTTTAGAAGAAGTCTTGCTTTCAGTAATATTTGAGTCATTATCACTAATATTGTCATCAATTAGAATTGAACTCATATTTGCTTGTGTAGGAGGGTGAGCTTCTACTTTTTTTGATTCATTTGAAGAAGATCTATTTTGAAATTCATCACTATAGTTTATAGGAGTATAAATTATAGGGGTATTCTCTCTATTTGGAGCTGTTTCACTTGTGCCTACAGCAGCATGTTTCTTAACAAAAGCAAAAACTAAAACTATTAAAGCTATAGAAATCATTAGAATTGCTAATCGATTCAGATAATCAAAAACTTTCATTTTTCCATATTTAGCTTTTTTATAATATAAAATATCAACTTTGTTTAATATAGATATTATTTTCTTCTCAGGAACTTCTAAATATTCACAATATCTTCTAATTTGGTTTTTTAGAACTGTACTGGACTCTTGTAATAGGATATTACCATGAGCCTCTTCAATAGTTTTTATTGTATCAAGAGATAAATTTGTAGCATCAGCAACAGTTTGTTGTTCTAGCCCTTTATTATCTCTAGTCATTTTAATAAATGATTGAAAGCTATAAATCATGATAGGTAAATGATTCTAAATTATTGTATGTTGGAGAATATTATATAAGAAAAAAGTTAAAAATTGAATTATGGTTTAAAGGGATTATTTATTCTTTTTCTTTTCTTCTAACATTTTTTCTAAGAAATGAATATTTGTACCACCTTTAATGAATTTCTCATTATTTAAGATTTCTTGGTGTAGAGAGATATTTGTTTTTATTCCTGTAATAACCATTTCTTCAAGGGCAGCACGCATTTTTTGCATAGCAGAATCTCTATTTTTACCTCTAACAATGATTTTTGCGATCATAGAGTCATAATTAGGAGGTACTCTATAGCCAGAGTAAATATGGGAGTCTACACGAACTCTTGGGCCACCTGGAGCATGATACATTTCAATAAGGCCAGGAGAAGGAATAAATCTTTCTGGATCTTCAGCATTAATTCGACACTCGATAGAGTGGCCATCAATAGCAAGATCAGATTGTTTCCAAGTTAGACCCATTCCAGAAGCTACTCTAATTTGCTCTTTAATAAGATCTGTACCAGTAATAGATTCTGTAACAGGATGTTCAACTTGGATTCTTGTATTCATCTCGATAAAATAGAATTCTCCATTTTCATATAAGAATTCAAATGTACCAGCTCCACGATATTTAAGAATTTTACAAGCATTAACACATCTTGCACCAATATCTTCTCTTTGTTTCTCAGTTAAGCCAATAGCTGGAGCTTCTTCAATAACTTTTTGATGTCTTCTTTGAGTAGAGCAATCTCTTTCAAATAGGTAAATAGCATTACCTTCACCATCACCAAATACTTGAATCTCAATATGACGAGGGTTTTCTAGGAATTTTTCCATATAAACCATATCATTATTGAAAGCAATTCTAGCTTCACTCTTTGTAAGAGCTATAGAGTCTACTAAATCTTCTTTTCTTCTAACGATACTCATACCACGACCGCCACCACCACCGGCAGCTTTGATAATAACTGGATAACCAATTTTCTCAGCGATCTCTAAGTTAGTTTTAGGGTCGTTACCTAAAGCACCACCAGAGCCAGGTACACAAGGTACTCCAGCTTTTTTCATATATTTAATCGCTTCAACTTTATCACCCATAATCTCGATGCTTTCAGCTTTAGGGCCAATAAATATGAAACCACTTTCTTCTACAGCTTTAGCAAATTTAGCATTTTCTGATAAGAAACCATAACCAGGGTGAATAGCATCTGCATTAGTTATTTCTGCAGCTGTGATTATGCTTTGTATATTTAAATAGCTTAAATTTGGAGCAGCTGGGCCTATGCATACAGCTTCATCTGCTAATTTAACATGCATTAAATCTGCGTCAGCAGTTGAATATACAGCGACTGTTTTAATATTTAATTCTCTACATGCTCTTAAAATTCTAAGAGCAATCTCACCTCTATTAGCAATTAATACTTTTTTAATCATATTTCTATTACCTTAATTCTATTTGTAGTTCAAATACGAGTTACTATTAGGTAATAACTTGTTTATTCTATGATAAATAATGGTTGATCAAACTGTACTGGTTCACCATCTTTAGCTAAAATCTTAATGATTTTTCCAGATTTCTCAGCCTCAATTTTATTCATAATTTTCATTGCTTCAATGATACATAAAACATCGCCTTTTTTAACTTCCTTTCCTTCTGCTACATAAGCAGCCGCATCTGGAGATGGTGACTTATAGAAAGTACCAACCATAGGAGATTTAAACTCTTCTCCTGCATGAGTCTCTTGAGGTTTAGCTGCAGGAGCACTAGGAGTAGAGGCAGCTGTGCTAACATTAGTTGGAGCTGCTGGAGCAATAGTTGCAGAAACTGGTGCAGCTGTTGTAACTACACTTGTGCCATTTTGATTTTTAGTCATAAAGATAGAAGAACCACCAGCTTTAACTTTAACTTCTTTAATATCACTTGTATTAAGAATTTCTGCTAGTCTATCAATTGCATTTAATAAATCCATTTTTGTTATACTCCTTTATTTTTAACGAAATCTATGGCTTCAATCATAGCTAATTTATATCCATTAGAACCAAGACCAAATATGCATCCATAAGCAATATCTGATAAAAAAGACTTGGATCTAAAGCTTTCCCTATTATATATGTTTGATAAATGTATTTCAATAAAAGGCTTTTGAGTTGCTAAGAAAGCATCCCTTATTGCAATACTTGTATGAGTGTAAGCAGCGGGGTTTATGATGATAAATTTAGCATTACTTTGTTGTATCTTATCAACAATTTCTCCTTCATGATTGCTTTGAAAGAAATCTATAGAAACTTCATTTTTACTGCCTATATTTTTTAATTCTTTTATTATATCTTTAAGAGATTTGTGCCCATACTTATCAGGCTCGCGAGAGCCTAATAAATTTAAATTAGGGCCATTAATTATTAGAATATCTGTCATGATATATTCCTATATTTTTTAGAAGCAACTGAAAACATTTTACCAGTTTCTATACAAAAACAACTTAATTTTCCTCCCCAAACACATCCTGTATCTATGGCTATAAATTTATTGTCACCAGTATTTCCTTGTAAAGCTGCCCAATGCCCAAATATTATTTTTTCATTAGTTTTTAGTTTTTTATTTTCAAGCCTGAACCAAGCAGACCAATCAGCAGGGATATTTGAGAGATTAGAACTATATTTTAGGTTTAATTTTCCATCCTCAGCGGTTAATCTCATTCGTGTTAGATAATTGGCGATACAGAGCCATCTTTGAACGCCTTCTAATTCTTTTTGCCATTTATCTGCCTCTAAGCAAAATAAATTAGATAGAAATAGTCGTCTTGTGGATTCGTTTTGTAAGACAAACTCTAATTCTAATGCTCTTTTTTTAGCTTTCTTAGTAGACCATATATGTGGAACTCCAGCATGAGTTATAGTAAAGTCATTGATTTTTATTAGAAACTTTTGTTTCCATATCCATTGACGTATTTCTTCCAACTTGGGTGAATCTAGTATTTCATTTAGAGAACTCTTAGATGATCTTGGTAAATAATTATAGCTTGTGGCAAGAAAGATAAGCTCATGATTTCCAATTAAGAGCTCAGCGTTTTCTTCTAGATCCATAATATATGCTATAGTTTCTAAAGATTTTGGTCCTTTATTTATGATATCTCCAATAAATATAAGCTTATCTTGTTTTTTGTCGAACTTAATTTTATTGAGTAGTTTTTTTAGTTCATCTAAACAGCCATGTACATCACCAATAATATAGGTTGCCATTTGAACTCCTATTGTGATAAAAAGTTTGAAAGTTTTACAAAATCTTCTACACTAAGATTCTCGGCTCTTAATTGAGTATCTACAGGTATTTTAGATAAGTCTATATTTTTTTCTTTAAAAATTGGTTTTAAGTTATTTAATAAAGTTTTTCTTCTTTGAGAAAAGCTTTGTTTAACAATAGATGAGAAAAGCTTGTAATTGTTAAGTGCTAAAGGAGTATTTATAGGAATGAGTTTAAGTATACTAGAGTCAACTTTAGGTTTTGGGTAAAAAACCTCAGGTGGAATATGCATTACAGAACTACATCTAAAGTGATATTGTAATATAACAGATAGCCTTCCATAGCTTTTATTATTTGGCTGAGCAGTAATTCTATCAACTACTTCTTTTTGTAGCATGAAATGAGCATCAATAATCTTATCTGTAAAGCTTATTATTTTAAATAAAATTGGTGTCGAAATATTATAAGGAAGGTTGCCTATGAGTTTTATTTTATTATTTGGGAATTTTGAAATATTAAAGTCTAGTACATCTTCATTGAAAATATTTATATTTCCATAAGGTAGACAGTTTTCAATTAATGTTGGTATTATTTCAGAGTCAAACTCAATAACATTTACATTTTTTGTTTTAGTGAGTAGATGTCTTGTTAGAGCACCTAATCCAGGGCCTATTTCAAAAACTATATCATCTTTTGATATGTTGGTTATTTTAATGATTTTGGTAATAATATTCTCATCTTGAAGAAAATTTTGCCCTAAAGATTTTTTCGCTTTTGTTTTGTATTGCATTAATAAAGCTCTTGAGTTTTTAAATCTTTATCCAATATTTTGATATAAGCACTATCTTTCATTGATGTTATCCATGTCTTATAAATCTGTTCAGCCTTTTCTGCATAAATAGCTTCTAGTGCTTTTTGTTCTTCAATTTCTTTTTGAGCATTATATTCTCTAGTATCTGTATATTTGATTATCATCCAACTTTTATTTCCAGTATCAAATGGCTCAGAAAGTTCATCTTTTTTGAGATCCTTTAACTGATTAAAGGCTGCTGGTGTTAATATTGGAGGATTGTCTAAAACTGAAACCCAACCAAATTCGCCATCTGAATGATCATAGTCATTAGTATATTTTTCAGCAATTTTCTTGAAGTCATCGCCACTTTCTATAGCAAGTTTTGCTCTTTTAAGATCATTTTCAGCACTTGAAGCAGTCAGAGTTGCTGTGAGATTAATAACAATACCATCTACATTGTATTGTGTTATTTCATTATTAACCAAAGGCTTTTCCTCTTTTATAGTTTCAACATAAATCATCTGGATTGCATTATCTGCTATAAATGGTTTTGAAGCTTGTCCACTTTTTAGATATTTTACTCTTGATCTGTATATTGGAGGGATTTCTGAATAGGTCATCCATTGAGTTATTGAACCACCTTCCTCAGCATTAGCTGCTTCAGAAAACTGTTTGGCCACATCTGAGAAACTAATATTTTTGTTATTTACTGCAATGGCTAGCTTTTGGAGTAGAGTAAATATTCTATTTTTATCGTCTTTAGACTTTGGTATATCTATGATTAAGTTTTTTAAAAGATACTGTTTTTTAGGAGCCATTTGCCTTTGGAATAATTCTTTATGTTTTTGTATATATTTCTCTACTTCTTTAGGAGATACTGAAATTTGTTGAGCAATAGCTTGTTGTTGAAGCCTGTTAATCATTAGCTGATCCTTAAGCTTATCTTTGTATTCAGAAAAAGTAATGCCTGATGATTCTATACTGGCTTTTAAGTAATCAAGAGATATTCTATTTCTTACTAAGATATCATTTATAGCAGCATCAATTTCTTTGTCTGATATTCTAATATTATTTCTTTGAGCTATTTGTAATAAAATACTCTGAGCTATAAGATTTTGTAATGCTTCTTTTTTAATTTCAAGCTGATTCTGCGGGCCATATGTTTGAGAGGGAGGAAGGGCTGCGAGAGCTTTTTGTACTTCCTGATCAAGTTCTAAAGAGGTTATTACTTTGTCATTAACTATAGCAATTGTTTTATTAATAGCTTGCTCTTGATTACTACTAGAAACTTGAGGAGCAGCATTTGTTGGCATTTGAGGCATATTTGAATTAAAAGAGTTCTGAAATAAATTACTAGATATGTCCGCAAAACAAAAAAAAGGAATAATAAGTGATAATAAAGCAAATTTATACTTTAAATGCATTATTAAACTCCCCACTGTCCAGCTGTATAACCATTTATTTGGCTTAATCTTTGCGCAAGTCCATTCGCTCCATAAACGCCTCCAAGACCTTTGAGTTCAAGTTCTAGCACATAAGTATTATTTAACGCACCAACTTTTTGTGGGTCATTAGGGTTATTACTTGTATAAGCAGATCTTTGAATTAATCCTCGAATTGCCCAAGAGTTTGCATCATATTGCAAACCTACGAAGGTATTTGTTATAGATTGCTGAATAAAGTCATAGTTTGCTAAAGCTGCTATAGCCCAGCTATCGGTAAGCTTAAGTATAGCAGAGGCTGTAATAGTTTGTTGAGGCTTAGGCGCAACACCATTTATTATCTGTTGCATAGTCATGCCTGCCCAGTTATAAGCTATATTATTGTATGAAATATTAAAAATATTGTTGTTTTCACTTTTATATTGTAATTGATAGACTTGATATTCAACGTTACCAGTTTCAACTCTATAGTTTATATCAGCTGAAGCATATATATTTTGTAATACCTGATATGAGAAGCTTCCCATTATAGGAGAGAATGTTGAGTTGTAGAAAGGAAGCAGTCTATTAACGTTAGGTGCTTGATTCCCTTGTGTTAGCCCAACTAATCTGTCTGCAAAAAATATTTGTTGACCTATTTTTGCAGATAGTAGCGTTGATCCATCTTCTTGATTAGTTATTGTATGTTCTAGTGCATAAGTTAACTGATTAGCATTGTTAATTCTATCACCACCAACAAATCTATTTACTTGGAACATCTGCATATACTGTTCATTTGTAAAGTTTGTATCAAATAGAGGAAGATCTGTTTGATCTTGGTAAGGTATGTAGGTGTAAAATAGTCTAGGAAGTAAAGTGGCTGTATAAGCTCCTTTGCCTGTGGTAAACTCTTTGTCAAAATAAGCACCGGCATCTATATTAAATATTGGGATGACACTTGTAGCATTATTTTGATTAAATTTAACTATATCATTTGTATGATTCTGAAGTTGATAATATCTTATTGGAACTTCCAATGATGGAGTAAAATAACCCCATGTGTCTGCTAAATCTAGAGCAAGCTTAGGAGAGTCGTAACTTCTGAAGGCATTTACCATTGAACCATCTGGAGTTCCTGTTCCTAAGATGGGAGCTTCTCTTTTATAAAAATAAGTATTTTGTGTTTTAACTGAGAACTGTAAATAATCAGGTAGGTATTTTGAAACATCTATATTAAAGTTAAAGTCCGGAAGTTTTCCATATGGTGTATTGGCTAAAAACATTGTTTGATCAACTAAACCATAATCTAAAAATTGTAGTTTTGTATCAATAATTTCATTTGTGTAAGAAAGGTTAAACTCTCTATCTAAAAGTGTTTTAGTCACTAAATTTATATTACCAGCTGAGAAATCATTATAAAATTGACTATCACTTACATAATCGTAGTTATAGCTCATTTGTATATTATTATATCCACCAGATCCATTAAATGTAAAAGCTCCTCGAGTCGCATTGCTCTTAAAGTCGTATGGAACTAGAGAGCCTTCAAATTGAGTCTTAAAATATTCATTCATGTATCTAAAGGTAGCATTTTCCATAGGGCCTCTTTGAGACCATAAAACTTGCTCAAATAATAGATCATAGTTTGGAGCAAGGTTAAAGTAGTATGGAATACTAACTCCAAATCCAGAGTTGTCATTTTGTACAAAGCCTGGTGTTAGGAAGCCACTTCTTCTTTTATCATCTGTAGGATATGAGAAATAAGGAACATACATTACTGGTATATCTTTTATCTTAAACCATCCATCTTTCATATATGCCATATTTTCTTTGGTATCCATATCAATAGATTTGGCACTTAATTTCCAAGTATTATCTAAAGGACTGTCTGATGTTATATATCCATCGGTCATGTTTATATCTTTATCATTTAGTCGTCTGAATGTACTTGCGTATCCTCTTATATGTCCAGTGAAGTTATTTTTACTATAGATATCAGTTTTCGGTTCTTTTTTAAAGAATCTAAAATAGGTTTCTCCAGCAATTGCTGTATCATCTTCAAGGTTGGTTGACATATCTTCTGTTCTTATTACAATACCTGAAGATGGTTGCTTTGCTATGACATCACCAGCTATAACTAATGATTCAATAGCAGATTTATCTTGATTAAAGTTTACGATAGCATTTTGACCATAAATTTCTTGATCACATTGAAAAACCTCAACATTTCCTGAGGCTATAAGAGTTCCATCAGTGTCAAACTCTGCTTTATCATAACTTAGTTTAGTTTTGCCACTTTTACAAAGAGGGGCTGTGAAAGTAGTGTCATTATAATATTGTCCACCAGTTCTCAAAGATGAGTTTTTCATCCAGACAAGATCTTTGGCTAAGGCCTCCTCTCTCTCTTCATCGGTAATATCTTTTGAAAATACGTTTGTTGGTTCTACTTCTCTTTCGCAGTTCCAATCGCCGTCGACAATCTTACATTGCCAATCTTCTTTTGCAGGGTTTTCGTTCATGATACGAGCTGCTTGGCTAGACTGACTAAATAATATAGTGCCTAGAAAAGCAAATAATATTCTCTTGATATTCCCCTTCATGAACCTTAGTATTTCCCTTTTTTACTGATTCTATTTAAAATTAAGCCATGCTATTATATCTTCATTTATTGTAGAATTCCACAGCTACATTAAATTCGTATTTATGAAGAGGCGGTTAATTAATATTGTTATGAATATAGAAACATATTTATCTGAAATTTTGAAAGAATCTTTTGAAAAGCTTGGTTATAATTCAACATTGGCAAAAGCTGTCGTATCAACAAGAGAAGGTGTTGGGCATTTTCAATGTAATGCTGCTATGCCTTTAGCTAAATTTGCAAAAAAAGCACCGAACATTATAGCTCAAGAAATAATTGATAATATTGAAGATAAAGATATTTTTTTAGAAATGGTTGTAGCTAATCCAGGATTTATAAATATGACTTTAGCTCCAGAATTTTTAGCTAAATTATCTACAAGTTTTAATAAGGCTAATAAGTTTGGTTATTCTAAAGATATGCAGCCTAAAAAAATAGTATTAGATTTTGGTGGGCCAAATGTGGCTAAGCCTATGCATGTTGGACATATTAGATCTACTTTAATAGGAGATTGCCTACAGAGATTATATAAGTTTTGTGGAGATGAGGTTGTTTCTGATGTTCACCTTGGAGATTGGGGTACCCAAATGGGTATGCTTATCGAGGAGATAAAACTGAAGTCGCCAGATTTAATATATTTTAATGAAAGTTATGATGGTGAATATCCTAAAGACTCACCAGTTACTGTATCTGAATTAGCAGAAATTTATCCTAAAGCTTCAAAAAGATGTAAGTCTGATAAAGACGAAATGGAAAAAGCTCGACAAGCCACATATGAGTTGCAACAAGGCAGAAAAGGTTATAGAGCTTTATGGCAACATTTTGTTGATGTGTCAGTTCAAGCTGTAAAAAATGATTTCGCTGGGTTAGGAGTGACTTTTGATTTATGGTTAGGAGAGAGTGATTCTAATAAATATGTTTCAGAAGTAGTATCTTTCTTAAAAAATAAAGGTCTTATATATGAAGATGATGGGGCATGGATAGTTGATACTGGGCAAGAAGATATTCCTCCTTTGATAGTAATTAAAAGTGATGGCGCAATAATGTATGGAACCACTGATTTGGCAACATTATGGCAAAGACAGAAAGATTTTAATCCAGATAAAATAGTGTATGTTGTTGATAAAAGACAATCTTTACATTTTAAACAAGTTTTCGCTGTTGCAAAAAGAGCTGGGATCGTTAATGAAGGTTGTGAATTAAAGCATGTGGCTTTTGGCACAGTTAATGGAAAGGATGGTAAGCCCTTCAAAACAAGAGAGGGTGGAGTAATGCACCTTAAGGATCTTATTGAGCAGGCAAAATCTAGAGCTAGAGAAAGAATGCAGGATGAAAATTATGACGAAGCTTTAGTTAATCAAATAGCTATGGCAACAATAAAATTTGGAGATCTTGTAAATACATATACATCTGATTATGTTTTTGACTTAGATAAATTCTCTAAATATGAAGGTAAAACTGGTCCTTACTTACTATATACAGCAGTAAGGGTTAAATCTATCATTAGAAAGTTGTTTGGAGAGAGTTTTGATTTGAATGCATTGGTTAATAATTTTGATATTTTATCAGCAACTAACGAGCATGAAGAAAAACTACAATTACAACTTATTCAGTTTCCTTTAGCTGTGGCTAGAACATATGAGAAGTCAGAGCCACATCATTTATGTGAATATGCATACAGTTTGGCAAATACTTTTAGTAAATTTTATGTAAATTGCCCAATTCTAGCTGAAGAAGATGAAGAAATTAAGAGTTCAAGAATAGCTATGTCAGTAGCAACGTTGAAGGCTATGACATTAACATTAAATATGCTTGGTATATCAATACCAGAGAAGATGTAATTAGTTGATTTCTTTTAAAATTCGGTGGTAATTTCTATATCTTAATGGAGAAATATCTCCTTCTTTAACTTTTCTTACTATTTCACATCCAAGAGAGTTCCCTTCATGAGGACAGTTTCTAAATTTACACATACCTTTAAGTTTTTTGAATTCTAAGAAACCATCAAAAAGATCATCTTTGGTAATGTTCCATAGTCCAAATTCTCTAATTCCTGGAGAGTCTATAATGTTTGTGTTCCCATCAATTTCATAAAGTGTAGAGCAAGTGGTAGTATGCTTTCCTTTTTTATTTGAGTTTGAAACTTCATTAGTTTCAGCTATATTTCTTCCAATTACTGCATTTAGTGTTTCAGATTTGCCAACACCTGATTGACCTAGAAAAATAGAAGTTTTATTTTCTAAAGCATTTTCTACAAAACTAGATATATTTGTTTTAAGTAGAGCAGAAATATAGTAAATAGGATATCCAATATTTTTATATATATCTGTAAGGCTATCCATTTTTAATTTATCTTCAGATCCTTGTTCATCTATTTTGTTAACAACTATAATAGGATCAATATCTGCTTTGTGTAGGGCTGCGAGATATCTATCAATATAGTGCTCTATAGGGGCAGGATTGTGAGTTATTAAAATAATAGCTTGATCTACATTTGCCGCAATATTTTTATTTTTTCTTTGGTACTGATTTGGTCGAGAGATAAGATTTTTCCTTGGCAGTAATTTACTTATTACAGGAGTGGTGTTTTCGATAAAGTCTATTTCTACATTATCACCAACGGTTAGGTCTCCTTTAAACTGGCTTCTCATTGAGCAGTCTACCATTTCACCATTATCTAGTTTTACAGAGATTCGCTCGCCAAAATTGGTGATTATTTTGCCTTGTTTTTTAAGCATTTAGTATTTGCTAAAAAGATGTTTATAAAAAAGTATATCACTTTGAATGATATATTTTATAAATAAAACTTATATTAAAAACCGTAGTTGAAATTTGAATTGCTTGATAAGCTTTGCTACTATGAATTTTGTTTACGATTATTTTAATAATAAACTAAAGGGGTATTTATTAATGAAAAAAATAAAATTACTATCATTGTTAGCAATATTCGGTGTTTCTTCAACAGCTGTTTATGCAGCGGATGTTCAATCTGATGATCCATTATCTCCAGTTGGATATTGGGTTCAGTATGATGAAGATAATGATGCTGGAAAAGGTATGGCTGAAGGAATTATTCAAGCATACTTCGCTAAAAATGGTACTTTAGAAATGAAGATAGTTGTTCCATTAATGCAAGTTAATAATAAAACTGGCCAACCAGGTGCACCAATGATTCATTGCGATGTTTGCGGTAAAGGTTCTATAAATGGCTTTAGTTATGACTATACAAGTCCAAGTGATAATTTAGTTCAAGGGCTTACTTTCGCGGGTAATATGCAGAAACAACCAGGTACAGACGGAGCTGGTAAAGGATTCGAGTATGATAAAGGTGGAGTTTTAAATCCTAATGATGGTAAAACTTACAACTCCAAAGCTCAACCAGTAGATGGCGGAGAGACTTTATTTGCTAGAGCTTATAAAGGAAGTGGTTGGTACTCTGTCGGTAAAGATGCTCATTGGAAGAGAATTGATGAAGCTACATATGAAAAAGTTAAGAAAGAATGTGGCTTAACAGATGATGGTGTATATCCATATCAAGCAAAAGATGGAAGCATCAAAAATAACGACTTATATAAGAAGTGTACAAACTATCCTTTTGATGTTAAAAAGCCTGTTTAATCTTATTTTTTTATTTCTTTCATATTTTTTATTTATATACTTAGATCTAAGGTAGTTTTAAAACATGATGAATATGTTAAAAAAAATATCGTGTGTAATTTTGCTACTAGGTTTTTCTTCATCTTTTGCATTTGATGATAAGTTCTTGGCAGATGGTTATTGGATGCAAAAAGACCAAAAGACTGGTAAAAATCTTTCTATTATTCATATATATAAAAATGCTGATGGAAAAGAAAATGCTCAAATGTTTGTTCCTTTATCTGTTGTAGAAAAGGGTAAAGTAATGCCTCCTATGATTTATTGTGAAAATTGTGGTAAAGGTAGTGCTTATGGTAATGAGTATGATTACTCAAGTGGTACAGAAAGGTATCAGGGTCTAGAGTTTGCTTGGAATGCTAAAGAAGCTGAAGAGTGTGCACCAGGTCCCCAAGGACCTGTGTATGATCAGGGAGCTGTATTAAATCCTTATGATGGTCAATACTATCACTTAAAAGCACAAACAATAGAGAATGGTAATAAACTTTATGTTAGAGCATATATGGGCTGGCTTGGTAGAACTGAGTATTGGGAAAGATTATCTGAAGAAGAAGCAGTTAAAATCAAGAAAATGTGTGGTCTAACTAAGAAAAATGTTTACCCATATCAAAATAAAAATAAAGAAATAGTTGATCAAAAATTGTTTGACGAATGCTCGGGTAGAGATTTTGTTAAGAATCCTTGCTAAAATCGTTCTATAAATCTATAAAAAATAAATAACTCATTGATGAATAATTATCGTCAAATTAAAGTACTTTCTGAAACTTTAGCAAATCAAATAGCTGCTGGTGAAGTAATCGAAAGGCCATCTTCAGTAGTTAAGGAATTGGTTGAAAATGCTATAGATTCAGGAGCTACAGAAATTCTTATAGAGATAGAAGATGGTGGTAAATCTTTTATTAAAATTAGAGATAATGGCTCTGGTATAGCTAAAAATGATCTTCCATTGACTCTTATGGCTCATGCTACCAGTAAGATATATGATCTAGATGAGCTTGAATCTGTAGCGAGTATGGGTTTTAGAGGTGAGGCATTAGCGAGTATAGCATCTGTTGCTAAGGTTAAAATAATCTCGAAGTTTGTTGATGATGAACATGCTTGGCAGATAGATAATGAAAACCTAGAAGTGTTCCCAGCTGCTCATATAAATGGCACAACAATAGAAGTTGCAGAGCTTTTCTATAATACTCCAGCACGTAGAAAGTTTCTGAAAAAAGATAATACGGAATATTTACATACTCTTGAGCTGATAAAAAAATATATCTTATGCTATTTCAATATTGGATTTAAACTAATTCATAATAAGAAAGAGATTAATAACTTTGCTATTGCGGATCAGATGCAGGCAAAGTATGACAGAGTTTTAGAGTTATATAATAAAGACTTTATTGAAAATGCTATTTTTATAAATGAAACTGTAGCAGGTGTGACTTTGTGGGGTTGGATAGCATCTCCAAGATACAATAGAGCAAGGCCTGATATGCAAAGTTTCTACATAAATGGTCGTATCATAAAGGACAAGCTAGTTTCTCATGCGATAAAAAGTGCATATAAAGATGTGATGTACGGTAATAGATATCCAGCTTTTCTACTGTATTTTAATATTGATTATTCTGATGTTGATGTGAATGTGCATCCAGCTAAAAGTGAGGTTAGATTTAGAAATCAGAAATTTGTTTATGATTTTCTATTTGGAAAAATTAATAAAATACTTTCTCAAAATACTCTTTCGGAAGAGGGGCAGGAAGATACTGTTATTGAGAAAAAAGTTTCAAATGATAATAATCCTCTAAATATTGGAAATCTAACTCTAGATATTCCAGAACATTCTAGAGTAAAAGAACAGTCATTTTCTAATCTTCTCGAAAGACGAGATTATCAAAAAACTTCAACAAAAGTTGATTTTGAGAAAAGTAAAACTCCTTTAGGTCGGGCAATTTGTCAGATACATGGTATTTATATACTCTCTCAAGTTGAGGATGGTGTGGTTTTAGTTGATATGCATGCTGCACATGAGAGAGTGCTATATGAAGAGATGAAAAAGTCATGGCATGAAAAGGATGATAAGTTTAAGCAAAATCTATTAGTGCCACTGACTTTAGTTTTATCAAGCTACCAAGTTGCTGCAATAGATGAAAATATCAATGTATTTGAAGATCTTGGTTTTGATATTTCAATTGTGTCAGATGATGCGATTTTAATTAGGTCTACACCAATGTTTGTTAAAAATAAAGATATTCAGGATCTCATCTCAAATACAGCAACGGAGCTAATGACATCTGGAAAAACTAAAAGCACAGAATTTTATCTAAACCATATACTAGCAACAGTATCTTGCCATGCAGCTGTTAGAGCAAATGATAAGCTTAATATAGAAGAGATGAATCATCTGCTAAGACAAATGGAAACTGTTGAAAATGCTGGTCAATGTAATCATGGTAGACCAACTTGGGTGAAGCTATCTTTTAGTCAGTTGGATAGTTTCTTTTTGAGAGGAAGATAGGCTTTAATGTTTTTTAGCTTTATAAGTTTTCTCTACTTACTACGTAAGCTTTAGCGACATACTTTTTTCATGGCAGAAAAAGTATGCAAAACTGCCTAGCACTAGCTATCGTAGTTTAAAACAAATGGAAAATAAAAAACTCTCTACGCTCAAACAGTTTTATTTTCTAATCATTTGTTTTGAAGCTACTTGTCGCTGATGTGCGATATAAGTTATGTAACATAAGTATGATTAGTTTATTTGATATCATTATGATATAGCTTATTATTTATTATATTGTTATTGGCGTTAGGGAGTTGTTTTGAAAAAATTTATATCGACTATTTTTGGCTTTATTTTACTTGGAGTAATAGTATGGGGGGTACTGGGTTGTTTCTCTTGTTTGGAATCAATTTAAGCTTTTAGATCCTAGAGTTTCAATTAGTTTGCTAACTGCAGCTACAACTGTGATAGCAGCAACTTTAACAGTTGTATTAGGTAAATATTTCGAGCGTAAAAAAGATATTGAAGCGCACTATAGAGAAAAGAAGACGCAAATATATGATGAGTTTTTGTGTGAGTTCTTTAAAGTATTTTATGATAGTAAAAAGAATCATAATCTTGTTGATTTCCTTCGACAATGGCAGAAGAAGGTAATTCTTTGGGGAGGTCAAGATGTGCTATTGAAATATATTGATTGGATAGGACATTTAAAGAAAGGGAATAACGACGCTAGGAGTATGTTTCTAATGGAAGAGTTTTTTTAGAAATTAGAAAGGACATTGGACATAAAAATAATAAATTGATTAAAGGTACATTCATACATTTGATTCTTAAAGATCCTGAACTTTTTCTGAGCATGGCTAGAAATAATCCAGACGTAACATTGCAAGAAATAGCTCAAGTAGAAAATTTACAAATAAATTAAAATGTGAAATTGTTCTTATAGATTATAACCCATCCAAATACTTCTCAGCATCTAGTGCAGCCATGCAACCTGTGCCAGCAGAAGTTACAGCTTGTTTGTAAACATGGTCAGCTACATCGCCAGCTGCAAATACACCTTTGATATTAGTTTGAGTAGCATCACCTTCAAGACCTGATTTTACTTTTAGGTAACCATTTTTCATTTCTAATTGGTCATTAAAGATAGCTGTATTTGGAGTATGTCCAATAGCTATAAATACGCCTTCTACATTAATAGTTTGTTCACTATTTGTTTTAACATTTTTCACTCTTATTGAGTTAACACCCATGTCTGTACCAAGTATTTCTTCTAAAGTAGTATCCCAGATGATATTTATATTTCCTGTTTCAGCTTTAGATAGAAGTTTATCAATAAGGATTTTTTCAGATCTTAAAGAATCTCTACGGTGTATTAAAGTAACTGTTTTTGCAATATTTGATAAGAATAAAGCTTCTTCAACAGCTGTGTTTCCACCACCGATTACAGCTACATCTTTCCCTTTATAGAAAAAGCCATCACAAGTAGCGCAAGCTGATACACCTTTGCCCATGAATTTTTCTTCCGATGGTAAACCTAAATATTTTGCAGAAGCTCCTGTAGAGATAATAAGAGCATCACATGTATACTCTTCTACTTCACCAACTAATTTGAATGGTCTTTCTTGTAGTTTAACAGAGTTGATAGAGTCATAAACTATTTGAGTATTAAATCTTTCAGCTTGTTTTTGGAGCTTCTCCATAAGCTCTGGTCCCATGATTCCATCAGCTTCTCCTGGCCAGTTATCAACATCTGTTGTGGTTGTTAGCTGACCACCAGGTTGCATACCTGTTATGATTACTGGATTAAGATTTGCACGAGCCGCATAGATCGCAGCAGTATAGCCAGCAGGGCCTGATCCTAGAATTATTAATTTATGATGATTTGCCATTTTATTAGCCTCTTGTTAATGGAATATTTATAAAAGTCATATAAAGTTGATTATAGCATAAAGATATAAGTGTTTTACATAATCAAGGCTATAGAATATAATTAGTCAAAGCATAATAAATTGACTAAATTAGACGAAAAAGATGATCACTATTACATTCCCAGATGGTGCTAAAAAAGAATTTGAGAAAGGCGTTAATTCATTACAAATTGCTAAATCAATATCGCCAGGATTAGCAAAAGTTACAGTTGGTGCTTATATAAATGATAAGCTTGTAGATGCTAAAGATACTATAAATTCAGATGCATCATTGAGATTATTGACTTTGAAAGACCCTGAAGGTCTAGAGATTTTAAGACACTCTTGTGCACACTTATTAGCGCATGCTGTTAAAGATTTACATCCAAATGCTAAAGTAGCAATTGGACCGGTTATTGAAAATGGTTTCTATTATGATTTTTCTTTAGAGAATCCATTAAGTGAATCTGACTTAGCCACTATAGAAAATAAAATGAAAGCTATAGCAAAGGCTAATCATTCAGTAAGCTATAAGGTTGTTTCAAAAGAAGAAGCTATAGAGTTCTTTAAAGCTAGAAATGAAGCTTACAAGGTTGAGCTTGTTAATAGTATTCCAGATAATGAAACTGTAAAAATTTATGAGCAAGATACTTTTGCAGATTTATGTAGAGGTCCACATATTCCAAATACTTCTATACTTAAAGCTTTTAAGCTAATGAGAGTAGCAGGAGCATATTGGAGAGGTGACTCTAATAATGAGATGCTAACTAGAGTATATGGTACTTGTTGGGCGAGTAAAGAAGATCTTGATGATTATCTAAAATTATTAGAAGAAGCTGAAAAAAGAGATCATAGAAAAATTGGTAAAGTATTAGATTTATTCCACTTTCAAGAAGAGTCTCCAGGAATTCCATTTTGGCATAACAATGGTGTCACAATTTGGCGTGAAGTAGAAGACTATATGAGAAGCTCAAACCGTAAATTTGGTTGTGAGGAAATTCGTACGCCACTTATCGCAGATTTTACTTTATGGGAAAAGTCTGGCCATGCCTCTAAATATGCAGAAAACATGTTTGCAACACATTCAGAAAATAAAGACTTTGCAATAAGACCAATGAATTGCCCAACTTGTGTGCAGGTTTATAATACAAAGTTACACAGTTATAGAGATTTACCAATCAGGATGGCTGAATTTGGGATAGTTCATAGAAATGAACCTTCTGGATCTTTACATGGGTTACTAAGAGTTAGAAGCTTTACTCAAGATGATGGTCATATTTTCTGTACTGAAGATCAAGTTGAGTCAGAAGTTGGCTTAATGGTAGAGCAGTGTTTTGAAGTGTATAAAGATTTTGGTTTTAATAGCTTTGAAGTGAAGATAGCTTTAAGGCCAGATCAGAGGATTGGTTCAGATGATGTATGGGATAAAGCTGAAAATACTTTACAAAATGCTCTAAAAAATAAAGGAATAGAGTTTAGCCTACTTCCTGGGGAGGGTGCGTTCTATGGTCCTAAGATTGAATTTCATTTAAAAGATGCGATTGGTAGAAGTTGGCAGTGTGGAACTATTCAGGTTGACTTTTCTATGCCGCAAAGGCTTGGTGCAACTTATATAGATGAAAATAGTAATAAAAAAGTTCCTGTAATGTTACATAGAGCTATTGTTGGATCTTTGGAAAGGTTCATAGGTATGCTTATTGAACACTATGCTGGAAATTTACCTTTATGGTTGTGTCCTACGCAGGTAGTTGTTATGGGAATTAGTAATCAGCAAGATGAATATTGTCAAGAGATTCAAGACGCTATTAAGAAAAGTGGCGTAAGAGCTAAATTGGACTTGAGAAATGAGAAGATAGGGTTTAAAATACGTGAGCATACTCTTGCGCGTGTGCCTTACTTTATTATCGTTGGTAAAAATGAGCAAGAGCAAAGGGTTGTAACTGCTAGGAAACATGATGGGTCCGACCTGGGTCAATTTAGACTTGAGGATTTTTGTGACATTATGAAAAAGCAGATAAGCGATAAGATTTAATTATTTCGGAGGAAATAGGTTATTAAAACAGCAGATAAGAAAGCACCGATAAATGATCAGATAAAAGCAAAAGAGGTGCGCTTAGTAGGTGTTGATGGACAACAAATAGGTATTGTTTCCATTAATGAAGCATTAGCTTTAGCTGAACAGGCTGAAGTTGATTTGGTTGAAATGGTAGCTGGATCAAATCCACCAGTTTGCCGTTTGATGGACTATGGTAAATTCTTATTTGAACAAGGTAAGAAAAAGAACCATGCTAAGAAAAACCAAAAGCAGACACAGGTCAAAGAAATTAAACTAAGACCTGTGACTGATGTCGGGGATTACCAGGTAAAACTACGCAACCTGCTAAAATTCCTAGAAAAAGGCGATAAAGTAAAAGTTACGCTAAGATTCAGAGGTAGAGAAATGTCACATAAAGAGCTGGGTATGGAAATGCTTCAGCGTATGGCAGGCGATGCAGCTGAATTAGGTGTAGTGGAACACCAACCGAAAATGGAAGGTCGCCAAATGATGATGGTTCTTGGACCAAAGAAAAAATAAGTAGTAAAAATGTTTAAAATAATTTAAATGCGGAGTATTTAATATGCCTAAGTTAAAAACAAAAAGTGGTGCGGCTAAACGCTTTAAAAAAACTGGTACAGGTGGTTTCAAACACCGTTGTGCAAACCGTGCTCATATCAATACAAAGATGACAACTAAAAGAAAACGTCATTTAAGAGGTATGAATCAAGTAGCTAAGGTTGATACTGCAAGCTTAGTTCAACAAATGCCATATGCGTAAGTAAGGTTTGTAAAATTATCAATTTTTAAAGTGGAGAAAGTTTATGTCAAGAGTTAAAAGAGGTGTAACAGCACGCGCTCGCCATAAGAAAGTTTTAAAACAAGCTAGAGGCTACTACGGAGCTCGTTCAAGAGTATATAGAGTAGCTAAACAAGCAGTTATAAAAGCAGGTCAATATGCTTATAGAGACCGTAAAAACAAAAAGAGAACATTCAGAGCTCTTTGGATTGTTCGTATCAATGCAGCAGCTAGACAACATGATATTAGCTATAGCCAATTAATTAATGGCCTAAATAAAGCTGGTGTAGAGCTAGACAGAAAAGCTTTAGCTGAATTAGCTGTATATAATAAAGATGCATTTGCAGCAGTAGTTGCTCAAGCAAAAGCAGCTTTAGCTTAATTTCATATTTTAATAAATTCTAATTTTCTAAAATATTTCTTTAAATTGTGTATAAAAAATTACTTTCACAATCTTTCATAAGAAGAATTTCTATTATTATATTTTTGCTTTCAGGCTTAATTCTATTTTTTATTTTAAATGGATCAAAGTATTTTTCATTAGAAAACTTAGGTAACACTTATAAGCATATAGATGTTTATGTGAAAGCTAATTATATTTTTAGCGCTCTTATATTTGCTAGTATCTATATTGCAACAGTATTTTTCTCTATACCTATTAAACCAATTTTAAAGATGATAGCGGGGCTGTT
This sequence comes from Francisella frigiditurris, assembly GCF_001880225.1. NCBI lineage: Bacteria > Pseudomonadati > Pseudomonadota > Gammaproteobacteria > Thiotrichales > Francisellaceae > Francisella > Francisella frigiditurris. Next base: position 1,697,102 of record NZ_CP009654.1, on the reverse strand, counting down.
GTTTGGTTTATGGTTAGGATTTACAGTCTGTTTAATATCTGCAACTACAGGAGCTATGTTGGCTTTCTTATTCATAAAGTATAGCTGGGGAGAAGTTTCTAGTAAGCCTAAGTATAGAATTGTTTCTAAATTTAAATCTTTAGTTGAAAATAATCCTATTACAATACTTTTTGTATCAAGGTTATTACCAATACCATTTTTTGTTCCGAATATTTTGGCAGGAATTTTAAAAATTAAAAATACTATTTTTCTTTTTACTACTTTAATTGGAATTGTGCCGGTAACTTTTATTTATGTTTGGTTTGGAACCCATTTAGAAAAAACAGTGTTAAAAGGTAATGTCGATAATTTTATTGATACTAAGTTTATATTAGCTATAAGCATTTTAGGGATATTAGCTTTAGTTCCTCTCCTCTTTAGAAAAAAGTTATAGATCTTTCTTAAATAAAATAGGGCCGTAATAATCTATTATATTTTCAAAAGGCTTTTTACCTTTAAATACATAGTCTTTATAAGAGATTTCATTTATTGCTGTATATTTTAATTTCTCAGCAATTTTCTTTGTTCCAGGACTTGTTGCATCTGTCAAAATGACTGAAAAGCTATTTTCTATTGCAACTTGTTCACTTATTTTAAATAGGTTGGAAGCGATTCCTTTGTTCTGAAATTCAGAAGCGACTCCTAACGCATAAATAGAAAAATTAACTCCTGGTTTTTCTTCAAGATTTACTCCATCATAGAGACCTGATAAAGCTGAATTTATTATTTCAAATGCAGGGTCTTTGTCCGCATATGAGCTTCTATCTACTTTAATTTCTGAATATGGGTCTATATTTATACAGAAGCCTATTACTTTATTTGTATTCTCACATATCGCTACTAGTGATAAACCTGTTGTGGCTGCATGTTTTGCTCTGACTGTAGTCGCAAGAATATAATTTTCATAAGAAACTTTACTATTCTTTATAAGATATTCCTCTTGAATAAATAAGTTCGCAAATAATTCAGCTACTTCTTGGATTCTTGAGTAATCTAAACGAGAATAAATAATTTTTGACTCTTTATGCACTTCTTTCATATATTTTATACAGTTAAAATATTGCCATCTTTCTTAGCAACTATAACAGTATCAGCAGGTTTTATCGCAAATATACCATTTGTAACCACGCCTGTTATTTGATTTAGCTTAGTTTCTAACTCTATAGGATTATTTATTTTTAAATTATATACATCAAGTATGATATTGCCATTATCTGTTATTGTTTGTTCTCTATAAACCGGTTGACCACCAAGCTTAACTATTTCCCTAGCTACGTAACTTCTTGCCATAGGAATAACTTCTACAGGTAGAGGAAACTCGCCTAAAAAATCAACTTGTTTTGATTCATCTATAATGCAAACGAATTTTTTGCTAGCAGCCACACAGATTTTTTCTCTAGTTAAAGCGGCACCGCCACCTTTTATAAGCTCTTTATGCTTGTTGCACTCATCAGCGCCATCGATATATAAGTCAATTTCGCCAGCATAGTTTAGATCAACCACATCAAAACCTAGAGCTTTTAATCTTTTTGTAGAACCCTCTGAGCTTGATACAACAGTTGATATTTTATCTTTATGATTTGCTAACTCTTCTATAAAAAAATTAACAGTACTTCCTGTACCAACTCCTAAAGTTATATTTTGAGTTAAGTATTTAGTTGCTTCTTTAGCTGCTAGTTTTTTAAGTTCATCTTGATTATTCTTTTTTGAAAAAAACATTATTAAAACCTTCTTTGATTAAACCTTTTTTTAAAGTATGATCCTTTAGCTATATATATAACTAGTAGTATTATTGTTACTGCTATTTGTGCTAATAAATTTAAATTGTTAAAAATATATCCTAATAATATATATATACAAATGGCAGGAATTACGATTCTTAGAAAAATATTAAAGAAAGCAGAAACTTTTAAATTTGCCTCTTTCATCATTTCATAACTAAGTCTTTGAGCATCATAGAGCCAGCCAACTACAAATATATCAAATAAGAATATATAGAAAATCACTATATGAAGAATAAATAGATCAGAAAAATCTAGAAAGAATATTCCACTATTAACTAAAGCAATTGCCATAACGAAGGGTATTATAAGAGAGACTAATCTAAAAGTAGAATTTTTACTTATTTTTACTAGATAATTTATCCCAACTAATAAAGTTATTAGATTTAAAGTTATATAAATAACTTCAAGAACTAAGTATTGACCAGGATTATTATCTTTAATTACAGAGAAAATGTTTATTGCCTGAGCATCTGTTGAGAAGTTAATAGATGATATGTCTTTGCCGATTAAAGCGTATGTAACCATACATAATACAAAAGAGAAAATAATAGTATAAATTACACTTTTGATGGCAGTGCTTTTAATGTTAGGACAAGGATCATTACTTCTTACTTCAATAATTGTTTTGTATAAAATTATTGATATAAAGTTAGAAAGAATCGCATAAATAGTAGCCATGGCTAACATATTTTTGAAATTGTAACTTATCTCTGGAGAAAGATTAAAAAAGCTTTCTACACCAATATGAAAATTATGGACTCTAACTGTTAATAAAACTAAGATAACAAGTAAGTAAAGTGATGTATGAGATAAGATTTCTAATATTTTATCAATATTAAACTTTCCTCTAACGGCAGAAATAGCAAGTAAAGCAATAATTAAAAATATAAAGCCTAAAATGGAATACATTATTAGATTATTATCATACACGATAGGAGATTCACTAAGTCTATCTATAGCAGGAACATTATCAAAAAAGTCTAATATATAAGTCGAAACTTCAAAAAGTATAATTGAAAGTAATATAAGTAAAGTTCCTGTAACGAGAAGACTAAGTGGTGTAAGTTTTGAAGTGTTTGATAGTTTTTTTGTTAATTGAGTATGTGTAGTAATAGTCGGGTATTTTTTCTCTAGAAATATAGTTGTTAAACTAACAGGTAATGAAAATATAAGAGTCAGTATTGTATAAGTAAGAAAAAAGCTCCAGCCATTATATGTGTAAACGCTAGAGAAAAATCCAAAAGAAAAACATATACTACTGGATATTATTCCAATAATTATAGATATGGATGTTTGTTTAATATTCATAATTTAGCCTTTTTTATTTCCCTGTAGAAACACAATAGTTTCCTCTAAATGTAATATTTTTAATAAGATTTGTTTTATCATCAACAATCACCCAAGTAGTACAATTCAATGAGTACATATCAGCAAAGTTTGGTTGCTTTTGGGCTTGGATAAATATGGCAGTTTCTGTAGGTCCACCATATCTACCAGCTTCTGGGTTTATCATCATTTTTGTATAAACATAGGCTTTATCTTCATCATTAATAGTCAAAATATTATTTGGGTAACCGAATTTTATCATATAGGCGGTAATAGTTTTACCTATCCAAGATTCTTGTTGATCAATATATTTTTGTCTTGATGCACAAGAACTAAGTAACAAAGTTATAAATAAAGTTGAAAGAATTATTTTTGTAAAACTTTTCATGAGCATTCCTTATTTAATAAATCCAGTTTTTTTCATATATATTGTTAAAAGAGATATAGCTGCTGGAGTTATTCCAGGTATCCTGGATGCTTCACCAAGAGTTGTTGGTTTTTGTTCTATAAGCTTTTGTAGAACCTCATTTGATAATCCTTTAACTTGTTTATAATCAAATTCTTCTGGAATTATCCTTTGTTCTAATAAAGAAAGTTTAGCAATATCTTTGTTTTGTCTCTCAATATAGCCAGAATATTTAGCAGATATTTCTATTTGTTCTATTATATCTTCATCTTCTAAATTAAGGTTTAGATCAGAAATTGTTTTTAATTTTAGATAGTCTATTTCTGGTCTCTTTAATAAATCAAACAGGGTGCTTTCTCTAGTCATTTCTTTCTCTAAGAAACTTTCTAAGTCTCTAGCTTTTTGAGTTTGAGGTCCTATCCATGTATTCTGCATTGATATTATATTTGCCTCAATAGCAGTTTTTTTATTTATAAAATATTCTTCATCTTCTTTAGATAGTAGACCTAATTCAACTGCTATAGGACTTAATCTTAAATCTGCATTATCCTCTCTTAAAACGAGGCGATACTCTGCACGAGAAGTAAACATTCTGTAAGGTTCTTTAGTTCCCTTTGTTATAAGATCATCTATTAAAACACCAATGTAAGCATCAGAACGAGAAGGGTACCATGTCCTATCAGAATTGATTCCAAGACCAGCGTTTATTCCAGCTATTAATCCTTGTGCTGCTGCTTCCTCATATCCAGTTGTTCCGTTTATTTGACCAGCAAAATATAAATTCTTAAGATGTTTTGTCTCTAACGTTGGTTTTAAATCTCTAGGATCAAAGAAATCATATTCAATAGCATAACCAGGTCTCATGATGAAAGCTTTCTCAAAACCTTTGATAGATCTAATGTAATCAACTTGTACTTCAAAAGGTAAGCTAGTAGATAAGCCATTAGGATAAAGTTCAATACTTTCTAAACCTTCGGGCTCAACAAAAACTTGATGTCTTTCCTTTTCAGCAAATCTAACAATTTTATCTTCAATAGAAGGGCAGTATCTTGGACCTATCCCTTCTATTAAGCCACTATACATAGCAGACTTATTTAGATTTTTAGTAATTATGTCATGAGTGGTAGTGTTTGTATAAGTAATGTGACAAGGGATTTGAGTAGGGTGTTCAATTTTGCCTTTTGAGAAAAATGAAAAATATGGAGTTGGATTATCTCCATATTGGACATCCATAACACTAAAATCTACACTTCTCATATCTATTCTAGGAGGTGTGCCAGTTTTAAGTCTATCGACTCTAAATGGTAATGATCTTAATCTTTTAGCTAGGGCATTTGATGGTTTATCACCAGCTCTGCCACCAGCGTGAGATACTTGACCAATATGAATTTTTCCACCAAGGAATGTTCCTACTGTTAAGATAACTTTTTTAGCTCTGAAAGTTACTCCAGTTTTTGTAATAACGCCTGTTACAGTATTATTCTCAACTATTAAATCATCAACTGAATCTTGGAAAAGATCTAAATCTTTATGTGCTGTTAGAAGCTTATTAATGGCCTTTTTATATAAAACACGGTCTGCTTGGGCTCTAGTCGCTCTTACAGCAGGACCTTTTCTTGAGTTTAAAATCCTGAATTGGATGCCAGCCATATCTATAGCTTTTGCCATGATACCGCCTAAAGCATCAATTTCTTTTACAAGATGGCCTTTACCAATGCCACCAATAGCAGGGTTACATGACATCTGCCCAATAGTATCTAAGTTGTGAGTTAATAATAATGTTTTAGTTTTTAACCTTGCTGCTGCAGCTGCGGCTTCAACCCCAGCATGCCCACCACCAACGACTATAACATCATAAACTGTATCGTATATCATAAATTAAAATATAAATATTTTTTAATAAAAAATGCTAGATATCATTTTACTATATTATTAGCTTTTATAATAACTAAAATACTGCTCAAGCTTATATTATTTAGAACACTTTTAACTTATAATTTGTCCTGAGTTAATGAATCCCATAAGTAGAAGTATAGATGTCGCTAAGAGTGAGACATATTTTTGATAAATATATAGATCAAGATCCGATAAAGGTTATGAGAAATAGCACTTTAAAGTCAGCGGCTATTCTCTTTTCTTTTTTGGCTATAGCTTTTACTTTTGACTTTAATAAAAACTTGATAGTTTTATGTCTGTTATTTTTAGCAAATATGATTGCTAGTGTATTGATGGGCAATATAGAAACAAAAAGAAAGGTCTTTTTTCTCTATACAATATCAGCAATGATAATAGTACATGTTTCTACTTATGTGCATCCAATATTTGAAAGAGAATTTTTGCTTATTCTACCATTTGTTTATTTCTTTTTTTGGTTACGCAGGTTTGGGGAAGTTTTTTTATATTTTCCAATGATGCTTATAGTAATGGTATGTATTACTTTTATTAAATTTCCATTGTTTGACTATAATCACTGGAATTTTACTATTTGGAGTATTATTTTAGCGGCGATATTTTATTTTGTGTTGATAAGAGGCTATAAGCCAATGACTAATGATGATATTGAATTAGTTGTTAAATCTTTGATGAAGCTTTTTATTAAAAGCTATAAGGAAACATTTGATAATGCAAAATTTAGAAGGTTTACGCAAACAAAAATCATGGATAGAGCAAATGAAAAATTTAATAATATTATTGCTCTTCAAACACATGGAATGATGTTGCTTAGAAAGTCAAAAATCGAAGACTGGAGATTCTTTTGCTATAACTTAGTAATGCTAAACCGGTTATTAGTAAGATATGTATTAAATTATAAAAAATTTAGCATAAATTATTCACGGATGGGCTTTTCAAATAATGATGAAGTACAGTCTTTGTCTAAAGATTTAGAAAGGATGTTCCTAGAGACTTTGGAGTTAGGAGCAATAATCGTTAGTCACAATCAAGATGCATGGAAAAATAAAATAAGATATATAGAACATCTAAAGTTTAAATTTGAACTAGGATATATAGAAGGCTATAAGCAAGATAAAGAAAAGAGAGATTTCTTATTTAGTTGTATCCTTCTTTTAGATGACATTTTTTTTGCAATAGAAAATACAAGAGAGGCCTATAATGATTTTCTCAAAAGATAGGCTTATTGATAAAATGTCTGATAATACTTTATTAGCCTTTAGAGCTTTATTAGCTTCAACTATTGGTTTATTAATTTGTTATATAGTCTTTAGTCTTAGCGGAGAGGATTCATTTAGAGAAAGAATATACTGGGTAGTGTTTGCGGTTGTGAGTGTTACTGTCAGTACAAATACAGATGTGGTTTTTTCTAGAGCTAAAAATATTGCAGTATTTTCAGTACTTGGTTGTACTTTAGGTTCCGTTATATTGATGCTTATTCAAAAGTATATGGATAGTTTTATCTTAATAGCTATATTGTGTTCATTATCTTTGATGTTATATACATATACAATGTTTCTAAATTATGCGACAAGTGTCTTTTTTATTCATATCTATCTTGTGATGTTTTTCGGATTATTTGTTTTTTGGGATACTGATTTATTTTTTGTCCGTATTATCTGTGTGTTTATTGGAACAATAAGTATATTAGCTGTTTTTATTATTACGAAAAGCACTAAAAATAGAGTTAAGTTCCAAAAAGAGATGTATATTTTATATGGTGAATTTAAACAGATTGTTGATAGTATTGATCGGAAGGTTTCAAATAAAAAAATAATTAACTTAGTGCAAAAAAATATTAGTTTAAACGAACAGCTTTTAGCTGCAAAGTATGAATTTAATACTAGAAGAGAATATTATTCATATAAACAAATTATACTTCTAATGGATGAATTACTAATTAACTTAAAAACATATCGTGTTTTATTTATCCAAGAAAAAAAACATAAAACCGAGTTATATAAAGAGTTTGTGGATTATACAAATGAAGCAATAAAAAAGAACTTTAAGAAGCTGACAATTAGATATGATAGAATTCTATTAGGAGATAAAAAGAATAATCTTTTCTTAAAAAAATAAAGAGAGATATGCAGAACCAAACATTTTTATTCTACGATTTAGAAACAACAGGTATAAATAATTCTTTTGATCAAGTATTGCAGTTTGCAGCTGTGAGAACAGACTTGGATTTTAATGAGATTGAAAGATTTAATTTTTTTGTAAAGCTTAATCCTGATACAACACCAACACCAAGAGCAACAATTACTCATCATATATCTATTGCGCATGCAAATTCTGAGGGTGTTGCCGAATATTACGCTATTCGAAAAATACATAAAATAATTAACGTTCCTGGAACAATAAGTATTGGATATAACACTTTAGGTTTTGATGACGAGTTTCTGCGATTTGCTTTTTTTAAAAATATGCTTCCTCCTTATAATCATCAATTTAAAAATGGCTGTTTTAGAGCAGATTTGTTTCCAGTTGTTGCATGTTACTACCTTTTTTGTAATGAAGCCTTAAAATGGCCTATAGTAGTTGATGATAATGATATGGAAAAGGTTTCTCTAAAATTAGAAAATATAAATTTAGAAAATAATCTACACAGTGGTGGAAGAGCCCATGATGCAATTACGGATGTTTTGGTAACAGTTGAGTTAGCTAGAAAATTACGTCAAGCGAATCCTAAAATGTGGCAGTTTTTATTGCAAAAGTTCTATAAGCAAGTTGATGAGCAAACTTTGGGTAGTTTAGATATTGGAGTTGATGAGTATAAGCAAGCTATAGCAATTGGTGGTATTTTTGGTGCTAAAAATAATTTTATGACTGCAATCTTAAATGTTGGGCAACATAGAAGTTATAAGAACCAAGAAATATTTGTAAGGCTTGATCAGTGTCTATTTTCTGAACATATAGAAAAATTTGAAAGCTTAGAAAATGAGCATTGGCGGCTGACAGTAAATAAAAAGTGGGGAGATATTCCAATTATATTACCTGCTAAGACTAGGTTTGTTGGTAAGCTTCCTCAAGAGAGATTGGATATTATTAAAGCGAATAAAGAGTTCATAAAAGATAATAAAGAACTTTTTAGAGATTTCGTTGAGTATGTTTTAACCTATAAATATCCAGAAATAGAAAATATAGATGTTAGCGCTAGTATTTATCAAAGCGATTTTATGACAGTTGCTGATGAAAAAGGTTGTGATAAGTTTCATAATTCTAAAATTGAAGAAAAAGCTAAAATGCTTAATCAGTTGCCTAAAAGTTATTATGATAGAGCAGTTAGAATAATAGGGAGGTTGGATTTTGAAAAACTGCCCCCAAATTCACAATATGAGTTTCAGGAATATCTTAATAAAATAGTTAGCTTAGAAGAAGATGAGCTTTTAATTGATCATAAGGGTCATAAAAGAATCACATTGGAAGAGATTTATAAAGAAATAGAATATTTAAGAGAAACAGAAAATTTAACAGAAGAACAGCATGCATTATTGTATGAGTTAGAGGAATATCTTTTTTAAGAGATGGATAGATTTAATTTAGTAACAAAATACAAACCAAGTGGTGACCAGCCTAAAGCTATAAGTAGCTTAGTTGATGGTATAAATAATGGTTTGAAGCATCAGGTTCTGTTAGGAGTGACAGGCTCTGGCAAAACCTTTACTATGGCTCATGTAATTAATGAAACTCAAAAGCCTAGTTTAATACTTGCACATAATAAAACCTTGGCTGCGCAACTATATTCTGAAATGAAACAATTTTTTCCAGATAATGCAGTAGAGTATTTTGTTTCATATTATGATTATTATCAGCCAGAAGCTTATGTAGCAGCATCTGATACTTATATAGAGAAAGATTCATCTGTTAATGAGCATATTGAGCAGATGAGACTATCAGCAACAAAAGCTATTTTAGAACGTAAAGATGTAATAATTGTAGCAACGGTTTCAGCTATTTATGGTCTTGGTGATCCAGAGCAGTATATGCAGATGTTATTACATTTAAAAGTAGGTGAAACTATAGATCCTAAGTTGGCTCAAAGAAAGCTTATTGATATGCAATATACTCGTAATGATATGGATTTTAGTAGAGGAACTTATCGAGTAAGAGGAGAAATTCTAGATATATTTCCCGCTGACTCTGAAGCTGATGCTATTAGGGTAGAGTTTTTTGATGATGAAATAGAATCTATAAGCTTAATAGATTCTTTAACTTCTAAAAAAATAAAGCCGTTACATCGAGCAACAATATTCCCTAGTACACATTATGTTGCTTCTAAAGATAGAAAAGAGCAGGTCATAAAGCAAATTAAAGAAGAGCTTAAAGAAAGGATTAAATATTTTGAAGAAAATAATCAATTGCTAGAAGCTCAAAGGATAGAACAGAGAACAAAGTATGATATAGAAATGATAAATGAGCTTGGTTATTGTACTGGGATTGAAAATTATTCTAGATTATTATCTGGGCGTGGTGAAGGTGAGCCACCACCAACTTTGTTAGACTATTTGCCAGAAGATGCTCTAATAATAGTTGATGAATCACATGCTACACTACCTCAATTTGGGGGAATGTATAAAGGGGATCGTTCAAGAAAAGAAAATCTTGTTAACTATGGATTTAGATTATTATCAGCATTAGATAACAGACCTCTTAAGTTTCATGAGTTTGAAAGGCTTATTAACCAAGCGGTATATGTGTCAGCGACTCCTGCTAAATATGAACTGGAAAAATCTGAGAATACAGTTGAGCAGATTATTAGACCTACAGGACTTCTTGATCCCGAAGTGATTGTTAGACCAGTTGCTATACAGGTAGAAGATGCATTATCAGAAATCAATTTAGCAGTAGCAAAGGGTGAGAGAATATTAATAACGACGTTAACAAAGAAAATGGCAGAAAATCTTACAGATTATTTATCTGAACATAATGTCAATGTTAGATATTTACATTCTGATATAGATACAGTTGAGAGAGTACAGATTATTCATGATCTCCGACAAGGTGTGTTTGATGTACTTGTTGGGATTAACCTTTTACGTGAAGGGTTAGATATGCCAGAAGTGGGTATTTTATTAATTTTTGATGCAGATAAAGAAGGTTTTCTTCGTTCTGATAAAGCTCTAATTCAGACAATAGGGCGTGTTGCTAGAAATATAAATGGTAGAGCTATATTGTATGCTGATGTTGTTACAGGTTCTATGCAGAGAGCTATGGAAGAAACTCTTAGAAGAAGAGAAACTCAAAATGAATACAATATAAAAAATAATATTACACCAAAAACAATCATAAAAGATATTGATGACATGCTCGATAGTTCTCCAGAGAAGCAAAGACGAGAATATAAAAATAATGCGAGAATAAAGGTTGATGATGTGGATGTTTCGGCTATACTAGGTATGTCTGAAGCTACTCGAGTTATTAAAGCATTAGAAAAGCGTATGAGAAACTATGCGAAAGAGCTAGAGTTTGAAAAGGCAACAGCTATTAGAGATAAAATAACAGAAATAAAACAGAAATTTATAAACCTATAGAACTTTTATTATGGCAATTGAGAGTAAATTAAAAAAAGATAGATTATTTCTTAGATTTACTATAGCAAAAATAAAAAACTATCTATTTAGAATTAAAAAAAGTTTATATGCAGCTATCATCCTTTGTGGATTTATTATGATGGCTGTATTATATTTAGGAAACTGGGCTTTAGCATTACAATCTTTACAAATATCAGTAACATTGTCATCTATTGTTTTTGTACTATTATTTTTAGTTACTAGAGATGATAATCCTGTTGATATTATTGTTTCAGGTGTTGAGGGTGAATCAAAAGTATTAGATGAGCTAAGAAAATTAAATAATAACTATGTGCTTTTCAATAGACTTATTTTACCAGATGAACAGTCAACATATGGAACTAGAGAATTAGACTTTGTAGTTATTTCAAAAAACTGTATTTATGTTGTTGAAGTAAAGAATAATAGAGGTCATATTGAAGTTCAGAATATGGCTGAAAGATGGCATGTTGAGAAAACATCACAGCATAATAATGTTTATGCTAAAACAATTAAAAACCCAATAAGACAAGTTTTTGCACAAAAGAAAGTTTTACAAACATATTTATTTAAAAAGAAAGTTTATATAAAAGGTATACCTGTAGTAACTATAGTTGTATTTGCTAATGATGATGCTGATTTGAGTGATATTTATGTTGCAGAAGATGCTAATCAAGCAGTTTTACAATTAGAACATTTATTGCCATTCATTGAGAATAAAGAACAATATTTGGAAAAAATTCCTACAAAATCTAGAAAAAAAATAATTAGATATTTAGAAAAGGTTTAGTATGAATAATAGGCCTATAGGAGTGTTTGATTCAGGTATAGGAGGTCTAACGGTTGTTAAAAACCTAATGGAACTCTTACCAAATGAAAATATAATTTATTTTGGTGATATAGCTAGAATTCCTTATGGTACTAAATCTAGGGCAACTATCCAGCGATTTGCTGAACAGACAGTTAAATTTCTATTAGATCAAGAAGTTAAAGCAATTATTATAGCGTGTAATACTATTTCTGCAGTAGCTAAAGAGGCTGTTCAGAATTTGGCTAAGAATATACCAGTAATAGATGTCATAAGTGCAGGAGCAAAAGCTGCTGAAAGCTATAATCATATTGGTGTGATAGCAACACAAGCGACAGTCAATAGTAAGGCATATTCACGAGCTATACATGAGCATAATAAAGATGCTGTTGTTGACTCACAAGAATGTGGTCTTTTTGTACCGATGATAGAAGAAGGCTTTGTAAAAGGTGTAGCAATAGAGGCTGTAGCTAGTGAATATCTAAGTTTTTTTAAAGATAAGGATATTGAAGCTTTAATACTGGGATGTACTCATTATCCATTAATAGCAGATATAATTGCAAAGTTCATTAAAGAGGGTACTTTACTTATTGATCCAGCAACTCAAGCTTGCTTAATGTTAAAAGAATGTCTTGAGGAGAAAGATCTATTGAATGTAACAAATCAAAAATCAGATTATAGATTTTACGTTACAGATATTCCTATTAAATTTAAAGCAATGGGTGAAATGTTCTTAAAAACGCAAATGGATTATTTAGAAATAGTTAGTCTTGAAAATTAGATTTTAGTCAAATAATAATTGTCTTAATAAAACATAAATGAAACACTATATTATAGTAGATTCTATAAAAGAGTTTTTATGGATAATAGACCAATAGGAGTATTTGATTCAGGAGTCGGAGGGCTTTCAGTAATGAAAAGTCTAATGAAGAATCTACCTAACGAAAAATTTGTCTTTTTCGGAGATACTGCAAGAGCTCCTTATGGAATTAGATCATCAGAAACCATAAAGAAATTTTCTACCCAAATAGTAAATTTTTTATTAGAGCAAAGTGTGAAAGCTCTTGTTATAGCTTGTAATACTATTACAGCGGCAGCTGAGGAAACTATTAAAAATATAGCGAAAGATATTCCAGTAATAAATGTAATAAGACCAACAGTAAATGAAGTCTGTAGGAACTATAAATCACTAGGATTAATAGCGACAGAATTTACTGTTAGTAGTAATGTTTATCCAAAAATAATTAATTTATTTAATGAAGATATAGTTATTTATTCACAGGCATGTAGTCTGCTTGTGCCAAGAATTGAATTAGGAGTATTAGAAGGAATAGAGCTAGAAGAAATAGTTGATAACTGTCTTAGACTTTTAAAGAATAAAAACATAGAAGCATTAATACTAGGATGTACCCATTATTCACTTATAAAAAATATAATTTCAAGGTATCTTGGGAAAGATATTTTAATAATAGATCCAGCAGAATTTACAGCATTAGAAGTAAAAAAATACTTAGAAAATAAGATAATTATTTCATCAGGAAAAGGTAGTAAAGAAAGCTATTTTTTTGTTTCTGGAGACCTTAGCAAGTTTAAGCAAATAGGAGAGATGTTTTTAGAAAGTAAGATCGATAATTTAGAGAGAGTATCTCTAGATTTTTAATATTCTGGTATCTAGTAATTTTTTTATTTATACTGCATGAAACTTTTAGAGTATTTAAAGTGATATGAGTGAGATAATTTCTAATAATATGCAAAGTAAAAGAATAGTAATTTTAGCTGGTTTTGGAGCGGTTTTAGAAGTATATGACTACATAATTTATGTTATCTTCGCGAAACAAATATTGGCAACATTTTTTTCAAACATTGAAAACGAAGCCGTAAAAGCTTTTATTGTCGTGGCTATTTTCTCAATAACCTATATTGTTAGACCATTTGGAGCAATATTATTAGGTACATTAGGTGATAGGTATGGTCGTAAGAAAATTTTTACCTTTACTATAGTGCTTATGGGTATTGCTTCTTTTGCAATGGGTATTATGCCAGGTTATGAAACTTTAGGATTATTTGCTAGTTTAAGTTTTCTTCTATTTAGGATATTGCAAGGATTTGCACTAAGTGGAGAGCTACCAGCTGCATATGTAATAGTTTATGAATCTGTTTCTAATAAAATAGGCTTTAGGCTAAGTATATTATTTGCTTTTGTATTATCTGGTTTTTTATTAGCTACTACAGTTTGTTCAATATTAGAGTTTATATTTGGTGAATATGCTTGGAGAGCTAGTTATATATTAGGGGGAGGACTAGCATTTTTTGGATTCTATCTAAGATTAAAGCTCAATGAGACTCCTTTATTTAAGAAAATCTCAAGTGAGAAGAGAAAGCCTTTATTTGAGCTTTTTAAATATAATGCTTTAGGAATACTCACGGGATTTTGTTTTGCTATGTTATTTGCTACAGGAGCAATAATACTATTACAATATTCTAACTTTTTCATATCTAAAATATTAGATAAAGATAGTGTAACTAGTATTATGATACCAGTTCAAATATTGGTTTTATTTGCTGTAATATTCTTTGGATATTTTTCAGATAAAATAGGTCTTTTGAAAACATACACTATAGGATGTATAGGTCTTTTAATTTTTGTAGGACCTTTATTTTCAATAATGAATAGTTTTAATACTGTGCTAATTGGAATGATGTTGTTAATTATATTGTATGCCTTCGGAGCTTCAGTCACTTTATTTTTCTTATGTGATATTTTTCCAACTGAATTTAGATTATCAGGAGTGGCTTTAAGCTATAGTATAAATTCAGCATTTGTTGGTGGAGTATGCCCTTTATTGAGTAATCATATAATCGAAAATTCAGGTGTCTTATGGCTTGGCCCAACGACTATATCTATGCTTTGCTTAGCTTTTGGTTTGTTAGCTATCTTATTATATAAAAAAGTTGGTGGACATTTCAAAGAAAGAGAAAATGCCAATATCAAGCTTTAAACAATTAGGCAAATTATCTTAATCCTGTTACTCTTTATCATTATAAATATCATTATAAATATCATTAGAGTTAATAATTGGAAAATAAGCGTTTAAATATATTTTTACTTATTCCATTGGTTGTAACTTTTTCATTTGGAATGGATAGCTATATTCCTTTTATTATAGTAATAAAAAGTCAGCTTAATCTGTCAGCATCTATTGTTCAGCTAAGTATGAGTATTTATATATTTGCTTTAGCGGTTGGTCAGATTTTTATAGGATTATTATCTGATTATATTGGTAGAAAAAAAGCCTTATATCTTTCAACGATTCTTTTTATGGCATCATCTGTATTATGTGGATTTTCAACTTCTGGCACTCAGTTAATTATAGGAAGATTTTTACAGGGTATAGGCGCTTGTGGTTTAAGAGCTTGTACTTATACAATGGTTAAAGACTGCTACGATGGAGATCAGGCATCGGCTTATTTGACTCGTTTATATAGTGCTGTGAGTTTGTCTCCTATGATAGCTCCATTAATAGGTGGGTTTGTTGGTGGAATATGGGGCTGGGAAGCTATATTCTTTATGATGGTGATTTTAGGAATAGCGCTTTTAGGATGTATTTATCCATTACCAGAAACATATAGTAAACAAACAGAAAAAACACTTAAGCAACATTTTAAAGACATTGGAGCAGTGTTTAGAGATAAGCAAATTCTTTTTTATGGGTGTTTATCAGCTGCTGGAATTACAGCAATGTTTTGTTTTGTATCTTCAATGAGTTATATAATTTTATTGCAGTATCATTTATCTCAAGAGTATATATATCTGACATTTGTGATTTGTGGCATAGGTATGTTTATAGTAGGCATGCTTTCTAAAAAGATTATTTCTTCATTAGGCTCTAAGCAAGCTCTATATTATTCATTTGGAGTTAGTGTATTTCTCTTGATTATAATGAGCATATTAAGTCTTTTAGGAGATTTGAATTTCTCTATGTATGTACTATTTAGTATGCTTCTAATAAGTATTGCAATTATTTTAAATGGATGTTCTATTTCAATGGGAGTAGCATCACGTAAAACATTAATAGGTTTAGGCATATCTATAATTGGAGTGCTTGGATACGGTATTGCTGCAATAAGTGGTTGGGTATTATCACTATTACCAATAAATACTTTTAGCTATGGTTTAGTTGTTGGTACATATTATCTATTTATGATAGTAATATCTTTAATAGCAATTAAGCCTAAGAAGGCTATTATCAATTAACTATTACTTATAAGATTGATTAGATTAGTATAATATTTGACACCATTTAGCATGGCATCTGCAGTTAAATCAAATGTTGGCTCATGTACCATAGAAGTAAAACCTTTAACTTCATTTCTAACACCAAGAAACACATAACAAGCAGGTATTTCTTTTGCAAAATAAGAAAAATCTTCAGACCCCATCCATGGAATTTTTGACTCTACAACATTAGTTTCACCAAGTGCTAACTTTACAGCCTGAGTAGCTTTATTGGTTGGTGCTTCAGAGTTTCTTGTTTCAGGATAACCATTAATATAATTTATATCTACATTTCCATTATAAGTTGTAGCAACACCTTGAGCTATTTCATGTAAACGCTTTTTTGCAAGGTCTTTTCCATTGGAGCTCAAATATCTTATAGCTCCCTTTAACTTGACCTTGTCTGGAATTACATTATATGCTGAGCCTGCTTCAATAGCAGTTACTGAAATAACTATGGGATCAAAACTATCACTATTTCTAGATACTACTGTTTGTACTTGATTAATAAATTGCGAAGCCATAATAATTGGGTCATTTGCTGTCATAGGTATACTAGCATGCCCACCTTTACCATGAAAAGTTATATCAAATAGATCTACCCCAGCTAGAGCAACAGGAGAGCATATTTGTATTTTACCCTCATCAATAAGAGGCATGACGTGTATGCCATATATTTCATCGACTACATCTATAGCACCATCTGCTATCATAGCGGGGGCTCCACCGGGTAGGACCTCTTCAGATGGTTGGAAAAGAAAGCGAACATTAACGTTCAAAAATTCTTTGTTTTTTACTAATTGTTGAGCTGTAACCAAAACCATTGCACAATGCGAGTCATGTCCACACATGTGAGCTTTGCCATCTACTTTAGATCTATATTCACAAGAGTTTTGTTCATGAATCGGTAAAGCATCCATGTCTGCTCGTAATGCTATAGTTTTTTTTGCATTTGGGACTTTTAAATCAGCAATAACACCTGTTTTACCGATACCAGTTTTTATTTCTAACCCTAGTTTTTCTAATTCTGCTGTTATGTATTTAGCAGTATTTTGCACATCAAAACCAAGCTCTGGATATTCATGAATATGCTGTCTAATACGTTTTAGTTCAGCAAGAGCATTTTCATTTATAGTAATTTTATTATTCATAATATGTAGAAAAAATATCGTAATTATTACTTATTTTACACAATAACTAATTTGGATAGCTAGGTTTTATAGCTTTTAAGATTTATTTAGTTTGCTTTATAAACTTGTAACTTTATATTGGCAGTGTAAAATTTTCTTTAATCTCAATGCTCTTTTAGTCATCATGAATGAAAGCCTAAAGTTAAGTGAATTTCTTGAGTTAATCAAGAGCACCATAGAAATGGGTTTTGGTTACCAAGGCTTTTGGGTAGTAGCAGAACTTTCTGAATGGAGAAAATCTGGAGCTCATTATTATGGAGAACTAATAGAACATGATGGTATTAGTAAATATCCTATAGCTAAGATTAGATGTAATTGTTGGGCAAATGTTGCAAATAGTATTTTAGCAAAGTTCAAGTCTATAACAGGTGAGCACTTAAAGCCTGATATGAAAGTACTTTTTAAAGTAGCTGTTAATTATCATATAAGTTTTGGTTTGAGCTTGAATGTAGTAGATATAGATCCTTCATTTACTTTAGGTGATAGAGAAGCTCGGAAAATAGAAATATTAGATACTCTTACAAAAGAGGGTATTATCAAGAAAAATAAAGAACTAGAGTTACCATTAGATTTTACAAATATAGCAGTTATAACAAGCTCAACAGCAGCTGGAAAAGGAGACTTTTTTGAAGAAGCTCAGAAACTAGAAACTCTTGGACTATGTAAATTTGATATATATGAAGCTCTCATGCAAGGCAAAGATTGTGCTTTAAGTGTAACTAAAGCTTTTGGGAGAGTAGCAAAAAGAGTTAGCAACTATGATGCTATTGTTCTTATTAGAGGAGGCGGGTCTCAAGCAGATCTAGATTGGTTTAATAATATTTTACCAGCAAGACTTATTTGTAATTCCAAAGTGCCTGTTTTTATAGGAATTGGGCATGAAAGAGATAATACGGTTCTAGATGATATATGTACTAAAAGTTTTGATACTCCATCTAAGGTTATAAACTATATTGCAAATGCTATTATAGATAATGCTAGTGATGCTAAATATAATTATGAGTCTATAATAAAAATGACAAAAAATTTTGTTAAATTTAATAAAGCAAAATTAGAAAATGAATATGATTCATTTAAATCTCAATTAGATAATTATCTAAATTATTTAGATAATAAAATAAATCATGAATATAAAACTATAATTTCAACAGGTAAGGCATTAATTAAAGGTTATTCTCAAACCATAGAATCTGAATATAAAAGAATATTTGAAAACAGTAGTAGTAGCTTAAAATACTATAATCAAAATGTTATAGGTCAATATAAAGAGTTAGTTAATTATTCAAAGAATATACTAAATTACTATGGCAGTTCTTCAGAATACTTATATAGGCAAATATTATCAGTTTCTATAGAGCCAACTTTGAAAAGGGGTTTTAGTGTAACTAAATCTAATGATGGTAAGTTTATAACGACTAAAGAAAAAGCACAAAAACAAAAGAATTTAGTAATAGTATATTCAGATGGGATGATAAATGTGGAGGTGAAAAATGGCAACACAGAGTAAAAAATTTGCTAGGAATTATGAGATATTAGAAGAGATTAATGAAAAGTTACAAGATGGGCAAGATAACCCAGCATTATTAGATGAATTGGCACCTTTGCTAGAACAAGCTTCTAAAAGCTATAAATTTTGTAAAGAAAGAATTTTAGCAGCGCAGAAATTTATAGATGAATTTGAAGATGAAAAAGAATAATATAGATAAGACATAATTGAAAATTCTAGTTTTAGTTTAGGAGCTTGTTATGGATAAGAAAAATGGGTTAAAGAAAGTTCTACTACTTAGTACTTTGACTATTGTTATTTTGGCAATTATTTTAGAGTTTAAATTTGGAACTAGTAGAGATATTGACACTCAAACAGATCAAGCAATAGAATCACAGTCTAATGATAGTGAAAACAATATGCCAGCAGTAAAAGAGCCACTAGAACAGCCTCTAGAACAAAAGCAACAATTAGAATCAAATATTCAATCTAGCCAATCTAAAGAAGATATGGATGAACAACTAAAACAGGCAGATAATTACTTTAAGTCTACTAACCCTGAGGATCATAAAAAAGCTTTCGAGATATATAAACAGTGTGCAGAAAAAGGAAACCATAAAGCTGAATTGATGTTAGGAGAAATGTATCAAGAAGGTAAGGGAGTTCCGCAAAGTAATGCTAATGCGTTGAGTTATCTTGCAAAAGCATTTTATGATAAAGATACGAAAGATGAAGCTGAATATCATGTATGCAATATATATATAGCTGAAAAAAAATATGATAAAGCTATTCCCTTACTAGAAGAGTTAACAGAGAAAGACTACCAAAATTCAGCAGTTGATTTGGCTAGTCTATATTTTACAGGTGCTGGAGATGTTCCAAGAGATCAGGCTAAAGCTAGAGCTATATTAGAAAAAGCATATAGGCATGGAGATGTAAATGCTGAGGTTTTTCTAGGAGATCTTTATTTTAGAAGCTATGATGTGCCAGAAGCTACTAAACTTTGGGAAGAAGCCGCAAAACAAAATAATAATATTGCTCAATTTAAGCTAGGTTACCTGTATATACAAGGTATGGGGATGTTTAAGTTATTTCTAGATAAGAAGAAAGGATTAATGTATTTGAATCAATCTGCCGATAATGGAAATATTAGAGCTATGCTTACATTAGGTGATATTTATTATAATGGCAAATATGAAGTTAAGCCAAATAAAGAAAAAGCAATAGGCTATTTTAAGCGAGCTAAAGCAGCAGGTGATGCAGAAGCGACACAAATTTTAGAGAATATTTCAGCATTAGATAAGAGACAAGCCAAACCTCAATAAATATATTATTTAACATATTATTAATATTTTTTTTATATAAAACAAATTTTGCTTTAAAAAATAAGGTATTTTACATATAAATTTTGTATTATTTGAGAGAGATATTCTTTTTTACAAAAGGTTTTTAAGATGTATAATTCAAAATTTATAACTATAGTGGGGTTTATTAGCTTAATAATCTATGTTTATTGGTATATAAATTTATTTCGCATAAATAGAAAGATTTTACCAAATAGAGAGAGGCAGAAGGCTAATAATTATCTAATTATATCTGTAGTAACTCCTATTGTTTTAGTAGTTATTGGTTTGCTTACTTTGGTTATATCTCAAGATTTAACTCATGAGGCATTGCTTAAAGATTCTATAGTATATGTTATGAGTGACAATTTTCCTTTTATAGGAGTATTTTTTCTTTGTTTTCCTATATTGATCGTGCCTTCTATCTGGACAAAATATAGCGATAATAAGCTAATCTTTTATTATATGGTTTTTGGATTACTTTTTATCTCAACTCATTATATAAGTTTTCAGATATTTAAAAGTTATTATGGGATTTATTTATACCAAGTTGACAGTTTATTAAAAATATTTCTTATAACTAATAGTTTTTTAGCTATAGTTTCAATAATAAGTTTCTTTTTTAGTATAGTTTTGAGTGGATTTATTTCTAAGCATCTAATTAATAAAGAAATGCTTTATAAACAGAACAGCAGAAAAGTTGTTAATATATTTATTATTAATGCATTAGTAATTACGATAGTAGGAATAATTGGTTTAATAGCTTGCAGTATAGTGGCTATTAATATAAACGATTTCCCAAGTGTAACAAGAGTGTTTTCAATTCTTCTAGGATTTTCGAGTTTATCGGCTATAATTTCAGCTTTTTATTATTCTAAAAATGTTATTTCTGTTATGAGTCTTATTATTTTATTATTTTTTATAAAAAGTGTTGTTCATATCTATTTAATTAATATCTATGATGCTGTTACTGTCTCAGATCAGGTTATAAACTTTTCAATGAATTCATTGTTTACGATGCTTATTTTTATGACGATTGTTTATAACATTTTAAGAAATGATATCCTTAAAATTGTTCTAATGACAGTTTTTGTGTCTTTATATATGCTTTCTTATGTAGTAATGTTATTGCTTGGTAAGGGGTATGGATATGTGTTTGTAAGTTTATTTTATATATCATATATTGTTCTATTTTTAGCTATTTTAATTTTAAATACAAAAAGAATACAAGCTAATAAATAAAAGCTAAATAACCATGCCAGGCATTTGCCATAATCCAGCAGTTCTCAAAGTATCTTTTAGGATAGCTATTTTTTCTTGATCATTTATGGGGTTGTCTATATCATAATTATCTTCATTAGCGGATAAATTATCTATTGCTATAGGTAAAAGATTATTATTTATTGCTTGATTAAAGACTGAGGTTGCACGTCTAATATGAGCTGTAGATGTAATTAATATTAAGTTTTCTATAGGAGCATTTAAG
This sequence comes from Francisella frigiditurris, assembly GCF_001880225.1. Lineage (NCBI taxonomy): Bacteria > Pseudomonadati > Pseudomonadota > Gammaproteobacteria > Thiotrichales > Francisellaceae > Francisella > Francisella frigiditurris. The sequence continues at coordinate 1,675,456 of NZ_CP009654.1, read as the reverse complement.
CTTTTTATTATATTTATGCTATTAATAGCATTCCAAACAGTACTTATTGACTTATCTTCAACTATTATTTGGTTTGCATCTATACCATGCTTTATTAGCCATTGTTTCATTTGGTATGACTCCGTAACACCAGCTTGAGCAGCACCACCACTTACAATAATTTTTGCATTTGGATATCTCTTGCTTGCTTCAAGACCTTTCTTAAGTCTATCAATAAGTATTTTATCCATACTTCCATCTTCATTTAATGCATAGCCTAATATCACTATAATTAAAGTATTATCATTAGGAAGTTTTATATCATCTAGATTAGTGTTTATTTTAAGAGTAAAATTTTTCTTTGCAGTTTCTATTGCATCTATATAATGTTGAGTTTGATTCCAATCTGAATTTTTTACCAAAGATATATTGTCATCATAAGACTCTGGATCCCATACTAGAGAATAGGCCGCTATATATATTTGTGGAAAAGGTTTTCCTAGGTTTTCAACAGATTGATAAGTTTTTCGTGCGCCATCTAAATCGTTGTTTGAAACTTGTAGAGCTGCTAGTGATAGGCTAAATTGGAAATATCTATAACTATTTTGATCAACTTGTTTTATCGCAGCTTTCAGAGATTCTATAGCTTGCTCAGGATTTCCTCGTTGAGTAATACCAGCTCCATTTCCTAATACGTTTGTATCATATTGAATGTTTGATACAGCATTTTGCTGATAAGCTAATACGTCCAAATACTCTGATGAAAAAGCAATTGAAATACATGGAGAAAGTAGAATGGTTAAGCTAACTAAAAGAGAGAATAATGTTTTATTAGATCTAAGTTTGTAATTACTCATTTATTTAATTAATAGAAGATTTATAATCTTGTAAATATAATAGCATAATAAATAAGTAGCTTTTTATTTTGGCAAAAAATAGGTAAATTATTATTAGGTAAATTTACTTAAAACCTTTTTAGAATGCAAAAAAAAATATCTTTTAGAAATATAGCTTGTGCAGGATTTGCAACAAGCGTTGAATACTTTGACTTTGCGTTATTTGCATATGTTACAACTTTTATATCAGCTGCATTTTTTCCTGAAAATGAGCCGGCTGTTGCCATTATTAAAACCTTTGGTATGTTTGCTGTAGGTTATTTAATGAGACCACTTGGTGGAATATTTTTTGGTAATTTAGGCGATAAAGTTGGACGTAAAAAAGTATTAATTATTACAGTAGGTCTAATGTTTATTTCTACTGCTATGATAGCTTTTACTCCTGGATATCAGACATTAGGTATCTTTTCTGTAGTTTTAATTATGTTGGCAAGAATGATCCAAGGGTTCTCTATTGGTGGTGAGTATAATGGTGTATTGGCTATATTAAGTGAACAGGCTCCAGACAATAAAAGGGGGATGATAACTGCTTTTGGAACTTTCTTTTCAGGTTTTGGAGTTTTCTTAGGAACGGTTTCTGTTTTCTTACTTTCGGAGTTATTAACTACGGAACAAATGTTTGCTTATGGGTGGAGAATAGGCTTTATTGTTGGAATGGTTTTAGCGGTTATTGTTTTAGTATTACAATTTTTTCAAGATGAATCTCCAGAGTATATAAAAGCAAAAGAAGACCACGTACTTGAAAGTGCACCAGTAATTTCTGCTATTAAAGAATACCCTTATCAAATATTTATAGTTTTCGCTTTAGCAGGGTATTTGGGTATAGTTTATTATATGATTTCTGCATTTGTTCCATCATTCCTTGAACATAATTTGCACTACGATACACATGTGGCAATGCTTGTTGTGATGATTGCATCTTTTGCGTATTTCTCAACAGCACCTATTTGGGGTTGGGTATCTGATAAAATAGGGCGTAAAAAAGTTTTAATCTTTTCCTGTAGTCTAGTTGGAATATTAATTTATCCGAGCTTTTATGTGATAGTTTATGAAAACTCTGTTATTTCAGATATTGTAATTATGGCAATATTAATGCTTCTAATTTCAGCAGCAACAGCTACTTTTGTGGTTACTATTAATGAGCTTTTCCCTACACATTTAAGGTTTAGTGGTGTAGCAACCGGATATAATATAAGCAATGCATTGTTGGGTGGGACAGCACCATTAATTTCAGGTTTGTTGGTTATGCACTTTGGAGACTTGGCACCAAGTATTTATGGAGTTATTGTTTCTATAATTATTGTGGTAATAGTGATTAGAATGCCAGAAACTAAGGGTATAAAGTTAGAGGAGTAAATATAGTCTTGAAAAACAGTTATATTATCCCCAAATAATAAAATGTAACAACACACAAATTAAGGTGTATATTATGGGATTAGGTAAAGTAATAACAGCAAATGAAAATAGCTTTGAGACAGTTTTAGAAAAGGCTGGTAGCAAACCAGTATTAGTAGATTTCTTTGCTGAGTGGTGTGGTCCTTGTAAAATGCAGGAGCCAATCCTTGATAAGCTTTCTAAAGATTATGATGGTGCTGTGATAGTAAAGATAAATGTTGATGAAAATCAAAGCCTTGCAGCTAAGTTTAGAGTTAGAAGTATTCCTACTATGATTATCTTTAAAAATGGTAAAGAAGTTGAAACTATGCATGGTGTAAAAACACAGTCTCAATTAGAAGATAAATTAAATAGTCATAAGTAGACTTTAGAAATTAGATATTTTATCAAATTCAGTTTTATCATAAGCATCATTCCAAAAATGCCACTCTAATACTGTGCTAGTATAGAAAGCATCAAGCATTTTATTTTGTATCTCTTTAGTTGCTTTATTAGCTAGGTCATCAAAAATGCTAATAGCCTCATTAACTATATCTTCAAATTCTTCACTAGCATACGTATCTATCCATTTAGAGAAAGGATTATTTTTATCAGCTTTCTTTGCTATTGCTTTACCTACTTCACAATAAACCCAAGGACAAGGTAGCATAGCAGCTACGGCAATTTCTAAAGGCTCAGATGAGCAATTTTTATTAGATAGCTTGTATATGCTAGGGTTGCAGGAGATAGTTTTCCTGTATCTGCAAGGTTGTAAGTTTTTTTGAAAAATTCGTGGATTATTTCTTCTTCTGCAGTAAATGCAGCCATAGAGTGGTTAAGATAAATTTTTACGTATTCTAGAGGAGATTTTGCTGCAATTATTGCATAGGCTCTAGCAAAATCTTGTAAGTATAAAATATCTTGTTCAATATAGTAGGCAAACTTTTCTATATTGAGAGTGCCTTTAGAAAGTTCTTTATTAAAAGGATGGTTATGTATAGCTTCAATAATATCTTCACAATGCTTCCATGCTTTATCTGATAATTTAGTCATTTAATTTTCCTTAGTTAGTTTCTTTATTCCATAAGCTATAGAAATGATGTACAGGTCCATTGCCTTTGCCGATATTTATATCTTTTGAGGCTAAAAGAGCTCCCTGCAAATATTTTTTTGCAGCGTCACAGGCATCTAAATATGAATAACCTTTCGCTAAAAAGCTTGTAATAGCAGCTGAAAGGGTACACCCTGTTCCATGAGTGTTTTTGGAATCGATACGTTCAGAGGTGAAAATATGCTTTTCTCCTTTATTATTCATAAATAAATCTTTTGCAAAACCACCTTTTTCATGCCCACCTTTTACAAGCACGGCCTCACAGACAAATTTTAAGATTTCTTCTGCAAATTTTTCCTTAGACAGGTATTTCAAATTAGATAATTCTTCTGCTTCTGGGATATTTGGAGTAACTATATTTACAATAGGAAGTAGTTTATCTCTTAAAATATTTATAGCATCTTTTTGTAATAAGAGATCGCCACTTTTAGCTACCATTACAGGATCTAAAACTATAGGAATACCTTTGGCATTTTTTTCTAAAAAGTTAGTTACAAGATTTATTATTTCTGATGTGAATAACATTCCTATTTTTATAGCATCAGGTCGGATATCTTCAAAAATTGTTTCGAGTTGTTCCTCAATACATTTTAAAGAAATACCGTAACAATTTTTTACTCCACAAGTATTTTGGACAGGTAATGCAGTAAGAACAGTCATTCCATAACATCCAAGAGCAGAAAACGTTTTTAGGTCAGCTTGTAATCCAGCTCCTCCAGAGCCATCAAAACCAGCTATTGATAGACATTTATATTTCATAATTTTTCTCCAAAGTGAGTAAAGGGCGTTAGCTTGAGTTCTATAGGTTTATTTTGTTTATTAAATACAATTTCTTTAGAGGAAGTAATTTTACCTATAGACTTTAATTCATACTTGAAGGTGTTAAAAAAACTATTTGAGATTTCCTCAAATTTATTGCCTTTAACTGTAAAGAGAAGACTATAATCTTCTCCTCCAGATAAAGCTATTTGGGTAGGATCAAACTCTAAAAGCTTACATGCCTCTACAAATTGTTGATCAAGATTTAGTTTATCTAAATCAATTATGGCACCGACATCTGAAGATTCACAAAGTCTCTTGATATCAATATATAAACCATCAGAAATATCCATCATGCTGGTGATAGATTTATGTTTACTAAGCCATTGTCCTTCTTTTATTTTTGCATTAGGCTCTAAACAAAAATTTTTATAGTATGCGCCGATATCTAAGTTATTTTCTAAAGCAAACAACCCTAATCTAGCATAGCCTAAGAAACCAGCGACACAAAGGATATCATCATTTTGAGCAGAGTTTCGATATTTTATATTTTCAGGATTACAAGTCCCAATAGCAGTTATACTAATGCTAATTTTATCTGGAGATTTAGTCGTATCTCCACCAATCAATATTATGTTTTCTTCTATACAGAGCTTAAGTAAGTCTTCTAAAAATTCTTGAGCATATATAGAACTGTTATCAGGAATTGCTATACCACATAGTATGTATTTTGGTGTTGCTCCCATAGCAGCGAGATCACTTAAATTTACATGAAGGGCTTTGTGGGCAAGATTTTTAGCACTAAAGTAGCTAGTTCTAAAATGAATATCCTCTATAAGTAAATCTTTTGTTATTACATACTGTCCATTATCTAAACTAGGAAGAATTGCAGAATCATCTCCAATAAATCCATTTGAGTTTTTAGCTAGCTTCTTTACTATCTTATCCTCATTTAAATTCATATTATCTTCTCCATAAGTTTGAAGTTGCTAGCATGTAATTGATCCAAAAAAGATATTTTAAAAGAAGCAGGGTGTTTATTTTCTAAAGAAGTTAATTCTCCACAGAGCGTAAAGTATTGAGTAGCTAATTTTGTTGCTTCAAAAGAATCTTCAATGACACATCTAAAAGCAGCTATAACTGCTGTTAAAGAGCAACCCATACCAGTAACAAGAGGCATTAAGTTAGAACCAAAAGGTACTTCAATACTTGTTTCTCCATTCGTAATAAAATCTATTTCACCACTTATAGCTATAACTGATTTATAGGTATTAGCTAACTTTATAGCAGCTGGTTTTGCATCATTTATGGTATTAGCTGTTTCAACACCTTTTGAGAACAAGAGTGAATCAGTAAGGGATATAATTTCACTAGCATTACCTCGTATAATAGATGCATGGTTTGCTATTTTTTTAGCAGAAGTAGTTCTAATTTGAGTAGCTCCGGAACCAACAGGATCAAGAATTATTGGTTTCTTATATCTATCTGCAGAATTTATAGCTTGTGTAATTCTATTTAGAAAATTGTTGTCTAATGTCCCAATATTTATATATATGGCTGAAGATATAGATACTAGCTCATCAAGCTCCTCTTCATATTGACTCATGATAGGAGCAGCACCAACAGCTAATAAACTATTTGCAACAAAATCCATAGTTACAAAATTAGTAAGATTAAGCACTACAGGTTTTTTCTCTCTTAATGAGTAAAGAGCCTTTTGAATTTCTTTAAGCATATTTTCTTTCATCAACAATTCTCCTTAAGTTTTGGTAATTTTCTTTGCTGTTTTGATTATGAAAAGCTTCTATAGCAGCAATTCCATAAACTCCTGTTTGCAGAACATTTTTAGCATTTGTATTATTTATTCCGCCAATGGCAACAATTGGATGTTTTGAGATTTTGTAAGCTTCTTTTAAGTTGTTTATACCCCAGATGGTTTCAATATTCGGTTTATTTCTTGTGGGAAAAATACTACCAACACCTATATAATCGATAGGTAAGTTATTTGCGATTTTGATTTGTTCTAGGTTATTTGTACTTAGTCCTAGTATTTTGTTTGGACCCAGAAGTTCTCTAGCTTTTTGAATATTTCCATCTGACTGTCCTAGATGTAGCCCATAAGCATTTAACTTTAAACAAAGCTCTATATTATCGTTTACTATTAAAGGAATATTTAAAGCGTCTAGTAATTTCTTTAACTTCTGCCCAAATAGTAATAAATCATGACCGCTCAAAGTTTTTTCTCTAAGTTGAACAGAGGTTATACCAGAGGTTGCACAAATTTTTATCAATTCTAAGTAGTCACTAATTGGTTGATTTTGCTTATTTGTAACTAATATTAGTTTTAGAGCATCTTTCATGTATATCTTCCTTATTTTTAACAGAGGAAGAAAGTAAAAACATAAAAGATAAATTGATTAAAATACTTTTTAAGTTTACTTTCACACTCCCTCCGCAGGTATTAACCAGAGCAGGTTCAAAGGGTCAAGTCTCAGCCAACTAAAAGTCAGCACCCCTGGTGAACTTATTTCAAAATTGATTCTAGTAGAAATAGTTTACGTAGTCAAATAGATTTAATTAGATGTCTTCTTTCCAGATTTCTCTAAAAATCTTGATGATTTGATCATGTTTAAGAAGGAAATCATTATTATAAGTTTCTTTTGAATATCTCTGAGTATTCACGACTCTTTTGTCTTCGTTAAGCACTATTCTATTTCCAATGCTAAACATTATATCCATAATAGGTTTCAAAATCTTAGCGGTTAAAAAGTTACGATAATGTAATATATATATTTTTGTTTGATTTTCATTTATAGGAACAAAGTAAGCGCTAACTTTCATTTTCTTTGAAATATTAAGAAGCCAAGCATTTGGAAAAATATATTTAATCATTAATTCACCACTCTTTATGGCTTCAATATTTTTGTCTTTCTCTATAATTTTAATATCATCTGATATTTTATAGCCTTTACCAATAGTTCTTTTATGTACAGTGGCTAGATGTGTATAGTCAAGTTGGTTCTCTATGCAATGCCTTATATTATTATTCCAGATATCAGTTATCATCGCATATTTGCCATTAAATGAGTCAAAGAGTTCCTGGCAGAATTTAAATGCATAATCATTGTTTAAATCTTCATCAAAGATATTTATCCAGATCATATCCGCTATTATTTTTGTAGGATAAACGTTAGCTTTTAATTTGGGAATAGAACACTGCGTTTCAGGAGTATATTTGCAATTACCAACATCATTAAATTGAAACCCATGAAAAGGACATGTAATACAATTATCAATAACTTTACCTGAGCTTAGCTCAGCACCTCGATGTGGACAGTTATTATCCATAATGATTATTTTGTTATCATCATTTTTCCAAACTACAAGATTTAAGCCAAATCTTTCTAATTTTTGAGGTTTATTTTTAAACTCATTAATATGTGCTATAGCATACCAAGCTTTTGGAATTTTCATTATCCATTCTCCATATGGTGTGGATTAGAAATATAATCAAATTAAATTTTAATATACATCTCTATGAAGATATATTAAATAATTATACAATCATACTAAAAGCTTTTAAATCCAATAGAATATGAGTAGAAAAGAGTATCTTAGAAATACAAAAAGAATTGTTATAAAAATAGGCACTAGTACTTTGACTCATAGTAGTGGTTTATTGAATATTGATCGTATAGAAAAAATAGTTCGTCAATTATCTGATTTGCATAATCAAGGATATGAAGTTGTATTGGTTACCTCTGGAGCAGTTGGTGCTGGTATGGGTAAATTGAACCTTACAAACAAACCTAAAACTCTACCAGAAAAACAGGCAGTCGCAGCTGTGGGTCAAGTAGCTTTGACTCATTTATATCAAAAGCTTTTCTCTGAGTATGGTAAAAATATTGGTCAGCTGCTTTTAACAAAAGATGATATTGCAAATAGAGAAAGGTATTTAAATGCCAGGAACACATTTTTTGCTTTAATTAATAAAGGAGTTATACCAGTAGTTAATGAAAATGATGCTGTTGTTGTTGATGAGATAAAAGTAGGGGATAATGACACTTTGTCAGCTTTAGTGGCAAGTCTAGTAGAAGCTGATCTTTTAGTTATATTGTCAGATATAGATGGTTTATATACAGCTAATCCAAAAGTCGAGAGTTCAGCAAAGTTCTTAGATACAGTTCTACATATTTCTGCTGAAATAAAAGCTATGGCAGGAGGAGCAGGTTCAAAATTTGCTACAGGTGGTATGGCAACAAAATTAAAAGCTGGTGAGATAGCTACAAAGTCTGGGACTAATATGATTATAGCTTGTGGCGAGAATCCACAAAATTTGAGAAAGATTATAGATGGTGAAGATATCGGGACTCTTTTTCTAAAAGATAGTAAGCAGATTGCCGCTAAGAAACATTGGATAAGTTATAGCAGTAATAAAAAAGGAATACTGATAATAGATGATGGCGCAGTAGAGGCACTTTATAAATCTAAGAGTTTGCTACCTTGTGGAGTAGTAAAAGCAGAGGGTAGTTTTTCTAAAGGCTCTACAGTAGCTATATTTAATAAGTATGGTGAAGAAATAGCTACAGGGCTATCTAACTATTCATCAAAAGAGATTGAGCTTATTAAAGGTAATAAAAGCTATGATATTGTAAAAATACTAGGCTACTGTGACTATAATGAAATAGTTCATATTGATAACTTACATATTAAAGAGGCTTAGAAATGAGCAGTAATTATATTTTAGATCTTGGAGTAAAAGCTAAGGAAGCTTCAAAGCATCTAGCACAGTTAAATACTATAACTAAAAATAAAGTTTTATATGATCTAGAAAAAGCTTTACTAGAGAAGGCTAATTATATTAAAGAAGAAAATCAAAAAGACTTAACTGTAGCTAGTGAAAGAGGCTTATCAAAAGCCTTTTTAGATAGGTTAACTCTGACTGATACAAGAATAAAATCAATGGCTGATGGAGTTAGGCAAATAGCTGATTTTGCTGATCCAATAGGTAAAATTGAAAAAGGATTTAAACATCCTAAAGGTATGACAATATCTCAAGTTAGAGTACCATTAGGTGTTATTGCTATGATTTTTGAATCACGTCCTAATGTAACTATAGATGCTGGTGTATTAGCTTTAAAATCTGGTAATGCAATTATCCTAAGAGGTGGCTCTGACTCAATAAATACAAATAAAGCTTTGAAAAATATATTTGTTGACGTTTGTACTAAAAATGGATTACCTGAAGGCACTGTTCAACTAGTTGAAAATACAGATAGAGAGTTGGTTAAAGAGCTAGTTACTTTAGATAAATATGTTGATGTAATAATACCAAGAGGTGGAAAGGGTCTTAAAAAAGCTATTCAGAATGATGCAACAGTTCCAATGATTGAGACAGGAGCAGGAATTTGTCATACATATATAGATGAGTTTGCAGATTTAGACAAAGCATTAAAAATAGTTATTAATGCTAAAGTTCAAAGACCTGGTGTTTGTAATTCTTTAGAAACATTGCTTATTCATGAAGATATTTTAGATAAGTTTTTACCAGAATTAGAAAATGAACTTATAAAAAATAGTGTTGAAATAAGAGCTGATGATAAGAGCTTAGAATATTTGAAACAAGCTAAATTAGCGACTGTAGAAGATTGGGAGACTGAATATCTAGATCTTATTTTATCTATTAAGACAGTTTCTAATGTTAAAGAGGCTGTAGAGCATATTAATACTTATGGAAGTATGCATTCCGAAAGTATTATTACTGAAAGCTATACTAATACGGAAATATTTCTAAATGAAGTTGATGCAGCAGCTGTTTATGCAAATGTTTCTACTAGATTTACAGATGGTGGTGAATTTGGTTTTGGTGGAGAAATTGGTATTAGCACACAAAAGCTTCATGCAAGAGGACCTATGGGGATTAATGAGCTTACAACATTGAAATATGTTATTAGAGGTAATGGACAAATTAGAGAATAATATGAATTCTAATAATATGCCAGAATGGTATTTTACAACAAAGTTTGAAATACCTATCAAACCAGCTAAATATCCTGATAAATTTATGATCTTAACAGCATGGAATCCTTTAAATCAAAAGCTATCTAAAGAAGAAAATATATCTAGAAATAATGCTTTAAAAAAAGATTTGAAAGAAAGCTTCTCTTTTATATATGAAATAAATGGCTTTGATCCAGAATCTAAACATAAAGAAAATGGATTTATGGCAAACTGTTTTGATTTAGAAAAAGCTTGTGATTATGGACTAAAGTATCAACAAGATGCGATTTATTATGTCGTAGAGGATAAGTTATATGTTGTTCAATGTGCTTTAGATAAAAGAGAAATGATTAGTGTTGGTAAATTTCTTGATAGAGTTTTCTAATAATTTTTATAAAAAAATTTATACATTAATGAAAAAATAACTATAAGTATCACCCCAGAGAAAACTACTATTCTCTGATCTGGATCACATAACATCCCTAGTATGATTAGGCTATTAAATATAATGCTAGCATAAGGCAGTATTGGAAATCCAAAGGCTTTAAATTTAAGCTGTTTAATTTCTTCTTTTGATAAAGATTTTCTGAATTTGATATGGCACAAACTAATGACTAACCAGATTAAACATCCAACCATTCCGGATGATGATATTATGAGGATGAAAACTTTTTCAGCACCTATAAATCTACTAAGTAAACATATGCAAGAGATAATAGCTGTAAAAATTACGCCATAGTATGGAATATGGTGTTTATTAATTTTCTTAAATAATTTAGGTGCTTGGTTATCATTAGACATAGACCAAAGTAGTCTAGCACAAGCATAAAAAGCAGAATTAACCGCAGATAAACTAGCTGTTAGTATTACAAGTTGCATTATTGTGTCTATATATCTTATATTTACTAGCTTGAGCACAGTTACAAAAGGTGTATCAATTACGCTAGAATCTTTATAAGGTATTATGTATGCAATTATAAAAGTTGAGAAAATAAAAAATACTAAAATACGTAAGGCTACACTTTTAATAGCTTTGATAATATTTTTTACAGGATCTTTAGTTTCTCCAGCTGCAATACCAACTAATTCAGCGCCCTGAAAGGTACAAACTATTATTACTAAACCAAAAGCAAAAGCTTGGAAACCATTTGGGAATAATCCATCAGTATAAAAATTTACTAATCCAGCAACGGGTTTATTTGTATGTAAAAATCCAAATACTATTAATCCGCCAATTAGAATAAAAATCAGAATAGTTAAGATTTTTATACCAGCCAGCCAAAATTCAATTTCTGCAAAAATCCTAACAGATAAAAAATTAAGTAGACTTATTGAGACAATAAAGAGTAAACAGTATTGCCATACTGATATTATAGGGAAAAAGTTATTACAAATTATTGCAGCAGCAACAAGAGAAGCTGCTGCTGCGGTGACCCAATTTATTAGGTATAGCCAACCAGTTAAAAAGCCAGCATATTTAGATAAGAATCTAGTGGCATAGCTTTGGAATGATCCACTTACTGGGAGTGCTACAGCCATCTCTGCTAAGCTGACTAGGACTATCATCATGAGTATGCCACCTAGTATAAAACCTAGAACTGTACCAAAAGCTCCTACTGTGTTTAATATACTTCCAACGCCTAAGAAAAAACTAGCAGAGATAGTTCCTCCTAGGGATATCATAACTATGTGTCTAGATAATATTGATCTTTTTAATTCTTGATTTGACATATTTTTGAAAAAGAGAATCAATAAATTCATTATATGCCATAAGTCATATTTTTAGATAATAAAAAATTTTCTATAGGGTAACTTTTAGATAGTTGATATTGGAATATATATTAGGTTAGAGGTTTTGATTTTATTTTGTTTCAGGTATTCTTTTCCAAAAGTATTATTTAAATAAATGAGAAAAGATGAGAAATAATTATTTATGGTTTATAAGGAATAAGATTAAAAAAATAATATATTCTTATTAGGTTCAGTCCATGACCTTACTATAGACCAACTCCCTGCTCCTCTAGAAACAGTCGATTTTATTACTTCTACAAAATTTGAATCAGTTTTTATAGAAGATAATTTTCTTGGGCAACGACAGTTTAGCTATGCTCAATGACAACTTGAAAAGATAGGCTTGGGAAAATATATTGATGTATTAAAAAAGAGAATTGCAGAGGAACCAATTACTAAAGAGGAGATGTGTGAAATAGATAAAATCTTAAGGTTTAATTCTCTAGAAGGCATTCCATTAGATTATACTTTTGCTACATTAGCAAGTTACAATAATAATTTAAAACAATTTGATACAAAATCTTTAAGATCATTAGATTCGACCTTAAAATTTTCAAATGAAGAAAATGAGGTTGTTTATTATGAATATGACAAATATCTTAAAGAAGGAGGAAACTCAACTATAAAAGATTTGCCATGTGATAATACTATAATTAAAGATGTTAATAAGCTTATAGAATATAGTGAGAAACTAGATGAACTTAATAAAAATACTCAAGATGGAAAAAAGAAAAAAAAGAGATCTGAGTTATGGACTAGAGATATTGAGGAACTATTAAAAATAGGAAATAGTAAAAATCATATAATGATTATGGGATTTGGTCATATTGTTGATATTATTTCAAATTTCAGTACAAATAAAAAAGATTATGACACATATTATAAAAAAATTAGTTTATAAAACCTTTCCCAATTTCTTAATAAGAAAAAATTAAGAAAATATATAGACTTATAGAATTTATTTATAAACTGGGAACTTGTCACAAAGAGTAACTACTTTAGCAGCAGTTTCTTTTTCTATTTTTTCATCACCACAATTAAATACTACATCTGCTAACCAATTAGCAACTTGCTCACATTCAGCTTCTTTAAATCCACGAGTAGTAATAGCAGGGCTTCCTATTCTTAATCCACTTGTTACAAAAGGAGAACGAGGATCGTTAGGAATAGAGTTTTTATTTACTGTAATATTTGCTCTACCAAGAGCAGCTTCGGCATCTTTACCTGAAAAACCAGTATTTGTGATATCTAGAAGTAATAAATGATTGTGTGTACCACCAGAAATAATATTGATATTTCTTTCTTTAAGAGCTTTTTCTAAAGCTTTAGCATTTTTCAATACTTGCTTTTGATACTCTTTAAATTCTGGTCTTAGAGCTTCTTTAAATGATACTGCTTTAGCAGCAATAACATGCATTAAAGGACCGCCTTGAATACCAGGGAATATAGCAGATTGAAATTTTTTAGCTAAATCTGGATTATCGTTACAAAGGATAAGACCACCACGAGGACCTCTAAGAGTTTTATGTGTAGTAGTTGTAGCTACATGCACATGCGGGAATGGATTAGGATATAGTCCAGCAGCTACAAGACCAGCCACATGAGCTATATCAGCCATTAATACTGCATCAACGCTATCAGCAATTTCTCTAAATTTTGCCCAATCAATAATTCCAGAAAATGCTGAGAAGCCTGCAATGATCATTTTAGGCTTATGTTCTTTAGCTAGTTGAGCAACTTGAGCATAGTTAATATCACCTTTCTCATCTAATCCATATTGAATAGATTCGTAATGTTTTCCAGAGAAGTTCACTTTAGAACCATGTGTAAGGTGCCCGCCAGCACCTAGATCCATTCCTAATACAACATCACCAGGTTTTAATACTGCAGTATATACAGCAGCATTTGCTTGTGATCCAGAGTGAGGCTGAACATTTGCATAATCTACGCCAAAAAGCTCTTTAGCTCTTTCAACAGCTAGCTCTTCTGCGATATCTACATACTCACAACCACCATAATATCTTTTACCATGATAACCTTCAGCATACTTGTTTGTTAGTTGAGATCCTTGTGCTTCCATCACAGCTGGACTAGCATAGTTTTCAGAAGCAATTAATTCTACATGTTCATGTTGTCTTTTTACTTCTAATTGAATAGCTTTGAAAATTTCTGAATCAGTATTTTTTAAATTATTTTTATCCCAACTAAACATTATATTTATCTCCTGATGATATGTGTTGAAATTATATAAGTGTGAATATATAAATAAATTGGATGTTCGTAATTATATCTTATATTCTTATATATAAAAAGTTTTTGAAAGGCATTTGGGTTATGGGAAAGGTCATTGACTTAGATCAAATAGAGCAACAAGAATGGGAAGAAGAAAATGCCTATTATAGGCAGTCAGAAAGTAAGTCTAAAATAAAAAGAGATATGTTAGAAATAACAGATTTCGGGAGAGAGCTTACGGAGTTAAATAATACTCAATTAGATAAATTACCAATAGATGAAAATCTTAAGAAAAATATACTTACTGCACGGAGTATGCAAAAAATAGCCTTAAAAAGGCAAATTCAATTTATTGGTAAACTTTTAAGGAAGGTTGATAATCTAGAAGATATTCAGGAAGCTCATAGTAAATTAGTAAATAAGAATAAAGAAGCTAATTTAGTTTTTCATAGATTAGAGCATATTAGGGAAGCTTTATTGGCTACAGAAACTGCTGATAGTATGCTTCAACAAGTTTTAGAAGAATTTCCAGGAATAGATATACAGAATTTAAGACAATTAATAAGAAATCATCATAAAGAAATGGAAAAAAATAAGCCTAAAAAGTCTTACAGACAAATATTTCAAGTGCTTAAAGAAGCATCTCCTGAAATTAACTAATTATTGATTAATGCTAGATACTGCTTTATCCTTTAAGACAAACATTTTTGCATACTGTTTTTAATCTTAATGAAAAGCTTAAAAGATATTAGAAATTTAATGAAAGAAGATATTGAAAAAAATGATCGATTGATTGTCGATTCATTATCTTCTGAAGTCGTTCTTATCAATCAGATTAGTCAATATATTATTAATAGTGGTGGTAAAAGATTAAGGCCTCTTTTAGTTTTGTTGTTTGCAAAAGCTATGGGTTACCAAGGTCAAAAACATTATGCAGCAGCAGCAATAATAGAATTTATACATACAGCAACTTTATTACATGATGATGTGGTTGATGACTCTCAGTTAAGAAGGGGGCGTCAAACTGCAAATAATGTCTTTGGAAATGCAGCAAGTGTTTTAACAGGGGATTTCCTTTATTCAAGATCTTTCCAGATGATGGTTAAGCTAGATAATATGCATATTATGCAAATACTAGCTGATGCAACAAATAAAATATCTGAGGGAGAGGTTCTGCAGCTATTAAATGCTAGAAATATTAATTTAGATGAAGAAGGGTACACGAACGTAATTTACTGTAAAACAGCTAAGCTTTTTGAGGCGGCATGTGAATTAGCAGGTATTCTAGCTTTAGATAAAGAAGATTTTGTACAAAAAAGAAATCAGATTCAGCAGTACGGTGTATATTTAGGTAATGCTTTCCAAATAGCAGATGATGTTTTAGATTATATTTCAGATGCTGAAAGTTTAGGTAAGAATATTGGTGATGATTTAGATGAAGGTAAAATGACTTTACCAACTATTTATGCATTAGCTAATGTCTCAAAAGAAGAACAACAAGTTTTAAAGAATGCTATTGAAAATGGTGATTATAATATAGAAGAAATAGTTTCAATAGTTAAGCAAAGTGGAGCTATAGAGTATTCTTATAAAGTTGCTTGTGACTACGCAGAAAAAGCTAAGCAAGCAATTGATTTCTTGCCTGATACGGAATATAAAAGTGCAATGATTTTACTTTGTGATTTGGCTGTAAATAGAAAGGCTTAAAATGAATTTTTTTAGGTTAAGTTTTATAAGGTTTGTTGTAGCTTGTGTTTCTTTACTAGCGATTAGTTATTCAATTTATGATAGTGGTTTTAACATTTTCCAAGTATTTGCACAATTTACATATATAAGCAACATATCGGTCATTCTGGTTCTGTTTCTAGTTTGTTTTAAGTGTATTAGTGATAAATATATTTTGATGGTTTTACCACAAATAACTCTTACATATATTGTATTTGCATTACTTTTGTCTAAAGGTATAGTAAATGAAACACCTTATAGTTTAGTGGAGCATTATTTTTTACCAATATATCTTTTGTGTGATTATTTTCTTTTCGTAAAAGAAAGGGTGAAGATTTATAAAGTATTAATAGTATTGGTTACATACACTGTTATATATATGATTTATATGTATAGTTATGGGTATTTTTCAGGATATTATCCTTATTTCTTTATAGATTTGACAATTAATCCTTTGTGGAAGGTAGTAGCTAATAGCATAGCTATTATAATCTTAGTATATGTAATATTTTTTGTAATTGCTGCAGCTAAACAGGCACAAAATAAAATATATAAGAGATTTTCAGATAAAAGGAATACTATTTAAAAGATTTTAAATTTATTTCAAATGATAGTGCTTGATTTGAGCCAATTGTTGCAGGTGCTCTTTCTCCATAGGCTACATCAGGAGCACAGTAAAGTATAAATTTTGATCCTGTAGGTATTTTAGGAATAGCATCTTTCCAACATTCAATTAGGTTTTGAAGGGGGAATGTCATGTTTTTGTTAGAGTCAAAAGTGCTACCAACGAGTTTTCCTTCTTTAATATCATTTAATACAAGCTTATTTTTTTCATAAGATATAACTGGAGTGGTACCTTTGTAGTCTATGGTAACTTGACTGTTACTTTTAGGTTTTTTACCATCTCCTTGTTTAAGCATTTGATAATAAATTCCATCATCTACTTTGATGATATTATCTATTTTAGCTATTTGTTCCATGAACTCTGTAGAGTATTTAAGGTTTTCTTCAGCTAAGGAGACTTGTCCACTTCTAATTTTTTTCTTTAAGTCAGATAGGTTTTCTCTTATTTGAGATTTAGATAGTTTAGGAGGCGCATTATTTAGAGCATCACTATAGCCTTGTATTAGGCTGTCGTCATCAGTATCTAAACTTTGTCTAGCAATGCCAGTTCCTATGCTATAACCTAATGAATAGCTACTTTCCTTACTAGCTTGAGTGGTGTTGCTGTCAGCAGCGAAAGCAGAGGCTCCAAAAGATGATAAAATTAAAGTTAACAGTAGTTTGTTCGATATTTTCATAAGACTATCTCCTAATTTCTGTTGTAGAAATATTAAAAAAATCAAAAAGTTCTTTATCTAACATTTGTGATGGAGAAATATTAGATAATGCTTTAAATATAACATTTTTTCGATCAGGATTCTTTTCTTCCCATCTATTAAGCATATCTTTAATAAGAACTCTTTGTAAATTGTCTTGAGATCCACAAAGGTTGCATGGAATTATTGGGAAGTTTTTAAGCTTAGCATATTCTGATGTTTCTGTTTCAGAAACGAATGATAATGGTCGTATTACAATGTTTCTCTTATCATCACTAAGAAGCTTTGGAGGCATGGATTTAATAGAGCCATTATAAAATAAGTTTAAGAAGAATGTTTCTATAATATCATCACGATGGTGACCTAATGCAATTTTCGTTACATTATGTTCTTCTGCAAAGTCATATAGTATACCTCGACGCATTCTAGAACATAATCCACAAGTGGTTTTACCTTCTGGAATTACGCTTTTTACAACACTATATGTATCCCTTTCTATAATATGATATTCAACATTCTTCTGTTTTAGATAATTTGGTAAAACTTCTTCTGGGAAACCTGGCTGCTTTTGATCGAGGTTGACAGCAATAATATCAAACTTTATTGGAGCTTTTTGTTGTAATAGTAATAATATTTCTAATAAACAATATGAATCTTTGCCTCCTGATAGACAAACCATAATCTTGTCATTTTCTTCAATCATATTATATTGATTGATAGCTTGAGCAGTTTTTCTAATTATTTGTTTTTCTAACTTTTTTAAGTCTAGCTGATCGTTATTTATCATTTTCTAGTAAATAATCCTTTATTTCCTTTGGAAGCTTATGTAATCTGCCTGTCGTAGCATTATAACATGCTAGTTTTACGCGAGCTGCTGTTGCTATCTCATTAGAGCCAAAAATTTTTATTTCGTAGTTCAGCTCTATACTTGCAGCACCACATTTAATTACTGTTTGAGAAACTTCTAATTTGTTTGGATGAGTAAGAGGAATTTTATAGTTACAGCATTGTTCAGATATTACCAGTTGTATAGTATTTTTTTTTGCCCATTGTATTAATGCTGGAGTTTGATATACCCATGTAGTTCTTGCTTCTTCAAAATAATCAAAATATTTTCCATTATTTACATGCCCATACTTATCTGTATCTGACCATCTTATATTAGTTATTAATTTAAAACTGTTTTTGTTTGTCACTTGGTAGCCTTAACTAAAAAATATAAGAAAGGATTGGTTTTCTAGGAACTGGACAGTTCTTTAATTGTACTGAGTATTTACTAGCGACATCAGCTGTTTTCTTAGCATAGTTTAGTAGGAATGAATTATTTCTATGACTTCCTTTTTTATATCCACCTATCCCTTCATGATATGCTAAGTATAAATTATAAGCATCAGTTTTACTTATGCCTGTTTTATTGTGAACATTATTTAAATACCAGCCAATAAAATCAACAGAATCACTAAAACTACTTCTACTAACAAAAGATTGCTTAGTTTCTTTTTTATAGTGATCCCAAGTTCCATCTAAAGCTTGAGCATATCCATATGCTGATGATGCACGGCCAACAGGAATAAAGCCCATCCAATATTGCATAGGAGGTTTAGCACCTTCCCTAAAAGAAGATTCTTGTCTTATAAAAGCCATTTGTATATTTAATGGAACTCCCCACCTATTATAAGAATCAAGCATGTCATAATACCAATCAGGGTATTCATGAATGATTGAGCAAGCGTTATTTATATTTGAAGGAGGCTTTGATGCACAAGAGGATAAGGCTATTAAAGCACAAATAATAAAAGTAGTTTTAAGTAAATATTTTCTTTTAATCATAAGCATTATAAATTTCTATAAAAAACTTCTACAACTTTATCTTGGAATCTGCGAGCATTATTTCTATCAGAGGTTTTCAAATCATTTAATATAATAGTAAAGCTAATTCTATGATTTTTAGCAGTTAAAACATAACCAGATAAAGAAGAAACACCTTTTAAAGTTCCCGTTTTTGCATGTACTCTTCCAAGTAATTTACCACCCATTCTATAAGATATGGTTCCATTCATACCAGAAGCTGGTAGATAGTTATAGAATTTCTTGCCGACAGGACTATTAAATGTTTTAGTTAAAAAATTAACCATGAATAAAGGCGTAACATGATCTAAGTGTGATAAGCCTGACCCATCATACATTACTAAATCTGAGGTATCTAGGTTTAATTTTTTACGTAATATATCTTGTACTGAGCTAACACCAACTGCTGTGGATCCAATGCCTTTATATTTGTAACCAATAGTATTAAGTATGGTTTCAGCATATAAATTATCAGAATGTTTTAGAGTTTGATCAATAAAACCACCAATAGTGCTGGAATGTGTTTCTAACTGAATTGTGTAATCAGAAGGTATAGAGTTAGTAAGAGATACTTTATTATGTTTGATTCCATAAGAATTCATAAAATCATTAACAGTATCTAAAGTTTTTAGAGCTGGATTTTTAATAGCTAGCTTGAACATTTTCTCAGCTGTTCTAGATAAATAACCTTTAAGATATAAAACATTATTATCATCCATGAAAATCGAGATTGTTTTATTAGAGCTAGTGTATTGAGTAGTATTTTTTATATCGATATTTGAATCATTACTTAGGCCAATTACCCTAGTATTTAAACTATTTGGATTTTTAGCTAGTTTGATAACTAAACAGTTTCTATTTATGGTAAAGCTAGAAGCAGGAGCACCATAACAAAAAGTTTGGTCCTCTGCAGACCATCCTTCAGGTATATATGGTCCTGAGAATACACCTACAAGATAAACATCTCCAGTTATAGATTTAATTCCTTTTTCTGTTTTTATTCTCTTTATAAGGCTTGCTAGCTGTCCACCTGTTAAAGCAGGGTTTCCAGAGAATTTTATGTACATATCACCGTAAAGAATGCCATTTTTAACTTTGCTTGAAGGGTAATTTATAGTTGTATCAAATGTAAAGTCACTCGGAATTGCAAAAAGAGCTGCGGCCATAGTGAAAACTTTATTATTACTAGCTGGCTTCAATGGTCTATCTTGAGCATAGCTATATAAATTTTGACCATTCATAGTTCTTTGAGCAGCAAGACCTATTTTAGCATCTCCTAAATTATACTTTTTAACTAAATATTGAACTTCACTACGAGTAGAGGCAAAAGAAAAGCTAATGCTCAGAATAATAAGAAGAACGTATACAATAAGTTTGCTAAATTTATTCATTCAGAGCTATAAAGGTTTTAATGAGTCACATATCCGAAATAATAGCACTTCAAATACTATAAATATAGGCACTTTGTTATTTAATTTATGTGGAGTTTTCTTTTTAGTGGTTATATGTTACAATTGGGCTTCATAAAAATTTATATAGCAGTTTTAGCTGTTTTACAAAACTTTATAAAAGGCATTTAAGTGAGGTGAGAAAGCATGCCAAGCGTTAGAGTTAAAGAAAGAGAACCTTTTGATGTTGCTCTAAGAAGATTCAAAAGATCTTGTGAAAAAGCAGGAATTGTATCTGAACTTCGTCGCAGAGAATACTTTGAAAAGCCAACTTGGGCTCGTAAAAGAAAAAAAGCTGCAGCTGTGAAAAGAGATCATAAAAGCAATATAATTGCTGGAAGGTAATTTTTTATCTAATGTTTGGAGGGAGCTTTCCCTTCAAAATCACTTTTATTTAATTTGTATTATTTAGGAAATCAATATTTATATGTCAATTTTTAATCAATTAACTCAAGATATGAAAGAGTCTATGAAAGCTAAAGATAAAGATAGGCTTACAACAATACGAATGGCAATAGCTGCGATTAAGCAAAGACAAATTGATGAAAAAATTGAAATTACTGATGAGGTTGTTATTGCTGTTATTTCTAAAATGATCAAGCAAAGGCAGGATTCATATAGTCAATATATGCAAGCAGGTCGACAAGAGCTTGCTAATACTGAAAAAAAAGAGATTGAGATATTAGAAGAATATATGCCTAAACAACTTACTGATGATGAAGTAGTTATAATTATCCAAAAAGCAATTGAGTCGGTTGGAGCGTCATCTATAAAAGAGATGGGTAAAATTATGGCTTTAATAAAGAAAGAAATTGCAGGAAGAACAGATATGGGTAAAGTTAGCGCTATTGTAAAATCTAATCTTTCTTAATTAGTATTCTAAATTTATGGCAAAAAAAATATCAACTCAGTTTATAAAAGAGCTAATTTCTTCCGCAGACATAGTTGATGTTATATCTAGGTTTGTTAATCTAAAAAAATCTGGAAAAAGTTATAAAGGTTGCTGTCCCTTTCATAATGAAAAAACCCCTTCTTTTTTTGTTAATCCATCTAAAGGATTTTTTCATTGTTTTGGTTGTCAAGAATCTGGGGATGCTCTTACTTTTATTAAGAAAATAAATAATCTAGATTTTGTAGATGCTATTGAAAGTTTATCTAATATCGTAGGTAGATCTGTTGAGTATGAAAATTTTTCTGAAGAAGATCAGCAAAAAGAAAAGATTTATAATCAGTGTTTAAGCTTCTTAGATATTAGCTCAAAGTACTATCGTTGGAATTTGATGAACTCAAATACAAAGGAAAAGGCTATAAGTTATCTAAAGGCTAGAGGAATAGATGGCAAAATAGCGAATTTTTTTAATATTGGATATGCTACTGATGATTGGAATGGTATTTGTAATTTTGCAAATAAAGCTAATGTGACAACAGATATTGTTATTGAAACAGGTTTAGCAATTAGAAATGATAATGGTAAGGTTTATGATAGGTTTCGATCTAGAATAATGTTCCCTATAAGGAATATTCAAGGGCGAGTTATAGGCTATGGTGGAAGAGTTATCGATAATGAAGATGGTGTTAAGTATATAAATTCTCCTGAAAGTATAGTTTTCCAAAAGAGTTCAGTTTTATACGGCTTATATGAATATAGGCAAAAGAGGAAGGAAATTAGTTCTATTGGCTCAATTGTTGTGGTTGAAGGATATATGGATGTTGTAGGGTTGGCAAAGTATGGCTTTTATGAGGCTGTTGCTACTTTGGGAACGGCATTTTCTCCTCAGCATGCAAAAATTCTCTTTAGAGAAACAGCATCGGTGATTTTATGTTTTGATGGTGATGATGCGGGTAAAAGTGCGGCTATTAGAACAATTAAATTAATACTTCCAGTTTTAGATGCAAATAAGAAACTAAAAATTTTAGTATTACCAGATAATAAAGATCCTGATGATTATGTAAAAGAGTATGGACTAGAGAGCTTTAAAGAAAAGCTAGGGGATGCTCTTCATGTTGCTGATTTCTTAGTACAAACCTTCCTTGGTAATAGAGATCTTAAAAAAGCTGAAGATAAGTTAGAAGTTGCTGAAAGCATGAAAGAATTCTTCTCTGAGGTTGGTGCTAATATATATTCCGAAAGTATACTTGTAACTATTGCTGATAAATTAGGATTTTCAGCGGATCAGTTAAAGCAATTAATTAGTAAAAGAGAAAGAAAAGAGCATCATCAACTTAATGTTGTTAGAAAACAGAAGTTAACAAAGAATATAACTTTAGAGCAAAGAGTAATATCTGAACTTTTTACAAATCTAGATTTATTTAAAAAAATAGTAAATGAAAAAGAATTTGATATCTTACCTAACTCTGAGAACCTAGATATTCTAAGTAAATGCTTGAAAATTTTAAAAGATGACTTATATATAAATATAGAAGTAGTTGCTTTAATTCAGATGTTAACAGAAAGTTATTCTGAATATAGAGAATATTTTTTTGAGTTATTGGGTTTTGGTCTTGAGAACAGTAGTTTTAAAGATAATACGGAAGACTATGAAAAAGAAGTTGAAAACATGCTTAGAAGAATAGAAAAAAATAGTGTAAAAGGGCGATTAATTTATTTAAGACAGCAGCCTGTTTTAACAGAAGTTGAAAAAATGGAGTTAAAGTTCTTAATAAATAGATTAAGATAGTTGTAAAATATAGAATTTGTAAATTATATAAAAATATCTACTGGAGTATTTTGGATGACTAAAGAAGATTTGATATCGGATTTAAAAGATTTAATCATTGATGGTAAAGAAAGAGGCTATTTAACCCGAGCTGATATTTTAGATGCTTTGCCAGGTGATGTATCTGATGATCCTAAAGTATATGAAGAAATAGAAGCAATCTTAGTAGATGCTGGCATTGAAGTGTATGATAAAACTCCAGAAATACATGAAGAAGATGAGAGAAAAGTAAGTGAAGCTAATCTTGATGATTTAAGTGGTAAAACTTCTGATCCTATAAGAATGTATATGAGAGAAATGGGAGTCGTTGATCTTTTAACAAAAAAAGGTGAGACAGAGATCGCCGTTAGAATTGAAGAGGGAACTACAGAGGTTTTTAATACTATTCTTAAATATCCAATAGTTATCAAAACTTATTTAGAAAGATTTAGAGAGTTAGAAGAAAATGCTATAGAGTATATGAACTCTCAGGATATAGAAGACGAAGATGTTTGTAAGTATGTTAGATTTTCAGAGATAATGGCAGGATTCACAGATGATACGGATACTGAAGAGTCTACAGCAGAAGATGATCATGATGAAAAAATAGATACAAAAAGAGCATATGAATTTTTTACTAATTTAGAAGATAGTTTTAATGAATATGAGTCTAAAAAAAGTGGTAAAACTATTTATAATAAAATTCTTAAAGAGTTTGATAGTATTAGACTTTCAAGCTCACACTTACAAAAATTAGTTGATTATATAAGACTTCCATATTCAAAAGTAAAAGAGTATGAAAGAAAGATTCTAAGAATCTGTGTTGAAAGAGCAAAAATGCCAAGACAAGAGTTCTTAGATATGTATGTTATAGGTGATACAAACTGGTTAAAATCAGTTTCATCTAAATATAGATTTAATGACAATATGTTAAGAGAAATTGAAGTTTTAACAAAACAGATTAATCAGTTTCAAAAGCTTACTATGATGGATATTGAAGAGCTTAAAAATGTTAATATTCAAATTTCTAAAAGTGAAGCCAAGATTACACAAGCTAAAAAAGAAATGATCGAAGCTAACTTACGTCTTGTGGTTTCAGAGGCTAAGAAATATACAAATAGAGGACTTCATTTCTTAGATATTATCCAAGAGGGTAATATTGGTTTAATGAAAGCAGTTGATAAATTTGACTATAGAAAAGGGTTTAAATTTTCAACTTATGCGACATGGTGGATTAGACAAGCAATTACTCGTTCTATTGCTGATCAAGCTAGGACTATTCGTGTACCCGTTCATATGATAGAAACTATTAATAAAGTTAATAGGATTAAGAGACAGATTTTACAGGAAAAGGGTAGAGAAGCGACAGAAGAGGAAATAATTGAATATACTCCTAATATGACTAAGGATAAACTTAAAAAGATCCTTAATATTTCTCATACCCCTATTTCTATGGAAAACCCTATTGGCGATGATGAAGATTCTACAGTTGGAGATTTTATTGAAGATAAGAATAATTATTCACCAATAGAAGCAGCTAATTTAGAAAACCTAAGAGAAGCAATAAAAGAGCTTATAGAAACTGGACTTACAGAAAGAGAAGCTAAAGTTCTTATGATGAGATTTGGTATTGGTATGAATACAGATCACACTTTAGAGGAAGTTGGTAAGCAATTTAATGTAACTAGAGAAAGAATAAGACAGATTGAAGCAAAAGCTTTAAGAAAATTAAAGCACCCATCAAGATCTGCTTTCCTAAAAACTTTCTTATAATAAATTTAGAGGTTTATATTTTGAGACGTTTATCATTTTTAGATAGAGTTTTAGAAGAGATTGATACTTATGTGAAGCTTACTAAAGCTCCACTACATCCTTCTAAGGATTCTCCTTCGTTAGCTATAGCCGATGGAAATATGTCAGAAAGTGATAAAAAGCACTCAGCTGGGCTAATGAGAGTTGACTATACTGGTGAGGTGTGTGCTCAAGCTCTTTATCGTGGACAAGCTGTAGTTGCTAAATCAGAGCAAACTAAAGAACATCTATATCAAGCTGCTGAGGAAGAGTATAATCATTTAGCATGGTGTGACTCAAGATTAAATGAATTAGATTCTAAACCAAGTCTTTTAAATCCTTTTTGGTACTGGAGCTCTTTTGGTATAGGTGCTGTGGCTGGTAGTATTAGTGATAAACTAAGCTATGGATTTGTTATTGAAACAGAAAAACAGGTGATGAAGCATTTAGACTCTCATTTAAAATCTTTACCAGTAAATGATAATCGCTCTCGTGAAATCTTAAAACAAATGTATATAGATGAGGCGGAACATGCTGTAGAGGCTGAAAAAGCTGGTGGAGTTAATTTACCATTTCCTATAAAGATAGTTATGAAATTGCAGTCGAAAGTTATGACAACTTTGGCTTATAGATTCTAATTCTAAAAACTATTTAATTTTACAATTTTTAAACTGTTTATTATATAGGTCGGCGCGAGCTTTTACCTTAGAAGCAATAGACTCATTTTTACGAACTACTTCTTTATTTGCATAAGTTCCAGCTTTATAGCGTTTATATCCAGTTTGTCCAAGCATATAAGCCATATATAGATTATAGCTATCTGTCATATTTAACTTTAATCTTTTTGATAGATCAGACATATACCAACCTATAAACTGTACACTATCATTAAAGTTGTCTCTTTTAGCACTTGAGTTAACTTCATCTTGGAAAACTTTCCATGTTCCATCTATCGCTTGGGCATAACCGTAAGCAGACGATGATTTGCTTTTAGCTGTTCCAATAAATTTAGACTCTTGGTAAATTATGGCCATAGCAAATTGAGGTGGAAGATTATATTTAGTTTGAGCTTCTTTTAGAGATTTTGACCATTTGGGATTTTCTTTTAAGATATCACAAACATCAACTTCAGGATCTATAAGAGCTTGTTTTGAGCAACTTAAAATTAGAGTAGTTAGACACAGTACGAAACAAATTTTTAATAAGTTTGATATTCTCATCCTTACCTTATAAATGATTATATTTATAAATTAAGGTTAAGTTATTAAAAGTAAGATGTCTACAAAGTACACCAGATTAGTAATATTAATTAGATTTTTACTTAGTTAAAGAAGCTTTAGACGGTGGAGAGTCGGGATAAACTTCCTGGTAAAGTGATTTTGTTGGATCACCACCGTATGATTTTAATGTTTTCACAGTAATGCCTGACCAGATTTTATCTCCTTTAAGGTTACATGCATTTTTATCATCAGTACCAACAAGGAAGTTTTTACTTTTAATTACAGGGCATTGGCAAGTGGCTATGGTTTTTTCTTCTCCATTGACTTTAATTTTCTCAACTTGGCAACGAACACCATAACAGTTAGCCCATGGCTCAGGTGAATCATATTTACAAGCATTATTAGGAGTTTTAGTAAAATCACTTATATTTGCCATTGAATAATTTGACTGAACCGTTTGTAAGCTTCCATCTGAATTATATGTTGGACTTGCTGACACATAATTAGTAGGCGAGAAAGAAAAAGATTTCCAACCACTCTTATCATCAAATACTTCACATTGGCATTTAGCAGATCCGCCATCTTTAGCAAGCGTACAAGAACTCTTTGAACATAAAGCATAGGCCATATTTGTTATGCCATAAACATAAGGAATATCAATATTCTTCGTGTGATATGCATATTGTTTAGAATCCTTTCCAACATTTTGGGGCTCTGGTTTTTGTTCTGTAGAATTAGTACAAGCTGATAGCATGAATATAGCTATGATAAAAGCTAAAAATTTTCCTTTCATAACATTGATAATTAAGTTTGTATTATTAATTTATACTTTGAGAGGAGTAAGATAACAATAATTTTTACTGCAGAAATTATTAATAAATGCTATTTATTAAACTCATTACCAATAATATCTTTAATGACTATTCCTGCGATAGTTAGACCAAATATTGATGGCATATAACTAAGAGTCCCATTTGTAGCTCTAGCTCGGAATTCGGTATTCTCTGATTCTTTAGGAGGTAATGGTGCTATTCCTGGCTCAGTAGAGAATACGGTTGTAATTCCTTTTTTTACATTTAAACGCTTTAATCGACTTCTCATAGCTCTAGCAAGTCCACACTCATGAGTTTTATAAATATCTGCTATTTTGATTTTAGTGGGATCAGTTCTACCTCCAGCGCCCATGCTAGATATAGTTCTTATTCCAAGTTCGTGGGAGGTTTTCACTAAATTAACTTTAGCATTTAGAGTATCTATAGCATCAATAACATAGTCATATTTTTTTTCTGTAAGGATTTGATGAATATTCTCAGGATTTATAAATGTTTGTCTAGCATCAACATTACAATTAGGATTGATATCTAAAATTCGTTGTTTCATAACTTCAATTTTAGGTTTGCCTATGGTGCTATGTAAAGCTACTAGTTGTCTATTAATGTTAGATGGGTCAACAGTATCCATATCTATAATTGTTATATTACCAATTCCTGCACGAGCAATAGCTTCAGCAACAAAAGAGCCGACTCCTCCAACCCCAGCTAAGAAAATATGAGATTGTTCTAATTTTTGAATTCCAATTTCATTTACTAAAATAGATGTTCTTTCAGTGATTGCTTTTATCATGATGTTTTATAAATAAGCTTTATTTAGGTCATTAATATAATTATAGGTGAATAGGTTAGCATAAATTTCACCAGTTAAGTGATCAACTTTGTTGATATCAAGTTTTATAGGGAAACCGCCCATACTGTTTCTAATTATTTTATCATTATCAAATACATACCCATCTACGATAGCATTAGCATTTTTCATGAATTTATCGTAATTAAGCTTTGTCACTATAGAATCTTCTTTAAAGGTGAATAAATATGTAGGAGTTCTAGTTTCTGATCCAAAATCATCTATATTTGCATCTTGCATTGCTTGTAATAGTAATTGATTATCAAAAACTTTCTCGCTTATTAGGTCTAATATAGAGTTATTTCCTGTAGGGATGGCATAATGAGAAGCTGACTCTTGATTAGGGAATTTTTTATACATCGCACTACTGAAAATAGCACCTACAACTTTTTCATCCTCAACATGTTTTTGCAGAAAGACATTTCGCAGATTAAGATTTTCATATCCTATATTACAGTTATCTTGAGGCAGAGTTGAACACTTCATATCAAAGAAGCCTTTATCAAAGTCTTTAGCGTTTAATGAACTGTCTTCATTTCCATAATACAGATAGCTTACCAAAGTATTTGCAGCAAGAGCTGGTTTTAATAGAGTAGTTACTAGTTTGCTTTGTAGTTTATATTCATCAGAATCATTATTATCTTCTAGGAAATTAAGAGTGACATTACTAATATTATAAGCACCACTCATCCCAGCAACAGCTCTTAATCTATATAAATTATTAAGTGGGTTAACATAGTGATAACAACTATAAGATGACTGTAAGCATTTTGCTGTCCATATTGCATAACTAGCGCCCTCTGAGTATCCAGTAGCATGTAGATTTAATTTTTCATTATCACCTAATTTATATTTTTCTTTTATAGTTCCTGCAACATCATTTAATAAGTCAACGGCTGTATTTACAGATTGTTTAGGATATAAAACGTACGGATGAGGATTGGAATAATCATCTCCTTGACCAATATAATCTGGTGCGACTACTATATATCCTTGAGATGCGTATATAGAAGCATATATAGTATCAAACATAAAAGCATCTTTATTTTTAGGATCTAAGTTTGATGGAACTCCAGAATTATCAAAAACTGTTGGGTGATAATATAAAACCACGCCTTTAGGGGATTTGGTATCAGGAAGCATCAATAGTCCAGAAACCTTAGATGTTATTTTCCCAGTACTAGGAAATTCATTGTCTGTTGTGTAGGATATTTCATTGAGCTCAATTTCTTTAATATCTGAACTTCCAAAAGGAATCTTGTTTAGATCAATTCCTGTTAATTCTTTTAAATTATTTTTATTAGTTGAGCAGTCATCAGCATTAATAGCATCATTACATATAAAATCTTTAACATAGGCATTTTGAGCATCACTTACATTCCATGTGACTGATTTTGTAACTTCAGCATTTCCTATTGAAACTAAGGTTAGAATTGCAAGTAGGCTTCTTTTAATCATCAGCTTTTCCATGTTCTAAATCTATAGTGGATTTTAGCATTGTTTAATAAATTTTTCTATTAGACTAATGTTAGCAAAAGCTATGAATATATTAGTTTTTAAGAAGATATTTATTGATATCAGAAGAAGTTAGTTCTTGAGAAAAAGGTATTTTTTTTGATGAAACATCTAGAGAATCTATTTTATCTATTAACCCTGATTTAACTTCTATTGTGATATTGTGATCATTTTCAGAATAAGTTTTTGTGAATGGGAGAGTCTTACCATAAGTCCAGTCCCAACTTCTTAGGTTTTTTGCCTCATTTATTATTAGATCTCTATTATTTAAAGGAGTTCTTTCACCAATAAAGCTTATACTAGAGCTTTTGAAATAGGTTAAAAAAGCTCTTATTACATCATTCGGAGATAGATCTTCTTTGATTGTATTTAAATTTAACACTTTTGAGCGATGTGATTTAACTCCTTTAGCATCTAGAGTTTTATCAATGGGTTGATGTAAATATTTATATAGCTTGTTAGTGTTGGTTTTAATAAGTAAAGTTCCATGATGAAATGCTCTATCTCTTTTTTCCCTAAAGGCGCTACCAGAGACTTTATAGGTAAAATCTTGAAAGTCAGTCACAATGTCATTTCTACAATTTGGATAGATATCTATACCAATTTTTCTTATAACATTACATATTAATTCTAGGTTCTCTTTCACATTATGATCTTTTTTTGGGGATAAGATTGTATAGTTAAGATTACCCATATCATGAAAAACGGTCCCACCACCACTTTGGCGACGAATAACGGGAATGTTATCTTTCAGCATTGCTTTTAAGTAACATTCTTGCCAAGGGTTTTGTGCTCGACCAATAACAACACAAGGATTATTTTGCCAAAGAAACAAAATCTTATCAGATTCTAAAGCTTCTAAAAAAAGCCAATTTTCTAAGGCTAAATTAAAATAAGGATTATTACTTTGAGAAAGGTAAATTTTCATTAACTAAATAAAACAGATTATAATTTCTTTTGATAGTATAAGATTTTCTTTAAAAGTATAAAAATACTTTTTAAATATTTAAGTCAAAATAAGTATGAATATAAGTATAAATTTAAAAAAACCTTGTTTTAATGTTATAATCAGCCCTTTAGAAGCATATAAGAATTTATAAATAAATGATTTCTATAAATGAAACTTTAGAAATAATTAAAAGAGGTACTGATGAGGTACTTATTGAACAAGAGCTTATAGAAAAGCTAAAAAAGGGTAGACCATTAATAGTTAAGTTTGGTTGTGATCCAACAGCTCCAGATATTCATCTAGGTCATACAGTTGTGTTAAATAAATTGAAGCAACTTCAAGATTTAGGTCATGAAATCCATTTTTTAATAGGTGATTTTACTGCGCAAATAGGTGATCCAACTGGCAAAAATGCTACAAGACCAGCACTATCTGCACAAGATGTTGCAATTAATGCAGAAACTTATACTAAACAAGTTTTTAAAATTTTAGATAAAGAGAAAACGATTGTACGTAGAAATGGTGATTGGTTTAACCCTATGTCAGCGAGCGATATGATTAAGCTTGCTTCTAAACAGACTGTTGCAAGAATGCTTGAGAGAGATGATTTTTCTAAAAGATATAAGTCTGGACAGTCAATTTCTATTCATGAGTTTTTATATCCATTAGTACAAGGATATGATTCAGTTGCGATGAATGCAGACATTGAGCTTGGTGGTACAGATCAGAAGTTTAACCTTCTAATGGGTAGAGAACTTCAAAAGCAAGCAGGTCAAGAGTCGCAAATAATTATTACTATGCCATTACTTGAAGGTTTAGATGGTGTTAAGAAAATGTCTAAATCTAGTCAAAATTATATTGGTATAGAAGAGCCGCCAACAGAGATCTTTGGAAAAGTAATGTCAATATCTGATAATCTTATGTGGAGATATTATGAATTACTTAGCTTTAAATCATTAGAAGATATTCAGTGTTTAAAAGAGAGTGTTGATTCTGGGGCTAATCCTAGAGATATAAAGATTGAATTAGCAAAAGAGCTAATTGAAAGGTTTCACTCTGCTGAAGAAGCTGAAAAAGCATATGAAGATTTTGTACAAAGATTTCAGAAAAACCAAATTCCTGATAATATAGATATTATAGAATTAGAAATTTCTGAGGAACTACCTATTTCAAACCTGCTAAAAGAGGCTGGTTTAGTTGCAAGTACATCTGAGGCTAATCGTATGATAAATCAAGGTGCTGTAAAAATAGATGGTGAAAAAATTTCTGATAGTAAACTTCTTTTTGGTAGGGAAACTAATAATGTTTTCCAAGTTGGGAAAAGAAAGTTCGCAAGGATTATTTTAAAATAATAAAGGAGAGTTAAATGGATAAGTTCTTATCGATATTTGTAGCGGTTTTAATTATCACTTCGATAGTTACTATTTTTATAGAGTTATTTCCAATAGCTTTAAAAGTTTGTATTATTTCTTTGATTATAAGTGGAATTATTTATATTGCACTTAAGCTTATAGAAAAATTTAGCGATTAATTTTACTGTCTTTTAAAGTCTATTATCTCTCTTCTTTGCTTTTTATTAGGCTTTTCAGAAAAGTGTGTGTTAGCAAGTTTTCTTAATTCTGCTTCCTTTTCTCTTTTTATAATACTTTCGCTAGTTTCTTTATAGAGTTTTTGAGCTTCAGCAGCGGATTTTCTAGTTTCATCTAAGGCTAGGACTTCTATTGTTTTTTTAATAAATGACTGTTGAATATCAGACATATCACCAACATTAACTAGTTTGCTAACTTTAGTCTTTTGACCTTGGAAATGAACCTTTCCACCTTCTATTGCTTTCTTAGCTAGTTGGCGAGTTTTATAAAATCTAGCAGCCCATAACCATTTATCTAAGCGAACACTCATAAGAAATATTATTTGTTATAATCTTTTTGTTGTAGTAATGAAATATAAGTGGCAATGAAAACAGCGATCATTATGAATGTGCCTGCATAGTTATCAAGTAGCCCTTTATCATTAGCTATACCAAATATATAAACTAGAGTCATATAAGCAAAAATACTCCATGAAGAAAAAAGTGCGAGTTTTGCTTTGTGTAGATTGAATCCATAGAAATTAAATACATAAATTATAAAAAACAATATATGCAGTATTAGTCCCCATAATAATGCTTTTTCACCAGCTTGAACTAATAAGTAACTTAGTATTATAAACATGAAAAAGCTTAATATAGAGCCTGCAGGCATTTTAAATAGTCTTTTATCTTGATCTTGTTTTGTTAATCGTAGTTTTGCAAAAGCAACTGGTATAGCTACACAAGAAATTAATTGGAAGACAGTTACAACTATCATTATATCTTGCCAGTTTTTGAAGAATATAGGGATAGAGCAGGCAATTACTAAAGACAGAATTAAAGATCTTCTTGATAGGTTAAAGTTAGGGTTTACTTTAGAGAAGAACTTTGGCATTTGGTTATCAATAGCCATTCCATTAAGCATCCTTGTCCCTGAGCCAAGATATAAAATACCTGCTCCAGAAGGACTAACTGCAGCATCAGCATACAATATCATTGCCCAGACGTTGATATTAAGTAGGATAAGTAGTTGAGCTAAAGGAGATGTGAAATCTAGATTTTGCCAGC
The DNA here is from genome assembly GCF_001880225.1 of Francisella frigiditurris. NCBI lineage: Bacteria > Pseudomonadati > Pseudomonadota > Gammaproteobacteria > Thiotrichales > Francisellaceae > Francisella > Francisella frigiditurris. Next base: position 1,642,488 of record NZ_CP009654.1, on the reverse strand, counting down.
CTTTACTAATCATTTCTGATGGTAAAGCGCCAATAAAAGCAGCTTGGAGTAATAAATATATAACTAAGCTTATTACAACAGATAGAACTAAAGCTATAGGAATATTTTTTTGAGGATTCTTTATCTCACTTCCAAATGTAGCAACCATTCCAAAACCATAGAATGCATAAAAGATACCACAAACTACGACAGCTCCAACTACTTTATCATAACCCATAGGCGCAAATCCATATTTGGTAAAATTGTCTGGATTGAATGATGTCCAAATAAGTATGGCAGCAGTTAAAATTGGAATTACTATTTTGAAAAAAGTTATAATATTGTTAACTTTTGCGAGAGCTCGAATTCCCCAAAAATTAACTAATCCATATAGTACCATCAAGATGAACATTGCTGTCAATCCAAATATAGTTAGTTCATTATTAAAATAGAATACGTGTTCGATGTTTGGGAAAGTGGCACTTAAGTATTGGACTGTTGCAGAAGCTTCAGATGGTATAATTATTATCAAGCCTAACCAGTTGGAGATTGCTATTACAAAGCCAAAATCTCTATTATTATGGCTAATAGTTAATAGCCTTGCAAAAAGAGCTGTTTCTTTATAAATAGTAGCAATCTCTGCAAGAAGTAGTGCAAGTATGAGAGCTAGTGAAGCGCCTATTATCCACGATAAAAAGGCTGAGGGTCCAGCATATTTTGCTGCATAGTATGCTGCAAATAGCCATCCACTGCCTATCATGCATCCAAGTCCAATTCCAACAGCAGTAAAAAGGCTAGGTTGTTTCTTTGAGTTTGATAATTCTATAGCCATAAAAATCCCACTTTATAGTAGCTTCATAATTTTAAAAATAGCATAATAGCAATTCTATAGCTAATTATTCACAATCACTAAAGCTAAATTTAGTATCTATATAAGAGACTATCTAACTTTAAACTATCTAGCTACTTTGGTATTCTAACTTATTGATATAATCTAATGATTTTAAATTAAAATATGCAAAAAGAATTGAATCTTCATAAGTTAAAAACTTCTCTTAATGATAATAACAATGCGATATATTTTTTAGAGGATATTTGTCTAAATGAGTTTGTAGGAAAAAAATTAAGTATAAAATTTTTAGAAGAAATAAACTGTGTAGCATGTGGGACTAAAACAAATAAAAGTTATTCTCAGGGATATTGCTTTATGTGTATGAGAAAACTACCAGAGTGTGATATTTGTATAGTTAAACCAGAGCTTTGTCATTATGCTCAAGGAACTTGTAGAGACTCTAAGTGGGGAGAGGATCATTGCATGAAAACACATATAGTTTATTTATCAAATACTGGTGATGTAAAGGTAGGTATTACTCGGCTTAAAAATATTCCTTCAAGATGGATAGATCAGGGTGCTACTCAGGCACTACCAATTTATGCTGTTCAAAATAGACTGATTTCTGGACTAATGGAAATGGCATTAAAAACTCATATAGCAGATAAAACCAATTGGAGAAAAATGCTACAGGGTGATTCTGAATCTATCGATTTGGAAGCTATTAGAGATGATCTTATAACTAAATCTCAAGCAGAGATTAATAATATTAAAGATAAATATGGAGATAATGCCTTAGAGCCTGTTGAGGGTAATTTAGTAAATATAGTTTATCCAGTATTAGAGTTTCCCACAAAAATAAAGTCCTTTAATTTACATAAAGACTCTATAGTTCAAGGTAAGCTTGAAGGAATAAAAGGCCAGTACCTAATTTTTGATACCGGAGTTATTAATATCCGTAAGTTTAGTGGCTATAAATGCTTAATAGAAGCTTAAGCAAGGAGAATAGTAATGAAATTAGGAACAGCTAAAACTAATTCGCAAAGAAAAATTTTGCTTTTAGGAGCTGGTGAGTTAGGTAGAGAATTTGCAATATCTGCACAAAGATTAGGGCTGTATGTTATCGCTGCAGATAGGTATGATAATGCTCCGGCGATGCATATTGCACATGAGACTTATGTATTAGATATGCAAGATAAATTACAACTGAGAAGTCTTATTGTAAATACGAAACCTGACTATATAGTTCCAGAAATAGAAGCAATAGCTACAGATGAGCTGGTTGATTTAGAGAGTCAGGGCTTTAAAGTTGTTCCATGTGCTAAGGCTGTTAAGTTAACTATGGATAGGGAAGGAATTAGGCGTCTTGCAGCAGAAGAGCTTAACTTGCCGACCTCAAGGTTTATGTTTGCTGAAACTGAAAAAGAATATGAGCAAGCAGTAAAACAAGTTAGACTACCGTATGTTATAAAACCAATAATGAGTTCTTCAGGAAAGGGTCAATCAATAGTTAAAAAAAGTGAAGATATTCAAAAAGCTTGGCAGTATGCTCAAAGTGGCAGTCGAGGCTCTGCAAAAAGTGTTATTGTAGAGCAGTTTATTCCTTTTGATTATGAAATAACTCTTCTTACAGTTCGTCATGAGAAAGGTACTTCTTTTTGTGAACCTATCGGACATATACAAGAAAAAGGAGATTATCAGCTATCTTGGCAACCACAAGCGATGCCTGAGAATACTCTTAAACAGGCACAACATATAGCTAAAGAAGTAACAGATGCTTTAGGTGGATATGGTATTTTTGGAGTTGAGCTTTTTGTTCAAGGAGAAAAGGTTTACTTTAATGAAGTCTCCCCTCGACCTCATGATACAGGTTTAGTTACGTTAATATCTCAAAGGATAAATGAGTTTGATTTACATTTAAGAGCGATCTTAGGATTACCAGTGCCAGATAAAATTTCAAATATAGCTCCATCTGCTTCTGCTGCACTTTTATTAGAAGGTGATTCAGATGCTCCAGAATTTGAGGGTGTTGAGAATGCATTGAGTATACACAATGTAGATGTTTGCCTCTTTGGAAAGCCAGAAATAAAAGGTTCAAGAAGAATGGGCGTTATTTTGGTGAAAGGTGATGATGTTGATCATGCAAAGTCAAAAGCCCTTCAAGCCCGTGAGCTTATAAGTATCGTAAAATAATTAAATAAACGAGGAATAAGCCGTTAGTGAGCAGAATAAAATCAGGAATAATTGTTCTATTATTAGTTTTGATTACATCATGTAGTAATGTTCCTTTAGTGCCTAAAGGAAGATTTATTAATTTATTTATACCTAATGGAAAGTACAAGGTTATTGGTTTTAGAAATTTACCAAGTAGTATTGTAGTATATGATGGAACTTTAGGAGCTACTCTAGGAACATTAAAAGTAACACTATCAAATTCTGAAACTTGTAGTTTTTTATATCTTGATGAGCAAGGTTTTTTTAATCAGGGAAATGCAGGGAATTCTTATCAAGCTTATCTTTGGAGTGGAGAGGATCCATTTGGAGAGTATGAAAAGTGTATTGTTGGTATTGTATGTGCTGATGATAATCATACTGATTATACTATTAATGTAAAACTTAATGGTAAGGTCTATAATTATCAAGGAAAATACTAAAAATATTTATTGTAATAAGTGTATTAGTGTATTAACATGCTAGTACAGAGATGAATTGAATAAATCTTAAATGTCAGAAATCAAAGATAATGATAAGAATTTATCAGATCTATTTGAGACTTTTACCAAGTTTGAAAATGCAGAAGAAGCAAAATTATTTTTTGAAGATTTGTGTACCCCAGTAGATTTAATTGCTATGGCTGCTAGATGGCGAGTGGTTAAAGAAATTAAAAAGAATAAGTCATATAGACAGATACATGCTGATACCGGAGTTAGTTTAACTACTATAAGTAGAATAGCTCGTTGTATTACATATGGTACAGGTGGTTATAATATTATTTATGATCGAATTAATAAAGAGGAGCTATAGTAGTTATAATGAGAAATAGATTAAGAATAGCTATTCAAAAGAAAGGGCGTTTACATGATAGCTCAATGGAGCTATTTACCAAAATAGGTATTAAAGTTGAGTTTTCTAGTAAAAGTAATTTACTTTGCCACTCTATAAATGCTCCTGTAGATTTTCTTTTTGTTAGAGATGATGATATTCCAACTATGGTAAATGGTAATGTTTGTGACCTTGGTATAGTTGGTGAGAATGTTTTAGAAGAATATTTGTTAAGCATTAAAGATACTACAAAAAAGAATGACATTATTAATGATAAGAAATTAGGCTTTGGATATTGTAGATTATCTATAGCTGTACCAAATGATGCTAGTGATAATTTAGATAAATTAAAAAATACTAGAATAGCTACATCTTATCCATATTTAGTGCAAAAATTTTCAAAAGAATATGGATTGAATCTAGATCCTCTCTCAATTTCAGGATCTGTAGAGATTGCACCAAATTTGCAAATGGCAAACTCTATATGTGATTTAGTCTCTACAGGAAGAACTTTAGAAGAGAATAATCTTAAAGAGATTCATACAGTTATGAAGAGTCAGGCAGTATTGATTCGTTCAAATGAAAATTTCAAACCAGAATTAGAAGAATATTATCAGCTTTTATTGAGAAGAATTGAAGGTGTTAAGCATGCGCAAGAGCGTAAATATATTATGTTCCATATTGATAAAAATGCAGTAAATGATATTGCCCATATTCTTCCAGGCCATGAAGGCCAGACTATTATGCCTATATATGGTGATACTAAAGTTGCTATTCATTTAGTAACGAAAGAGGGAGTTTTCTGGAGCACACTAGAAAAATTAAAAGCAGCTGGAGCAAGTTCTATACTAGTTCTACCAATAGAAAAAATGCTTGAATAGGTTTTGTTAAAAATGATTAAAATATTAGATTGGCAAGAGCTTAGCTTATTGGAGCAAAAGGAGCTTTTATCTAGACCTGTTAGCTCCAATAAAGATAGTCTAATTTCAGGAGTTAGAAATATTTTAGATGAAGTAAAGCAGAAGGGAGATCAAGCTCTTTTAGATTTTACAGCTAAATTTGATAAAGCTAATTTAAAAAGTATTATGGTTTCTAAGGCTGAAATAGAAAAAGCATATACTTTAGTTTCAGAAGAAGAAATTAGTCTTATAAAAAAAACTATAGCACGCATATCTAACTACCATGAGGTAATGAAGCCAAAAACTACTATTTGTCATACAAATGATGGAGTGGTTTGTAAGAAAATATATAAGCCAATTGAAAAAGTTGGATTGTATGTACCTGGTGGATCAGCGCCATTGGTTTCTACTTTAATAATGTTAGCAGCTCCAGCTCAAATTGCAGGCTGTAAAAAAGTTTATGTTACTACACCATGTGACGAAAATGGAAATATACATCCATTAATATTAATAGCTGCAGATATTTGTAATGTATCTAGTATTTATAAATTAGGTGGAGCTCAGGCTATAGCTGCTTTAGCATATGGTACAGAGACGGTACCTAAAGTAAATAAAATCTATGGTCCTGGTAATTCATGGGTTACAGAGGCAAAGCAACAAGTTTCTCATGATAGTCAAGGTGCAGCGATAGATTTACCTGCTGGTCCTTCAGAAGTGTTAGTGATTGCAGACGAAAGTGCTAATCCAAAGTTCGTTGCTGCAGATTTATTAGCTCAAGCTGAGCATGGGGTGGACTCTCAAGCATTGTTAATTACAGATAGTCAAAATTTAGCGAACAAAGTAAAAGAAGAAGTTATCAAACAAACAAGTATTGCTCAAAGAAAAGAGATAATTGAAAAATCTCTATTAAATAGTGCAATTATAGTTACAAAATCTGTTGATGAAGCAATTAATATAGCTAATGAATATGCATCTGAGCATCTTATATTAAATATTAAAAATGCTGATGACTATGTAGAAAAAATTGAAAATGCTGGAGCGGTATTTGTTGGTCCATGGGCAGCAGAAGCTTTAGGGGATTATGTTACTGGTTCAAATCATGTTTTACCAACTTATGGTTATGCAAAGGCGTATAGTGGTTTAGCAACCATAGATTTCATGAAGGCAATAAGTATTCAAAATGTGTCTAAAGAAGGTATAAAAAATATAGGTAAAATGGCAATGAGATTAGCTGATATAGAGGGTCTCAAAGCTCATGAAAATGCAATAGCTATTCGTTTGGAGAGTTTATAAAGTATGCAAAAACAAACCACAGAAAATCTTATTCGTAAAGATTTACAAAAATTTAGTGCTTATTCATCTGCACGCTCTTTAAAAGTGGATGGAGATATATGGTTAAATGCTAATGAATCTCCTTATAATGATGAGAATTTATATAATCGTTATCCTGAACCGCAGCCGAAGAAACTGGTTCAAAAGTTGGCTAGTATATATGAAGTTAATGAAAGTGATTTACTAGTTACTAGAGGCAGTGATGAAGGAATTGATCTTTTATTTAGACTCTATTGTGAATACCAAAAGGATTCTGTTTTTGCAGTTGAGCCTACATTTGGAATGTATAAAATAGCAGCTCAATTACAGGGAGTAGAATATAAAACTATAAAACTAAAAGAGGAAAATGATTTTGAGATTAATGTTTCTGAACTTTTAGATAATATCTCTAATAATTGTAAATTGCTTTTTTTATGTACTCCTAATAATCCTACTGGAAAATCTATACCGTTAGCAGATATTGAGTTTATTCTTAATAAACTAGCTGGTAAGTGTATAGTTGTAGTTGATGAGGCATATATTGAGTTTAGTTATGAGAAATCAGCGGCTTGTCTTATTAATAAGTATGAAAATCTTGTAGTATTAAGAACTTTATCTAAATCTTTTGGTATGGCAGGACTTAGATTAGGGGTTGTAATTACTAATTCTGATAGAATTCTCTGGTTAAGAAAAATACTAGCACCATATCCTATTCCTAAAACTACAGAAAGTACTATATTAAGCCTACTTGATGAAAAAAGTTTAGATAAGATAGCTCACCAAGTATCAGAAGTAAAAGTCCAAAGACAATATATATATGAGAAGCTATCTGAGATGAAAATAGTTGATAAATTATGGTTATCAGATGCTAATTTTATTTTAGTAAGATTTAAAGAAGGAATCTTTAACAAATTAATGGATAATAAGATAGTTGTTCGTTCTATGGCACATTTTTTTAATGATGAAAGAATGTTAAGAATAAGCGTAGGAACAGTGTCTGAAAATAAGAAGTTAATAGAAGTATTAGAAAAGTTAAGTAATGAATATGAAGCAAAGTAAATATTTATTTATAGATAGAGATGGAACTCTAATTGTTGAGCCACCTATTGATAAGCAAGTTGATAGTATAGAAAAACTTGAATTTTTTGAAGGGGTTTTTGAAGCATTAAAGAAGCTGCAATCTGCTGGATTTAAGCTAGTGATGATTTCAAACCAAGATGGCTTAGGAACAGAATCTTTTCCAAAGGCTGATTTTGATGCACCTCATGATCTAATGCTTAAAATATTCAAATCTCAGGGGATTGAGTTTGATGAGATATTAATCTGTCCACATTTTAGTCATGAAGATTGCAATTGTCGCAAACCTAAAGTTGGTTTACTAATGGACTATTTAGTTGAACAAAGAATTTCATTAAAAGATAGTTATGTGATTGGTGACAGAATAACTGATGTTCAATTGGCAAATAACATAAAAGTGAATCCTATCCAAATAGGTGAGGATGAATATAAAACTTGGGATGATATTGTTAATGCTATATTAAATAAGCCTAGAGTTGCTGAAATAAAGCGTGTTACTAATGAAACAGATATTTTTGTGAAGGTTAATTTAGACGTTCCAGGTAAGAGAAATATAACAACAGGCATTGGCTTTTTTGATCATATGTTAGATCAAATAGCAAAACACGCTGGCATAAGTGCTGAAATTATAGCTAAAGGTGATTTACATATAGATGATCATCACTGCGTTGAAGATGTTGCAATAAGCTTTTCACAGGCTATAGCAAAAGCTCTTGGTGATAAATATGGTATAAATCGTTATGGTTTTTTATTACCGATGGATGAGGCACTAGTTGAGGTAGCTTTAGATCTAAGTGGTAGAAGTTATTGCTCTTTTGAGGCTAATTTTGATCGTGAAATGGTTGGTGACTTATCAGTAGAATTAGTAAAACATTTCTTTGTGTCTTTTGCCGAAGGGTTAAAGGCAACTCTACATATCAAAGTTACTGGTGAGAATACTCATCATATGATTGAAGCATGTTTTAAAGGCTTAGGAAAAGTTTTAAAGCAAGCTATAGCTAAAAGTAATATTGCTGAAATTCCTAGTTCTAAGGGAGTGTTATGATAGCAATAATAGACTGTTGTGGTAGTAACTTTGCTTCAATAAAATATGCATTTGAGAAATTAGGTCAAGAAATACTTCTAACACATGACGCTGAAGAAATAAAAAAGGCAGATTGCGTAATACTTCCTGGGGTTGGTCATGCTAAGTCAGCTATGGAGAATCTAAGATTATATGGTTTAGATACTGTTATTTCACAACTTAAACAACCAGTATTGGGAATCTGTTTGGGAATGCAAATTATGTATAGTCATTCTGAAGAGGGTGATACAGAATGTTTAGGTATCTTTAATGAAAAGGTAAAATCTTTTAGAAAAACTCAAGGTTTTAGTATTCCACATATGGGTTGGAATAGTTTACAAAATATAAATAAAGATCATTTTTTGTTTCAGAATATAGCAGAAGATGATTTTGTATATTTTGTGCATAGTTTTTATGCTGAGATTAATGATTATTCATTAGCAACAAATGATTATATTAATAACTTTACTGCTATAGTAAATAAAGATAATTTCTATGGAATACAGTTTCATCCTGAAAAATCAGGAGAGATAGGAGTGAAATTTCTCCAAAACTTTATAAAAGGAGCTCTATAGATGAATATATTTCCAGCAATAGATTTAATAAATGGTAAATGTGTTCGCTTAGAAAAGGGTGACTTTAATAAAACTACTACTTATCAGCTAGAACCAAAAGATGTAGCTAATTCATATCAGCAGGCAGGAGCTAAATTTATCCATGTGGTAGATTTAGATGGTGCAAAAAAAGGTCAAACTTGTCAATTTGAAACTATACAACAAATTAGAGATAACTGTAATATGACTCTACAGGTTGGCGGAGGAATTAAGGATTTTGCAACTATTGATAAGCTTCTGGAAATTGGTGTTGATAGAGTAGTTGTTGGTAGTTTAGCTGTTAAAGATATAGAGTTAACTAAGAAGTTTTTTGAAAAATATGGAGCTGAAAAAATAGTTTTAGCTTTAGATGTTTTTATTAAAGAAGGAACTCCATACATAGCAACACATGGTTGGCAAGAATCTAGTACAACCACTTTAGATCAGATAATTCAGACTTATCTTGCTGATGGTCTTGAATATGTGTTGTGTACCGATATCTCAAGAGATGGTATGTTACAAGGTCCGAATTTTGAGTTGTATAGAGTTTATTCATCAATATATCCAGATGTTAAATTTATGGCTTCTGGTGGAGTTGGTAAGTTAGAGGACTTGAAGATATTGAAAGAGCAGGCTGCATATGGAGTAATTATTGGTAAAGCTTTATATGAAAATAAATTTACACTACAAGAGGCTTTAGAATGCTAACTAAAAGAATAATCCCATGCCTTGATGTTAAAGATGGCGTGGTTGTTAAAGGTGTCAAATTTAGAAATCATCGAGTTATTGGCGATATCATTGAGCTTGCACAGAAGTACTCAGAGGCGGGAGCTGATGAGCTGGTGTTTTATGATATTGGAGCAAGTCCAGATAATAAGTTACTTTCTATAAAATGGATACAAGAAATAGCTAAGAAAATTAACATCCCATTTTGTGTGGCTGGTGGAATAAAGTCTGTAGAAAATGCTAGAGCTATCCTTAATGAAGGAGCAGATAAGATATCTGTAAATTCAGCAGCATTAGCTAGGCCTGATTTAATAAATGAGCTGGTGTATGAATTTGGTACACAGTGTGTGGTAGTAGGAATAGATAGCAAATTCATCGATGGGGAGTTTAAGGTTTGTCAGTATACAGGTAGTGCAGATAAGACTGTCCAAACTTTATTAGACCCTGTCAGTTGGGCAAAAGAAGTTGAATCTCGAGGAGCTGGTGAGATAGTCCTTAATTGCATGAATCATGATGGTGTAAAAGGTGGCTATGATTTAGAACATCTAAGGGAAGTTCAATCTAGTGTTTCTATACCAGTTATAGCTTCTGGTGGTGCTGGAGAAATTCAGCATTTTGTTGATGTATTTAAATATACAAATATAGATGGAGCTTTAGCTGCTAGTGTATTTCATGATGACATTATAGCTATACCAGAGTTAAAGAAAGAGCTTTCAAAAAATAATATACCTGTAAGAATAGTGAAGGATTAAAATGAGTAATGAAATTATAGAGTCTATAGACTGGAAAAAAATGGATGATTTAGTACCAGCTATTATCCAGTCAGTGGTGGATAGTACAGTTTTGATGTTGGGCTACATGAATAAAGAGTCTTTAAGGAAAACATTAGAGATAAAAAAAGTTACATTCTATAGCCGTAGTAAAAATCGTTTATGGACTAAAGGTGAGGAGAGTGGAAACTTTCTTGAATTAGTAGATGTTTTAATAGATTGCGATAATGACTCAATACTTATAAAAGCTATACCTTATGGACCAACTTGTCATACAGGTAGTAAATCTTGTTTTACTAAGAATGAAGAATCAAATTCTTTTTATATAATTGATAAATTGGAAAAGTTAATCGCAGAGAGAAAAGATTGGTTACCAGAAAATAGCTATGTTTCTAGCTTATTTAAAAAAGGTTTACCAAGAATAGCTCAAAAGGTTGGTGAAGAAGGTGTGGAAGTTGTAATTGCTGCGATGAAGCAAGACTCCAATGATGAGCTAATTTCTGAAACAGCAGATTTGCTATTTCATTTACTAGTTTTATTAAGAGAAAAAGGAATATCTTTAGATCAAGTTTGTCAAAAATTAGTCTCTAGAAATCATTAAATAATTATATTTAATATCTCAAAATCCAATAAAATTTCTATTTTGTTCCATTTTCATAATAAAAAATTATAGACTCTATAAAATCAATATATTTAATTTTAAATAACAGAAAGTATAACATTATCGGTAATAAAAGATATTAAATTACAAAAGGTTATCAAAATGAAAAGAATAATAAAATTAATGTTGGTTAGTAGTTTGTTAATAATGCCAGTTTACTCAATGTCATATATACGAGTGGTTTCAGCTAGTTCATATGGTTCTGTTATTAGACATGATGTTTCAAGTATGGGTAGTTATAGTGCAGCTATTCAGAATCTTGGTTAGTTTGTATATTACCTATCCTTATCAAAAAAACTTATAAGTTATATAAGATCAATCAATTTAATATTTAGTTTTTATCGGTATATGATTCTTCCCACTTAATTTTTAAAACAACAAAATAAAGGGAAGGAAACTTAAGTAATGGAAAAAATAATAGGCGCAGTCTTAGTAGTAGTTTTATTAATCGTACCAATTTGTTCTATATCATATGTGAGAGTGAACAATTACCAAACAGGCTCATACAATTACGCTATTAAAAATAATGGTAGTACTAGAGGAATTGGGACATATAATGAAGCTCTTAGAAACTACGATGAGCAGCTTATGGAGATGCGTTTAGCAGGATAATTCTCGGCTCGTTATAATAAAATCTATTTTTTATATGACATTAAAAAGTTTTCAATTAGTTTATAAGAAAAACTTATTAACCATATCAAATCAATCTGTTTAGTGGTAATCAAATTTAGGTATAACATTGATAGTAAGAGAACAAAAAATTATAAAGAGAATGAAAATGAAAAAGATTGTAAAACTCATGATAATTACATGTTTCTTGATTGTGCCAATTTATTCATTTTCTTATGTAAAAGTAAGTAGCAATAAAGCAGAAGATTATAATAATCATTTGATAAAACATAATAATGCATATTTAGAGGAACAAAATAGTATAGATCAGTATGGTCATGAACACTATGAAGGAATTTGTAAATATGTTAAATAATTTTAAGACGCTCTTATAAGAAAAACTTATTAACCATATCAAATCAATATATTTCACATTGATAAGTTGTGTGTATAACATAGTGATCAGGTAATACAAATACAAATTATATAAAGGTAAATAAGATGAAAAAAATAATAAGTTTAATGTTAGTAAGTAGTTTATTAGTTATGCCAATCTATTCAATGGCTTTAGCAAATGTAAGTTCTTATAGACCATCTTCTGCTGGATTTAAACATGTATCTCAAGGGATAGATAGTTTTGGACAAGATCCATATGTAGATAGTCAAGTAGATAGCATAGGAATAAGATAAGTTTTTTAAAAAGAAGGAGAATAGTTATGAGAAAAACAATAAAACTAATAATAGGCTCTTTGTTAATAATGCCGGTTTGCTCTATGGCACTAAATAATATGAATGACAATATTTCAGGATTTAGATATTCATCTCAAGATGATTACAGAGTTGGAAATAGATTCTCTGATATAAAGAAGAAAGATTCAGATAATTCTTCTAATGATAATTCGTTAAAATTTTATTTCTAGACTCTTATAGTTTCAAATCTTATACTTTATTTATCTCCAAATTTTCTAAACTTTTTTATGATTAAAACAGCAAATAACTGGAATGCTGATCTTTATGATAGCAAGGCTAATTTTGTCACAAACTATGGTGATGATGTTATAGAGCTTTTAGCTCCAAAATTTAATGAGATTATTTTAGATCTGGGATGTGGTACAGGTAGGCTTGCTAATACCATAGCTGAATCAGGTGCTAAAGTAACAGGTGTTGATTATTCATTGGATATGGTTAATAGGGCAAAGAAGCTTTATCCAAATATCGATTTTCATGTTGCGGATGCTCAGCAGAGTTTAGACTTTTCGGAAAATAGTTTTGATGCAGTTTTTTCTAATGCTGCTTTACATTGGATGATTGATGCTGAATCTGTAATAAAAAATGTAGCTAAAGTCCTTAAGCCAAATGGTAGATTTGTATTTGAAATGGGAGGAAAGGGTAATATAGACAGATTACTTTTTCATATAAATAATATTTCTCAAGAGTTTAATCTTACGGATTATCACATTAAAAATTATTATCCAAGTATTTCTGAATATAGCTCATTACTTGAAAAGAATGGTTTCGCAGTACGATTTGCGGTTTTATTTGATAGACCAACTAAGTTAGAAGGTGAAGATGGAATCACCAATTGGGTTACTAACTTTAGAGCTGACTTACTTGAGAGAGTAGAAGATAAAGAAAAGTTTTTTACAAGATTAAAAGAAGTCGCAAGAGCTGATTTACTTAATAATGGTGATTGGTATGCTGATTATGTAAGGTTAAGGATGGTTGCTACTTATAAATGAAATTGAATTAATGATTTTTTTTAGTAAAATACTATATTGTATTTATTTCAAGTGAGTGTGCCAGTGAATAATTAATTTTTTGTAAAAGTAATTTTTAATACACAAATACAAAAAATTAAGGTCTGAGTATGCAAACATTTTTAAAAATAAGTGATTTATCTGTAGGTTATACTACAAAAGAGTGTTTCTCTAACTTTTCAGTAAATATTTGTTATGGTGATAGAGTCACAATAATTGGAAAAAATGGTTCAGGTAAGTCTTCTTTGTTAAATAAGATTTATGAGTTAGCAATAAAAAATAAACTCAAGGTGTCTTATATAAAACAGGTATCAGAAACTGATAATAGTATAAGTGGAGGAGAAGCTTTTTTACTGAATTTTACAAATGCTATTTCAACGTATCCTGATATTTTATTGCTAGATGAACCAACTAATCATCTTGATAATAAGAATAGGAATAATCTATTAAGATTTTTAGACAACTATTATGGGACTGTAATTATCGTCACACATGATAGAAGTTTGATAAATAACTGTGAATATATATGGCATATTTACAATTCAAAAGTAAATAAATTCCATGGTAGTTATAGTGATTATTTGACTGAACAAGAGATAAAGAAACAAACTATAGAAACTAGAATAAAAGAAATCTCTGAAGAGAAGAAAAGGCTACATGAGAAACTGATGCAAGAGCAAGAGCGTTCCTCAAAAATGTCTTTAAGAGGAAAAAAGAATATTAAAAATAAAAAATGGGCAACGATAAAAAGTGCAACAAAGCTCGGGAACTCAATAGTAACATCAAATAAGATAAAAAAAGAATTATTCAAAGAAAATAAAAAGATCGAGACAGAAAGGAAAGAACTATATATTCCAGAAGATTTAAAAGTTAGTTTCTCCCTAAAAAATAATCAAAAGCTCGATAAAGATATATTGGTCTTAAAAGATCTTAAAATATATTATAAAGAAGGGCTTAATGTCCTAGAGAGTATTAATTTCTATATGAGAGGTGATGAGAAGGTTATTATTACTGGTGATAATGCAAGTGGTAAAACAACATTTATTAAAATGTTATTGGAAGATCCTAGTGTTAGAGTGAAAGGAGAAAAACTAATATCTAATTTAAGCATAGGCTACTTAGATCAAAATTATATTAACTTAAACAAAGATAAGACAGTAATTGAGCAGTTTGAGAAATTTGATCTAATACAAATAGATATTAGAAAACATTTAAGTCAATTTCTTTTTAGAAGAAATGAAGAAGTAAATCTTTGTGTTAATCAACTTTCTGGTGGGGAGATGTGTAGGTTATCATTGGCTCTTATAGCATTAGAGAAAAATGATTTGTTATTAATTGACGAGCCTTCAAATAATATTGATTTAGAAACAAAAGAGCAATTAATTAATATATTAAATGATTTTAAGGGAAGTTTTATTCTTGTATCTCATGATGAAGAATTTTTAAATAATATAAATATGGATTCTATCTATAAAATTGAAAATAAAACTATTAAAAAAGTACAGTAATTAATTATTGTATTGATTGATATCTAGCAAATTCTTATCCATCAAATGACTAGGCAATACATTTGAAAGTGAGCTTAATATATTGCTTGGGACTTTTGGATTTTCATGAGCTAAATCTTGAATAAGCTTTTTAACTTTTTTTCTTTTTAAATTTTCTTGAGAGCCACATAGATTGCATGGAATTATTGGGAAGTTTTCCTCTTTTGCAAATTCTATCAAATCTCTCTCTTGCACATAAACCATAGGGCGGATAACTACATTTTCACCATCTTGGGTCACAAACTTAGGTGGCATAGATTTTATCTGACCTTGATAGAGAATAGACATTAGTAATGATTCTATTAAATCATCACGATGGTGGCCTAATATTACTTTATCCATGTTGTGGTCTTTTGCATATCTATAGATATTTCCTCTGCGTAATCTAGAGCAAAGTGAACAATAAGTTTTACCTTCAGGTACTTTATCTATAACTACACCATAAGTATTTTTTGTTTCTATTTCATAACTTACACCTAAGTTATCTAGATACTTCCTAAGTTCACTATCATCCCAACCAGGTTGAGACTGATCAAGAGTATATACATGTAGATCAATTTCGTAAGTTTTATCAGCGATTAGCCCATGTAATACTTTTAATAAACCAAAAGAATCTTTACCGCCAGATAAACAAAGCATAACTTTGTCACCTTTTTTAAGGAGGTTAAAATCAGCCACAGCTTTTGTTATATAGTGCCTTAGCTTTTTTTCTGTGCTTGTCATATTTATTTATGTGCCTTTTTGAAAAGTCTATCTTTCTCACGATTCCAGTCTTTGTCTTTCTCAGCTTGGCGTTTATCATGAGATTTCTTACCTTGTGCTAAAGCTATTTCTATTTTCACATTAGGACCTTTCCAGTACATAGCTAATGGCACACAAGTTAAACCTTTTTGTTCAACTCTACCCATTATCCTATCTATTTCTCTACGGTGTAGTAGTAGTTTACGTGACGCACCAGGATCAGCTACCACATGTGTAGATGCAGACAATAATGGCGTGATTAAGCAGTTGAAAAGCCAAGCCTCACCTCTTTTGATGTGGACATGACTATCAACCATTTGTACTTTTCCAGCACGTATGCTTTTTACTTCCCAGCCTTTTAATGCGATTCCAGCCTCAAACTTTTCTAATATTGTGTAATCATGAAAGGCTTTTTTGTTTCTCGCTATAGTTGCTGGAGAAACCTTATTTTTTTTCATAGATTTTTTTTCTAAAAGATATAGAATATAAGGCTATATGTTATCAGTAAACTAATAAAGATTAAATACAATGAACACTGTTAATAAGTCTGCTGTTGTAAACTATACTTGTCATCAAATGTATACTTTAGTAAATGACGTTAGAAGTTATCCTGAATTCTTACCGATGTGTTATGATATTGAAATTTTTGAAGAAAATGAGACAGAAGTCAAAGCAGCTTTGAAAATTAAATCAGGCTTCGTGAAGTTGGATTTCTCTACTCATAATACAATGGTTCCAGATTCTAAGGTTGATCTTAAGCTTATGAATGGGCCTTTTAAAAGCCTAAATGGTCATTGGACTTTTGAACCTATAGAAGAAAATAAGTCTTGTAGAGTCTCATTGGAAATGGATTTTGCTTTTGAAAATAAATTCGTTGAAATGGCTTTGGGACCTGTTTTTAAAGGTTTGGCTAATAAAATGTTAGATGCATTCTGTAAAAGAGCGGAAGAGGTTTATAGCTAATGAATAAGGTAGAAGTAATATACGCTCTTCCAAACGAACAAATATCTTTTTTTGTGGAATTTGAAGAAAATATTACTGCTAAACAAGCTATAGAAAAATCTGGAATATTAGATAAGTATTCAGAGCTTGAGCTTGAGAATCTTAAATTAGGCGTTTATTCAGAGATGATTGACTTAAATGCAGAGCTTAAACATAAGGATAGGCTAGAAATTTATAGAGATCTAACTATCGATCCAAAACAGGCTCGGATGATAAGAGCTGAGCAAAAAAGAAAAAGAGAAGGTATAAAGCTTTTTGGAGCATGATAACAATTCTAAAAAAGTTGCAATAATAGGTGCTGGCCTAGCAGGTTGTGCACTAGTTTATGAACTAAGTCAGCATAAGGATTTTTCAATTACTATTTTTGATAAAAATTCAGACTTTGCCTCAGAAGCTTCTGGAAATTTTGCTGGAATATTAAGACCATCCCTTACAAATGATAATAATTTCTCAGAGCAATTTCATACCTTGGGATATGAGATTCTTAATGATTACATCAAGAAAAATCAGGCTGATATAGAGATTTGTTCGAAAGGTGTTTTACATGTTTTATCCAATCCTAAAGAAGCACTAAGATATAGTAAAATATTTGCTAATAGGCAGATAAGTTCAGATCTTGCAGTATTGCTAGACAGTAAAGAGTCTTCTAAACTTCTAGGGAAGAAGATTGACTATGATTCAATATATTATCCTAATGCTTTATCTCTGATTCCTAAATCTTTATGTAAAAGTTGGTTAAACTCTTCAAAAGCTAAGCTTAAATTAGATTCAGAATTAAAAACTATTGAGAAAACTCAAAATCAAAAGTGGTTATTACAGTTTCAAGACTATCAAGAAGAGTTTGACATTGTTATCTTTGCGGGAGCATATGAGTTATTTAGTCAAATTGATTATTTGAAAAATATTTCAGTATATCCATCACAAGGGCAACTAACTGTTATTAAAGAGTCTATTGATACTGATTTTACCATCATGGATAAAGGCTATCTTATTCCTCATTATCTAAATAATCTTCAGGTTATAGGTGCAACTTTTAGAGAAAATAGCGATACTTCTGGAGAGGTTAGGGATTGTGATCACCAAGAAAACTTAAATCATGTAAAAGAAATTTTCCCAGAAGAATCTATTGCTATGGAATCAATTTTAGATGCAAGAGTTTCTACTAGATGTGTCACATCAGATCATCTACCTTTAGTAGGTAAACTAGTGGATTATGATTTATTTAGAGAGATGTTTTTTAAGCCTTTATCTAAGGGCTATCCTAAAAATAAAATGCCTAATGTGATTTATGAAGAGGGTTTATATTTATCTTCAGGATTTGGTTCTAAAGGTATTTCATCATCATTACTTTCAGCAAAAATTATTTCTAATTTAATTAGGCAAGATCAAAAAAATATCTCAGATAAGCTTTTAGAAGCATTATCTCCACAAAGGTTTTTGGTAAGAACTTTTAAAAAAGGCTAAATTAAGCTTAATATACCGATTTATATTTTATTATGATTCTGTACGATTTTATCGTTGACCCTCATAAAAATTATAGGTGATGCCATTAGTAGACCACCTAATATTAACGATGATATAAAAGTACTTATGCCTAAGACACCATCAAGATAAGCGCCATAATATGTAGTAATAGAGATAGGCAGAAATAATAGTGTTGCAGTTATAACTCCAGGGGATATTATTCTTTGAATTAGAGTTGGTAATATATGAAAAAATATTCCATTTATAAGCATGAGAGCAGAAATTATTAATCCAAATGCTGGAAGCTGCCAACCAACCATTGCTGAAGCTATACTAATAAACATAACAGCAGCGTTTGCTATATAAAATGTGCCCCATTCCATATTTTTAAACCCTAAAGAGCTTCGAGCCCATGTTCTCCAGTCTAGAGTCAGCTCTTCAAGGACATGAACTGCATATGCAGCTAATCCCAACCATAGTAAATATTGATGTGTCATTTTAAAGGTTCCTATTAAGATATATGGCAATCATATAATTAGTTTTAAGTCTAATCAAATTTTGTAACTTAAATTTAAGATATTTTTTGATGCAATATCAAAATAAATTTTTTTGGCGTAGAAAAAGGGTTGTGTGAGGTGTTTTAGAATGTTAGACTCAAAAAATACTTCAAAATTCTAGATTCTAGAAGAAGTGTAATTAAAGAGGTGCGTAAGTTATATCTCTAATGTTAGGTGCATAAACCCCGACGATCATTAGAAAAGATAGAACTTATGCCGAAAGGTTGCCCAGTTTATGATTGGTAATCTTGGTTCTGATATTGAAAGGTAGCAGAACTGTCATGTCGTTTAAAATGTGTGTCGACGTGGAGTGCTTTAGTTTGTGTATGTATTTCTCAAATTTTATGTTCTCTCGTCTGATATTGTAGCTATTAGAGAGGAGAGCTTATATGTCAGAAACAATTGTTGCCAAATTTGGTGGCACAAGTGTAGCAAATCAAGAAACTATTAGACAATGCGCTAGTATAGTTAATTCAGATAATAGAATAAAATTAGTAGTTGTTAGTGCTCAATCAGGCATTACAAATCTACTAATTCAATTAGCAAATAACAGTAGAGATAAGACAAAAGTAGATGAAATTATAGGTCAGATAGAGTCTATAATTAATCCTATATTGCAGTCTATTAACTCAGAGGATGTTACTTCTTCTGTAAGTGATATGATTGCTGAGCTTAGAATGTTTGCAAATATGGCTGCTTATTTTAGTGGTAAGCAACTATCAGATTCTATCTTAGCTTTTGGTGAAGTTATTTCTTCTATTCTAGTTGCTAATATTTTTAATCAAAACGGTATAAATGCTTATCATTTAGATTCAAGAAAGATCCTTAAAACGAGTAGTAATTTTGGTTGTGCTAGCCCAAATTTATCATCTTTAGAAACTAATGCTATTGAGTATATCTTACCCAAAATAGATCAAGGATATGTTTGCGTTCTTGGAGGATTTATTGGTTCAGACGCTCATGGAAATACAACAACTTTAGGTAGAGGATGTGGTGATTATTCTGCAGCTTTATATACTCAAGCTATAAAAGCAGATCAGCTAAAAATTTATACAGATATTACAGGTATTTATCAAGCTGACCCAAGGGTTGTGCCTAGTGCAAGTTCTTTAGTAACACTAGGGTTTAGCGAAGCGGCAGAATTAGCTACTTTTGGAGCTAAGGTTGTACATCCTAAAACTTTTTGGCCAGCAATGACTAGTAATTTTGATGTTTATATTGGTTCAACATTTCAGCCAGAGCTTGGTGGCACTTTAATAACACAAAAAATAGACTCTAACAGAAATATCATAGCTGTAGCTGAAAGAAAAGATCAAACTTTACTAACTATAAGAAGCTTTAATATGTTTGGTTCCCAAGGTTTTCTAGTAAAGGTTTTCAGTATTTTGGCTAACCATAATATTGCAGTTGATCTGGTTTCTACTAGTGAGATAAACGTTGCAATTACTTTGGACAAGCTAGGTAGTCATTCTATGGGTGATGATTTAGTAACTCCAGAGCTTTTAAAAGATTTAGAGTCTATAAGTAACGTAAATATCAAAGTTGAAAACGATTTATCATTAGTTAGCGTGGTTGGTAGTAACTTACACCAAATAAATGGCGTTAGTGGAGAGCTTTTTAACAGCCTTAAAGACTACAATATTAGGCTTTTTAGTCATGGAGCTAGTGAGAATAGTATATGTATGCTTGTCGCTAGTAAAGATGCGCAAAAAGTTGTTAATAATGTTTACAGTAGTTTTTTCAGCTAGAGGAGAGAGGGATGAGAGTAGCTATAGTTGGTAATGGTAAAACAGGATCTGCAGTAGCAGGTCTTTTACCACAAGATGAGATATCAGGAATATATAACTCAAAAAATGTATTAACAATAGAAGCATTACAAAATACAGATGTGGCAATAGTTTTTGTTAATGCAAAAATATTACAAGAGCTTTTGCCTATATTATTAGAGGCAAATACTCCAGTGATTTGTGGTACAACAGGATATAACTGGGATCAAGATTTTATTAATTATATAAATCAAAGTCAGAAAACTTGGGTTGTTGCCAATAATTTTAGTTTGTCTATGGTGGCTGTAAGAAATATTTTGGAGTCATTAGGTCAGTTAAATCAATTACATGAAAATACTGATTATTCAATTACAGAAAAGCATCATGTACAAAAAGTTGATACTCCTAGTGGTACGGCGGTATCTTGGAGGAATTGGTTAAACATAGGGGATGTATATATAGAGTCTATTAGAGAGGGAGACATAAAAGGACAGCATCAAGTTAAGGTAAATACACCTCATGAAACAATTGAATTTAAACATACAGCTCATGACAGAAGCTTGTTTGCTGAAGGAGCTATATGGGCAGGACGAGAAGTGTTTCAAAGAGGTATTACAGGATTTGTTTATTTTGATGAGTTAGTGGGAGAGAGATTATGTCTATAGATATTAATAATAGATTATACACTGCGTTAGTTACCCCGATGTTTGAAGATGGATCTATTGATTGGGTTAGTTTTGAGAACTTATTAAGAATCCAAGAGTATCAAGGATGTGGAATTTTAATACTTGGCAGTACAGGTGAAGCTTTAGCTTTAGATTTTGATGAGCAATGCGAGGTTGTAAGATTTGTAACCAATTTAAACCTTAATGTCCCAATTATGGTTGGAGTTGGCGGTTTTCAGCTTACTAAACAACTTCAGTGGATAGAGTTTTGTCAGACGCAAAGAGTTGATTGCTTTTTAGTTGTTACTCCACTTTATGCAAAACCTGGATCAGCTAGCCAGACTAGTTGGTTTAAGACAGTCTTAGATAGAGCGGAAAGGCCATGTATGCTTTATAATGTTCCTTCAAGAACAGGAGTAAATTTAGCAGAAGAAGTTTTAACGAGCTTAAAAGATCATCCAAATCTTTGGGCGTTAAAAGAGGCTTCTGGAGATATTCAAAGATGTGCTCGTTACCAAGAGTTAGCTCCAAATTTAGTTATATATAGTGGAGAGGATGGCTTGCTACCAGAGTTGGCTGATATAGGAGTTAAAGGGCTTGTTTCGGTTATATCTAATGTTTGGCCAGAGCAAACAAAAGAGTATGTTAGACAGAGTCTAGCTCATGAAATAACACTTGAAGATAAGGCAGTATGGGAAGCCGCAACTAGATCTTGTTTTAGTGTTGCAAACCCAATACCTGTTAAAGTGTGGTTAGCACATAATAGTGTAATAACTACAAATACTCTAAGAGCACCACTGTTGGCTGACGAGCTTCAGGACTTAAGTTTATTGATAGGGGCAGATAGTTTAGTTAAAGATTGGTTTAGTCATATATAAATAGAAAGAGGAGAGAGGTTTATAATGAATTGGAAAAATGTTATTGAAGAATTAGAAGCAGGAAGACTAAGAGCAGCAATACAGTTAGAAAATGGTGAGTGGATTGCAAATCAAGATGTTAAAAAAGGTATATTAGCAGCTTTTAAAGCTGGGAATAATGTTGAGCTCTTAGGATCCTATTCTGGATTTGTTGATAAAAATAATTTGCCAGTCAGAAATTTTAGTGTAGATGATGGAGTTAGACTAGTACCTGGAGGTTCGTCGGTTAGAGCAGGAGCTTATGTGGCACCATCTGTTATTATTATGCCTCCAGCTTATATTAATATAGGAGCATATGTTGACTCTGGAACTATGGTTGATAGTCATGCTTTAGTTGGATCATGTGCTCAGATTGGTAAGAATGTACACTTATCAGCAGCAGTTCAGATTGGTGGTGTTTTAGAGCCAATAGGCATGAATCCAGTAGTCATTGAAGATGATGTGTTCATTGGCGCAGGCGCTGTGATTGTAGAAGGTATTGTTGTTGGTAAAGGTGCTGTTATAGCGCCATCTGTTGTTTTATCAAAAGGCGTAGCTGTCTATGATGCTGTGAATGATAAGGTTTTACCAAAAGGCTCAAAAATTCCAGAAAATGCAGTGATTATTCCAGGTAGTAGGCCAATTAAAACTAGTTGGGCTCAGGAGAATGGTCTTCAAGCTTATTGCCCAATCATTATTAAATACAGAGATGAAAAAAGTGATGCTTCATTAACTTTAGAGGAAATATTAAGGTAGTTTAATGAATATAGAAGCTCATAGAAATAATTTAGAAAGTATATGCAAAGAGAGTGATTCACCTTTCTTTTATTATGATTTGGATATGTTAGAGGCCCATGCTAAAGAGTTGAAAAAACTACCAGTAAAATTATGGTATGCACTAAAAGCAAATCCATTATCTAGAATAATTAAGATTTTCGATGAGCAAAAAATAAGTTTTGATGTTGCTAGTATTGGTGAGTTGGACCAGGTTTTAGATCAAGGAGTAAATCCTGAAAATATTTTACATACTGGGCCAGCTAAGTCATATTCTCAATTAGAATATTTTCTAGCTCAAGGCGTTAGAATTTTTGTAGTCGAGAGCATAAATCAATTTAAAGATTTATCAGGCCTTGTAGAAAGAAAGAATATAAAAGTTGAAATTCTTTTAAGAGTGCAACTTGTGTGGAGTGATCAAGAAAGCAACGTGCTTGGTGGAGGAGATTGTGTAACTCCTTTTGGATTATCTATAAATGACTGGAAAGATTTTTTTAATAGTTCTCCAAGTATTTCTAATAATATGTCTATAATTGGGATGCATTGTTTTCAGTGGGGAAATATTCTTTGCTTAGATAAACTATCTCAGATATGGAAGACAATAACTAAGGCTTTGCTAGATTTAAGTGAGGCTATCAATATTTCTTTAAAAATTATAGATTTAGGTGGTGGGATAGGTGTCCCTTACAACTCTAGTCAAAAAGTAGTATCAATCAATGATTTAATGTCTTGCTTTGATAATCTAAAAAAAGAATTTCCTGATATAGAGTATTGGTTAGAGCTTGGTAGATATGCTGTTGCAGAAAGTGGAGTCTATGTAACTAAGGTTATCGATAGGAAATCAGTAAATAATATTAATTTACTCGTAACTGATGGTGGTGCTCAACATTTAGTTAGACCTGTTCTAACGGGCGAAAGTTTTCCTGTGGAATTGCTTAGAAAAGAATTTTGTAATGATACTGAAAAATTTCAGATTCATGGTCCATTGTGTACAAGCCTAGACAAAGCTGGTGTAGCAAGTTTACCAAAAGATATAAAGTTAAGTGATTATTTAATATTTAAACAAACTGGTGCATATGGTTTTACTGAGAGTATGCCATTCTTCTTATGCCATAATTTACCAGCGGAGATAATTTTTTATAAAGGGCAGCTTCAAACTGTCAGGCAGAG
This sequence comes from Francisella frigiditurris, assembly GCF_001880225.1. Lineage (NCBI taxonomy): Bacteria > Pseudomonadati > Pseudomonadota > Gammaproteobacteria > Thiotrichales > Francisellaceae > Francisella > Francisella frigiditurris. Next base: position 1,618,587 of record NZ_CP009654.1, on the reverse strand, counting down.
TAAAAAGGCATCTAGTTGGTTAGTATAAGGTAGGAGGTTAAATAGTGTTAAAAATTAGTGGTAAGGTAAGTAGTATTGCAGCATCAGCTACAGTTGTAATGTCTGAATTAGCAGCGGAGTTAAAGCAGCAGGGAAGAGATGTGATATCTCTTTCTATTGGAGAGCCAGGATTTTTCTCACCTGATTGTGTCAAAGAAGCTGCTAAAAAAGCTATAGATAATAATATTACTAAGTATCCTCCAATAGATGGAATTCCTGAATTAAAAGAAGCTATAGTCAAAAGGTATAAAAGAGATTATGGTTTGAATTTTGATAAAAATCAGATTTGTGTAACAAGTGGAACTAAACAAAGTATACATAATATTTTTACATGTATTTTTGATGATATGGATGAAGCTATATATTTCGCACCGTATTGGGTGTGTTATCCAGAACAATTAAAATTAGCTGGAGCAAAATCAGTTGTAGTAAAAACCCATGCCGAAAACAATTTCCAATTAGATATTGAAGAAATTGAAAAAGCTATTACATCTAAAACAAAAGCTATTATTCTAAACTCCCCTAATAATCCAACAGGTGTTTTATATACAAAAGAAACACTAGCTTCTTTTGCAGAGCTGATTAGAAAGTATCCGAATATATGGATTATTTCAGATGAAATATACGATCAAACTTTATTTGATGATACTGCTATTTCTTTATTGCAGATTGCTCCAGATTTATCTAATAGATTTATCATAGCAAGTGGGATGTCTAAGGGTTATGCTATGGCTGGTTGGAGAGTTGGCTATGTTATAGCACCAGAGATCTTAAAAAATGCTATAACAAAACTACAATCGCAAACTACTGGAGGTGCTTGTTCAATATCTCAGATGGCATCCATTGAAGCTTTAGCTTTAGATAATAAGTATTTAGAGAGATATACATCTGCTTATAAAGAAAGAGTAATGTATGTTTATGATTATCTTAATAATATAGAAGGAATTGAAGTGGTAAGACCTTCGGGGACTTTCTATCTTTTTCCAAAAATAGAAAAGCTATTGCAAAAAACTTCATTTAAAAATGATATAGAGTTTTGTTTAGCCTTATTAAAAGATCAGGCTTTAGCTATAACTCCAGGTAGTTATTTTGGTTTGAAAAACTATATAAGAATAAGCTGTGCCGATGACTTAAGTGTTTTAAAAGAAGCAATAAAAAGGCTTGGTCAGTTTATAAATCCATAAATCTCTATTTACTTTTTCTAAATAGCTGGTATTTAGAAATGGTAATAGTTCTTTTATGCAAATGTTGAAATACTTATAATATATACTTTAAGCTCCTCATTTATCTTAGGTGAATTTGTAATAATTTTCTAATTTTTTAGAAAATACAAAAAAAACCTAAAAAAACTAAAAAAAGGTATTGCAAAAGGTTAATTGAGGGCGTATTATATGTTTTCACCGGCTGACGGATGATGTTAGTTGGGAGGTCCTGAGGGGCTAGATATTTAAGAGATATATTATATACAAACACTCTTTAATAAATTTGAGTAAATATCAGTAGTTAGAGTCAGAATAGATTAAAACTGAAGAGTTTGATCCTGGCTCAGATTGAACGCTGGTGGCATGCTTAACACATGCAAGTCGAACGGTAACAGGACTAGCTTGCTAGTTGCTGACGAGTGGCGGACGGGTGAGTAACGCGTAGGAATCTACCTATGGGAGGGGGATACCAACTGGAAACGGTTGTTAATACCGCATAATACCTAAGGGTTAAAGGTGGCTTTCGGGCTGCCGCTCATGGATGAGCCTGCGTTGGATTAGCTAGTTGGCGGGGTAAGGGCCCACCAAGGCTACGATCCATAGCTGATTTGAGAGGATGATCAGCCACATTGGGACTGAGACACGGCCCAAACTCCTACGGGAGGCAGCAGTGGGGAATATTGGACAATGGGGGAAACCCTGATCCAGCAATGCCATGTGTGTGAAGAAGGCTCTAGGGTTGTAAAGCACTTTAGTTGGGGAGGAAGGTCAATATGTTAATAGCATTTTGAATTGACGTTACCCAAAGAATAAGCACCGGCTAACTCCGTGCCAGCAGCCGCGGTAATACGGGGGGTGCAAGCGTTAATCGGAATTACTGGGCGTAAAGGGTCTGTAGGTGGTATGTTAAGTCAGATGTGAAAGCCCAGGGCTCAACCTTGGAACTGCATTTGATACTGGCAAACTAGAGTACGGTAGAGGAATGGGGAATTTCTGGTGTAGCGGTGAAATGCGTAGAGATCAGAAGGAACACCAATGGCGAAGGCAACATTCTGGACCGATACTGACACTGAGGGACGAAAGCGTGGGGATCAAACAGGATTAGATACCCTGGTAGTCCACGCTGTAAACGATGAGTACTAGCTGTTGGGTTCGGTGTAAAGGGCCTAGTGGCGCAGCTAACGCGTTAAGTACTCCGCCTGGGGACTACGGCCGCAAGGCTAAAACTCAAAGGAATTGACGGGGACCCGCACAAGCGGTGGAGCATGTGGTTTAATTCGATGCAACGCGAAGAACCTTACCTGGTCTTGACATCCTGCGAACTTTCTAGAGATAGATTGGTGCCTTCGGGAACGCAGTGACAGGTGCTGCACGGCTGTCGTCAGCTCGTGTTGTGAAATGTTGGGTTAAGTCCCGCAACGAGCGCAACCCCTATTGATAGTTACCATCATTAAGTTGGGTACTCTATTGAGACTGCCGCTGACAAGGCGGAGGAAGGTGGGGACGACGTCAAGTCATCATGGCCCTTACGACCAGGGCTACACACGTGCTACAATGGGTATTACAGAGGGCTGCGAAGGGGCGACCTGGAGCGAAACTCACAAAGGTACTCTTAGTCCGGATTGCAGTCTGCAACTCGACTGCATGAAGTCGGAATCGCTAGTAATCGCGAATCAGAATGTCGCGGTGAATACGTTCCCGGGTCTTGTACACACCGCCCGTCACACCATGGGAGTGGGTTGCACCAGAAGTAGTTAGGCTAACCGCAAGGAGGCCGATTACCACGGTGTGATTCATGACTGGGGTGAAGTCGTAACAAGGTAGCCGTAGGGGAACCTGCGGCTGGATCACCTCCTTAAAGGAAATACGAAAATAAAAAATTATCTAATTACTGATTTTAAGTTTGTTTTTGAGTGTTTGTAGCTAATATATTTTAGTGTAAATAAGATACGGGTCTGTAGCTCAGTTGGTTAGAGCGCACCCCTGATAAGGGTGAGGTCGGTAGTTCAAGTCTACTCAGACCCACCATTTTTTTGGGGCCATAGCTCAGCTGGGAGAGCACCTGCTTTGCACGCAGGGGGTCAGCGGTTCGATCCCGCTTGGCTCCACCAATATTTTATTTATGCGAATAGAGATATTTAACAATTTAGTATAGAGATAGACTTAAGAGAATAAGTGCAAGCGGTGGATGCCTTGGCATTCAGAGGCGATGAAGGACGTGGTAGTCTGCGAAAAGCTGCGGGTAGTTGACAAACAAACATTGATCCGCAGATGTCCGAATGGGGGAACCCAGCTAGAGTAGTCTAGTTACCTGCTCGATATAGAGTTAGGAGCGAACGAGGGGAA
>NZ_CP009654.1:1500000-1612500 GCF_001880225.1 Francisella frigiditurris | reverse complement strand
TTCGCCAGAAGCATTGCCGGGTAGCTACGTTCGGAAGGGATAACCGCTGAAAGCATCTAAGCGGGAAGCCTCCTTCAAGATTAGATCTCTCTAGCTTTGAGCTAGTAAGGAACGTTGGAGACTACGACGTTGATAGGCTGGATGTGGAAGCGCAGTAATGCGTGTAGCTTACCAGTACTAATGATCCGAGAGACTTAAGTCTATTTCTATGCTAAATTGTTAAATATTTTTATAAAAGATATATAACCCAAAACACAGTTTTGGCGATGATAGCTTGTAGGAACCACCTGATCCCATTCCGAACTCAGAAGTGAAACTATAACACGCCGATGATAGTCTAGCATTCGCTAGGTGAAAGTAGGTAGTCGCCATCTTTTTCCATTTAAAGCCCCTCTAAGTAATCCTTAGCGGGGCTTTCTTCGTTCTAAAAGACTCTTAAATTATTGTTTGTGTTTACTTTTTCTATAAATAAATTTGTTAGCCTTTATAATTGACTAAATTAATTAAAAGTATATTTCATTCCACTATCTAGAATCATTATAAGAATATTGTAAGACTTATCATGAGGTAAACTATTTAGTAATTCTTTTGCTATGAAATAGTTAGCACCACTACTATGACCAGCATAAACTCCTTGTTCATTTGCTAATTCAAGGCAAGAATTTATAGCATTAGTATCATCAAATTGTATAATTTCATCTATATATGATAAATCCATGGACTTGCAAAATACAGGGTTGCCAGGACCTTCTACCTTATAACTATAAATATTATCATTATTAGGCTTTCCATTATAAAAAATATCATAATATACGGAACCTTTTGGATCTGGCATAATTATTTTTGTGTTCGGAAAGTATTCCTTAATTTTCTTAGCACAACCAGTAATGGTTCCTCCAGAGCCACCAACAGTAATAAAATAATCTAAATATATATTATTTTTTATAAAATATTCTATAATTTCATAGCCTGTTTTATTGTAGTGACAGAGTGTATTCAATGGGTTATCATATTGGTTTATAAGATAACCGTCTATATCCTCTGAAATTTTCTTAGCTTTATTTACATAATAATCAGGATTTTCAGAATCTGTAATATTTTTGCATATAGTTAAATTACCACCTAATTGTTTGATCATGCTTCTTTTCATGGAACCTGTTTTTTCAGGACAGGTTATATAAACGGGGTGATTATAGTATTTAGCTATAGCTGCTAAAGATGTTCCCATATTTCCTGAACTTGCTTCAACAATAGGTTGTTGAGGCTTTAATATATTTTCATTCTTTAAATGTTCAATAATATATTTTCCAACTCTATCTTTTATGCTTCCTGTAGGATTTAGCCATTCACATTTTGCAAAAAGATTATGTTTAGAAGAGTTTCTCAGTTTTATTATAGGAGTGTTACCAATTAGAGATAGCATTTTTATAGATATATTTATATTTAAATTGCTTCGATTCTAACAAAAAAAAATGCTAAAAACCTTTAAATCGATTAATTATTTTCCAATACAAAAGCTACTAAAAATTTTTCCTAATAAATCATCAGAACTAAATTCACCTGTTATACTATTTAAATATTCTTGAACTATTAAAAGTTCTTCTGCTAGAAGTTCGCCATTACCGATATTTAATTGTTCTTTAGCAAGCGCAATATGTTCAAAAGCTCGATTAATAGCATCTATATGTCTTTCTCTAGCAGTATATATACTTTCATTTTGTGCAGTATAGCCAACTTTAGCTAAAATATGATTTTTAAGTTTATCTATACCAATATTTTTATCAGCAGAAATATAAACATGATTGTTAGTATTTTCTGGAATAGTATTTAGTAAATCTATTTTATTATGGACAAATGTAATATCTATATTTTTAGGAATTTGTTCATAAAATTCAGGTATAACCTCTTTGATTTCATTAAATGTAACTTTTGATGGATCATCATTTATAAATAAAATCTGATCAGCTTCTTGGATTTTTTTTATAGCTCTTTTAATGCCTTCATTTTCTATTATATCATCACTAAATCTAAGACCAGCTGTATCAATAATATGGACGGGAACTCCATTTATTTGTATATGCTCTTTTACTATATCTCTTGTAGTTCCAGCAATAGGAGTTACAATAGCAGTTTCTTTACCTGATAAGGCATTTAATAAACTAGATTTTCCAACATTAGGTTTTCCTATGAGTATTAAAGTTATTCCTTCAGAAAGAATAATTCCTTGTTTACAATTATCTTTTATTTTTTCTATAGATGTGTAGATATCTTTAAGACTATTGTGTATTTTCTGATCTTCCATGAAATTTATTTCTTCTTCAGGAAAATCAATAGAGGCTTCAACGTACATTCTAAGATAAATAAGTTTTTCTAGAAGGCTATGGATTTCTTTTGAAAAGTCACCTTGTAAAGATCTAGCAGCTGATTTAGCAGCTAATTCTGATGAAGCATTTATTAAATCAGCTACAGCCTCTGCTTGAGCTAAATCTATTTTATTATTTAAATATGCTCTTTCTGTAAATTCGCCAGCTTTAGCCATCCTAGCTCCTAGTTTTATAGCTAGTTTGATAATCATATTTAATATTATAGGATTGCCATGTGCTTGGATTTCGACTGTATCTTCACCTGTATATGAGTAAGGGTTTTTAAAAAATATAGCTATACCATTGTCTATTATTTGATTATCTTCATAAATATGACAGAAAGTAGCATATCTAGGTTTTAAGTCCTTTTTTATTAGATTGTTAGCAATAGCTAATGCATTTGATCCAGATATTCTAACTATTCCTATTCCGCCATTTCCTTGTGGAGTTGCTATTGCAACAATAGTGTCATTATTAGTCATTTATATTTAAATTTTTATTTTTAGGTTGTTGATTGTTTATATCTTCTTCTTGATCTATTACTCTACCTTTTTTATTAAAACGGTAATTTTTAAAAAAATCAGGGTTATTTTTTATTATCTTCATTCTAATTATTAAAGAAAATATTAGAATAAAAGCAAAGAAAAATAATAAAAAAGGAGCTAACAAAATAGTAGAAATAATAACAAAAGCACCTAAAATAATTGACGCTAATATTTGTCTTAGTCGTACGTTCATTTCTTTTATTTACCTTATTAAATTAGTATAATATGCGTACAAGTATAACATTTAGACTATTATTAAAATAGGGTAGTAATAAACACAAATATTTATATTCTAAAAAATATTTTTATGGAGGCATTTAATGAATATTCAAATCACAGGTAGACATGTTGAAATTACAGAAGCAATAAAACTATATGTTGAAGAAAAGGTTGGTAAAGTTGAGCATTATTTTGATCACATTGTATCTGCTAAAGTGATTTTATCTGTAGAAAAAGAAGTTCAAGTTGCTGAAGCTATAGTGGGAGTACCTGGTGTTGAAATAGTTGCAAAAGCAGAGGATAGAGATCTTTATGCAGCTATAGATATGATGGAAGACAAATTAGCACGTCAGTTAAGAAAACATAAAAATAAATTAAAAGGACATCATGGCGAATAATAAACTATTCAACTTCTAAATTATCTTATTTATGAATCTTAAAGCTCTATTAGAGAAAAAAAATATAATACTTAATCTTAATATCGAATCTAAAAAAAGGCTAATAGAATTCTTAGCTAGTAGGTTAGCAGATACATCAAATAATGTTTTAGAAGATGATGTTATAAAAAGTATTTATGATAGAGAAAGACTGGGTAATACATATATCGGTAAAAAGATATATATGCCTCATTGTCGAGTAGAAGGTCTTATTTCCACAAAAATAATTATTACTACACTAAAAAATCAATATTATGATTATCAAGCTAAAGAAAATATTGAAATGGTAGTAGCAGTTTTTTTTCCAAAAAAAATAACAAGTGTGCATATTGAGTTATTAAAAGAGTTAGCGTCCTTTTTAAAAAAAGAAAAAACACAAATTAAGTTGGAAAAGATAAAAGCTGCTGAAGAGTTTTATAGTTTAATGATAGGTGATAAAGAGTCTGAATTATGATAGATAAGCTATCTTTCTTAAAAAATATAAAAATAATTCTAGTTGAACCTTCCCATAATGGTAATGTAGGCTCTACAGCAAGAGCGATGTTAAATATGGGATTAACTAGGCTTTGTCTAGTAAATCCTAAAAATGAAGTAAATGATGAAGCTTTAGCTTTAGCTAGTCATGCGACTGATATTATAAAAAATATAGAAATAACTTCTACCTTAAAAGATGCGCTAGAGGATATAGATTATGTTATAGGCACTAGTGCTAGAGTTCGAAGAGTATCTTTGCCTATAGAGCCTATAGAGGTCGCAGCAAAAGAGTGTGTTAAAAGAATATATTCAAAACAGAAGGTAGCTATACTTTTCGGTAGAGAAAGAACGGGCTTATTTAATGAAGAACTTTTAATGAGTAATATTCATGCTTATATCCCAACAAATGAAGGATATACCTCTCTAAACTTAGCTCAGGCCGTTCAATTGGTTTCATATGAAATATATAAAAACTATTTAAGTAGTGAACAGCAGCGTTATGTACCTGATTATAACTATTTACATAAGAAAGCTACTATAAATGAAAGTCAGAAATTTTATGATTTTTTAGAAGAATCTATGATAAGCTCAGGATTTTTAAATTCAGAGAATCCTGGCTATGTTATGGATAAAATTAAGAGATTGTTTCAAAGAAGTGAATTAGAAAGCCAAGAAATTAATATACTTAGAGGTTTTTTAAGTTCATTGAATAGTGAGAAATAATATATGTTTATTTTAGGTATTGATGAGGCTGGAAGAGGGCCTTTAGTTGGTCCAGTGGTCGTTGCTGGAGTTATTTTTGATAAAAAATATAAAATAGAAGGTTTAACTGATTCTAAAAAGCTTTCAGCAAAAAAAAGAGAAGCTTTGTATATGGAAATAATAGAAAAAGCAAAAGCTTACGATATTGTAGAAGTTACAGCTCAAGAAATTGATCAAATGAATATATTACAAGCAACTATGTATGGAATGAAGAAAGTAGCAGATAATTTAACGGGTCAGTTTGATAAAGTTTTAGTTGATGGAAATAGGCTACCCTTATGGAATTATAATTCAGAAGCTATAGTTAAGGGAGATTCTAAAGTAGCAGAAATATCAGCCGCTTCTATTTTGGCTAAAGTATATAGAGATAATATATGTTTAGGGTATGCTAAGCAGTTTCCTAAATATGGTTTTGATAAGCATAAAGGTTATCCAACCAAAGAACATGTAGAAAAAATAAAAGAATTTGGAATATTAGATATTTATAGAAGAACCTATAAGCCCATTATGGAATTGTTAAAGCTTTAGTCAAGAGTTAAAATGTTATTGTTATTTTTAGAGTTTTCATCTATCTTTTTAGGATTAGTAGACTCTTCATCTTCACCCTCATTGACATTAATGCCATAGCCAAACTCACGAGCATATATCCCTTGTTCTGTTTCTTTTGAAAATAGTTCAAGTATAGCCTCAGTAGGGATGACTATAGACATAAACTCCCCATCAAAAGTTGCATCAAAAGTAACTTGGTTATCAGATATATGTAAGTTCTGTATTGCTTGAGGAGATAAGTCTAATAAGATTTTACCATCTTCCTCAATATAGTTTTCAGGAACAGTTACATCATCATACTCTGTATCAACTAACATATATGGAGTAAATCCATGATCTGTTAACCAGCTATAAGTAGCTTTTACAATATAAGATCTAAGCATAGCCATATTTATGCTCCTTCCTTAATGGTTTTTACAAAGTTAGGGTTATTAAATAATTCTTTAATCTCTTTGATGAGATTTTTATCCTTAGTAGGTATCGAAATCTTAAGTTTAATAAAATAATAAAACACAAAAGTCATTATTAAAGTTAAAACATTAACATTTTGAGCATCTGGATTGCTCTCAAAATTAATCTTTCTTTCATTAACTACAGTTTTATATGTTTCCATAATATTTTTCTGTAAACCTTGTTTGATTTCAGATATCTCTTCTTCAGATAGTTCATCATTGTATAAAGAGTTTATTTTTTGTAAGAAGTTTTTATTAACATACTCTAGAAGTATTCTAGCATTAGCTCTTTGTTTAGGAAAAACAGGGAATAAAGGTGGAAAAGGATATAAGTCTTCAATAGCCTCTACAATTACATTTAACCTATATACTACAAAGTCATCAGTTGCAACACTAGGAACATTACAGTTAGGAGTAATAATATTTAGCTCTTCTAAATGCTTGGCATTTTCATCTTTAGAAATATCTATAACTTTTAAGTTAGCTCCTTTAATTAAAAGAATCATGCGAACTATATCACTATAGATGTCATCTTTTTTTGTATATAAGACCAAGGTTTTTCCTCCTAGTGTAAAACAAAATAAAAAGAATAGATAATAAAAAGATGATAGTATTAACGCTTAGAGAATTGTCTTTTTCTACGAGCTTTTCTAAGACCAAATTTCTTACGTTCAACTTTACGAGGGTCACGAGTTACGAAACCAGCTTCACGAAGAGCTGGTTTTAAATCTTCACTGTACTCAATAAGCGCTCTAGTAACACCTAGTCTGATAGCACCAGCTTGACCAGTAGTACCACCACCTTTAACAGTTACTTTGAAATCAAAATTATCAGCATTTCCTGTTAATTCTAAAGGTTGTTTTACCACCATGCAGTCTGTTTCACGACATAGATATTGCTCTAATGGAAGACCATTAACAATAAATTGACCAGTACCTTTTTTCATAAAGACACGAGCTACAGAACTTTTACGACGACCTGTACCATAATTATATTCTGACATTATTCTACTATCCTTCTAAGTTATATGTTTAATGCTTTTGGTTGTTGAGCTGTATGAGGATGTTCATTTCCTGCATAAACTTTTAGTTTTTTGAACATCGCACGACCTAAAGGACTTCTAGGAAGCATACCTTTTACAGCAGTTTCTATAGCTCTTTCAGGATGAGTAGCAATTAGCTTTTCAAAAGAAACAGTTTTAAGACCACCTATAAAACCAGTATGGCGATTATAAACTTTGTCTTTTCTTTTGTTACCAGTTACAGCCACTTTTTCAGCATTAACTACTATAACATAGTCGCCAGTATCCATATGAGGAGTATATTCTGGCTTATTTTTACCTCTTAGTATCATAGCTATTTCAGTAGCTAGACGACCTAATGTTTTATCTGAAGCATCAATCAAAAGCCATTCTCTTTTGATGTCTGATGGTTTTGCAGTAAACGTTTTCATCTTTGTTTTCCTTTATAGTTATCAATTACTCAGTTTTTACAAAAAATTCCAGTTTATATAACAAGTAAGTTTTTAATTTCTTGCTCTACTTTAAAATTTTAAGCAGTCGTAATTATACACTTTTTGTAATCATTTTCAAAGAAGAAAGGCAAAAGCTTAATATATTATTTACTTTCTTCCATTTTACTTATTGTATCGTGGCTAATATCAGTAATTTTTCCATTTTGATATTCTTTTATATTTGGTAGCATAATTGTGAAATCATTTATTTTCTCTACTTCTAAATTTACTTTTTCAGTGTCAAAGTTGTAAACATGATAAACTTCTGTTTTATCTTTATTTATGAAATGAAAATGAAAGCCTGGTACGGCAATAGTAGAAAGATATTTTGGACTATATATTCCAATAAGAGTACCCTCAACATTTTTTAAATCATGAAATCTTTGATTTTCTTTTATCCAGTCACTGAGGAGTATTCCTTTTTTTGCAGGAGGAATAGTTCTAGCATGAATATTTGAGAATTTTCCAGTTATTTTAAATATGTAAAAGTAGTTTGGTCCAGATAATCTTTCATTAATTATATCATCTAGGATTTTTTCACTATTTAGGTTTTCGTAACTTGTGTTTAGATCTGGGTTTTTAAAGCTGAAAACATCAGCAAAAGGAACAGTTACGTCATCTTTTAATGGAACTGCTTTGCCAGAAATGTCACTTAAATAGGCTTTACCATTAAAAATAATCATTTCTCCTTTTGCACCATCAATAGTCCCTAAACCGTATTTTCCTCTCTCCTCTAACTGCTTTAATGTTATAGAAGCGTCGTATTGTCCATTAGTCAGAGCTGTTATAGTTCCAGCTTGATAAACTTGATTATTATCTGCAATAACAGTTAATGGAAAAATAAGAGTGAAAGCTAATAAAAATTTTTTTAACATTTAATAACCTTAAGTATTATTGTTAGTATATCTAAGAGCCTCAGTATATGAGCGTTTAATACAATTTTCTATAGCAAGTCTATCAAAAAAGTTTCCTGTTAAATAAATTCCAGTATTTTTAAGTAAAAAATTATCTAAATCTTTAATAAATAAAGAATGTTTTTTATTATAGCAAGGAAGAGTATTTTGTTTTATTTGTATATCTAGTACTTTATCTAAATCTAATTTAAGTAGTTTAGATATTTTTAATAAATTTTCTGATCCATTATTTTTTTTACAGTGAAAAGTTAAAGCTCGTAAATTTGGATGATTAATTATATCTCTTGAAACAGTAGAGTAGAAAAATTGTTCTTTTCCTATTAATCCTGCAATTTTCTTAAATTCTATATCTTTAGAGTTAATAATAATCGATGTGCTATATATTTCTGATGTGGTTGGCTGGAATGAATGTTCAGATATTTCTGGAGCAATATTTTCTAGTAATTTTTTAGTATTGCCCCATTCTGTAGCTAAACAGATGTTTTTAGCAGTATATGTATTGTTTTTAGTAGTTACTTCCCAGTTATCATTTAATTTTTTTATATTTAATACTTCTTCATTATTAATATTTAATTTATTACTTTCTGCAAATAAAGAGCTTAGACCTTTTTCTAAGGTAAAGCTTCTTGGCAAATTTTTGTTTCTAGGATATTTTTTAAATAAATACTCCATAGGAAAAAATTCGCTATTTTGAGATAAAACCGCATCAAAGCAATATTTTAGAGTATTATTGTAGTTTTTTTCTCCAAAAGCTTTTGTTGCATACTCAGAAATGCTTTTATCTATTTTTGAGATATTTTTATTTTTGATAAAGTTAAAAGCAAGAGAAAAAATGTTTAAGTTTCTAATTAAACTTTGGACTTTATTATTTGAAGTGACAAATAGAAACGGTAGTTTTGTTCGATTAATAATTTTATCTAAAAGATTATTTTTTTCTATATAAGATATTGTATTGCCATAAGAGTTATAAAGTGTATGGGCTCCTTGCTCAAACCAAAAATCTTTATAATGTTTTGTTTTTATACAACCGCCGATTTCATTTTTTTCAAATAGACAGTAGTTTATGTTTTGTTTGGTCATTTCTTGAGCAAAACTTATTCCAGAAATGCCTCCACCAACTATTATAATATCAAAGTGTTTTGTCATGAGTAATTAGGTAATAATATCCAAATATTTCCATAATTTTTCATATGGCCAGCATTAAACTCAGCTTCGGGACCATGTCCCCAGAAGACATCGCCGCGAATAGGCCCTCTAATAGCTCCACCAGTATCTTGAGCAATCATTAATCTATTAATATTTTCTTTATTCTGTTGCTCATCTTTATAGTAGTCGGTTTCTAACCATATTGGTATTCCATATAAGTAATATTTACTATCGACTGCTAGTGAGTAGCCAGGTGTGAGCTCGACGCCTTGTGCACCAACGGCATTTTTAGCATTTAAATACTTAAAAAACACAAAAGATGGATCATAGTTTAGAACATCATCCATTTTACTAGGATTTTGATTTAACCACTCTTTTATAGATTGCATAGATATATTTTTGGCATCCATATATCCTTTTTCTAGAATATATCTACCTATTGGTCGATAAGGATGGCCATTTTGGCTATCATAGCCTAATAATACATCATTGCCATTTTCTATAACAATTCTTCCTGAGCCTTGAATCTGTAAGAATGATCTATCAACTTTAGAACTAACCCAAGCAAGAACATCGTCTTTAGGAAACAGATTATTTTTTGAAATCTCCTCTCTTGAATAATATGGAACAAGTGAACCATTATTATACTTTCCATATGAGAAAGTATCATTTTTATTTGTAATTTTTATAAGATCCTCTGGCGTTTTATAAATAGGAACATTATATACATCTGTTTTAGTTAAATTTCCTTTAATTATAGGCTCATAGTATCCGGTAAATAAACCATGAGCGGAATTGTTATTAAGAATTTCATATGGTGTAAAGTTAGTTTCAAAGAAAACTCTAGCTTCACTATCTGTTTTTGGAGTTAAGGAGATAGCCTTTTTACAGACAGCAATCCAATTTTTATACTCAGGATTAGAATCATCAAGAATTTTATAACAAGAAGATTTGAAAGCATTAAAAGAATTTAATTGATTGCCATTATCCCAATGGCCAAGGTATTTAAAGTCTGACTCAGTGTAAGTAACATTTTCAGAGTATTTGTTTCCTAGAAATTTTTCTACGGTTTCGTTATTTTTAGGTTCAAATAGGTCAAGTGCTATAGCATCGAGGCTCAATAGTAATAATATTGATAGTATAGATGTTTTTTTAAGCGTTAAACTTCTTTTTACAAATCTCATTTAAAAAAATACTTGAAAAATATTATAAACAGTCACATATACAGGATTGTAGTATTAATGATTCAAAAATAAAAGGTTGTTAAATGAGTGAAATGAAAAAAGATCAAATAGATGAGCTAAATGAGTCAAATTCTGAAGATTTAGAGAAGGTTGAGCTTGATCAAGAGCATCATAAAACATCGATAGAAGAGCAACTTGAAAAAGCAAAAGAAGTTATAGAAGAGTTGGAAAATAAAAACAAAGAGATGTTTAATGAGGTTTTAAGAGCTAAAGCTGAGATGGAAAATATTCGTAAGCGTTCAGAAAAAGAAGTTGCTAATGCTCGTAAATTTGGAATAGAAAAATTTGCTAGGGAACTTATGCCGATAATGGATAGCTTAGAACAAGCTCTTAAGCATGAGGTTAAGTTGGAAGAAGCTATAGCAATGAAAGAAGGAATTGAGCTTACATCTAAAATGTTCTTAGATGCACTTGAAAAGAATGGATTAGAAGAGTTAGATCCAAAAGGTGAAAAGTTTGATCCTAATTTACATGAAGCTATGGCTATGATACCTAATCCAGAACTTGAGAATGATACTGTTTTTGATGTTTTCCAAAAAGGCTATCTACTAAATGGAAGGGTTGTTAGAGCAGCAAAGGTTGTAGTTGTAAAAAATTAAAATTAATACTTGAAAAAAAGATTTATAACATCATATTCAAAATTAATGTAGCTGAAAATAGCTATAAAAAGTTTAAATAAAAAGGAGATAAAATAATGGGAAAAATTATAGGGATAGATTTAGGTACAACTAACTCATGTGTAGCTATAATGGATGGTAAAAAAGCTAAAGTTATAGAAAATGCTGAAGGGCATAGAACTACACCTTCAGTTGTAGCTTACACAGATGGTGGAGAAATTTTAGTTGGTCAAGCAGCAAAAAGACAAGCTGTCACAAACCCAGATAATACATTTTTTGCGATAAAAAGATTGATTGGTCGTAAGTATGATGACAAAGCTGTACAGGAAGATATTAAAAAGAAAGTTCCTTATAGTGTTATAAAAGCGGATAACGGAGATGCATGGGTAGCTACAAAAGATGGTAAAAGAATGGCTCCTCCTCAAGTTTCAGCTGAAATTTTAAGAAAAATGAAAAAAACTGCTGAAGACTTTTTAGGTGAGCCAGTTACTGAAGCTGTAATTACAGTTCCAGCGTATTTTAATGATAGCCAAAGACAAGCAACAAAAGATGCTGGTAAGATTGCAGGTCTTGATGTTAAAAGAATCATTAATGAACCAACAGCTGCAGCTTTAGCTTATGGTGTTGATTCTAAAAAAGGTGAGCAAACAATAGCTGTATATGACTTAGGTGGTGGTACATTCGATATTTCAATAATTGAAATTGCAGATGTTGATGGAGATAACCAAATTGAAGTATTATCAACTAATGGTGATACATTCTTAGGTGGTGAAGACTTTGACGTTGCATTAATGAACTACTTAATCGATGAGTTTAAAAAAGAGCAAGGTATAGATTTACATAATGATAAATTAGCTCTTCAAAGAGTTCGTGAAGCAGCTGAAAAGGCTAAAGTAGAATTATCATCAGCACAACAAACTGATGTTAACCTACCATATATTACAGCTGACGCTACAGGACCAAAACACTTAAATATAAAAATCACTAGAGCTAAGTTTGAATCTTTAGTAGGTGATTTAGTAATGAGATCTTTAGAGCCTTGTAGAAAAGCTTTAGAAGATGCTGGCCTAAGTAAGTCTGATATCACTGATGTTTTATTAGTTGGTGGACAAACACGTATGCCATTAGTACAACAAAAAGTAAAAGAGTTTTTTGGTAAAGAACCTCGTAAAGATGTAAACCCTGATGAAGCAGTAGCAATAGGTGCTGCTATTCAAGGTGGTGTTTTAGCGGGTGATGTTAAAGATGTACTTTTACTAGATGTAACTCCACTTTCATTAGGTATTGAGACTATGGGTGGTGTTATGACTAAGCTTATTGAGAGAAATACGACTATTCCTACTAAGAAGTCGCAAGTGTTCTCAACAGCAGAAGATAACCAACCAGCTGTAACAATTCATGTGTTGCAAGGAGAAAGAGAAATGGCTTCAGCAAACAAATCTCTAGGTAGATTTGATTTGGCTGATATTCCACCTTCACCTCGTGGAATGCCACAAATTGAAGTAACTTTTGATATTGATGCTAATGGTATCTTGAATGTATCAGCTAAAGACAAAGCTACTGGAAAAGAACAAAATATTGTGATTAAGTCTTCAAGCGGTTTATCTGAAGATGATATCGAAAAAATGGTACAAGATGCAGAAGCTAACGCCGAGTCAGATAAAAAGTTCCATGAGCTTGTTGCGGCAAGAAATGCTGCAGATAATCTAGTTCATAGTGCTAGAAAAGCAGTATCTGAGTTAGGAGACAAAGTATCTGCTGATGAAAAAGAAAAAATAGAAGTGGCATGTAAAGATTTAGAGTCAGTTATTAAAACTGATAATAAAGATGATATTGAAGCTAAAACTAAAGCTTTAGAAGAAGTATTTACACCAATAGCTCAAAAAGCTTATGCTGAACAAGCACAAGCAGCTGGAGGAGCAGAAGCTCAACCGGAAACTGAAGCTAAAAAAGATGATGATGTTGTAGATGCTGATTTTGAAGATGTAGATGATAATAAAAAATAGTATCTAAGTTAATTTCTTAAATCAAACAAATGCGGTTTATCCGCATTTTCTTATTTGGTATAATGTCCTAGTTTAATTTTTATGGATTTATTTTATTATGCAACAAAGATGTTATTACGAAGTTTTAAGTGTATCTAAAACAGCTACAGGTGTGGAGATTAAAAAAGCTTACCGTAAGTTAGCTATGAAATACCATCCTGATAGAAACCCAGAGAATAAAGAAGCAGAAATAAAATTCAAAGAAGTTTCTGAAGCTTATGAAATTTTGAGTGATGATCAAAAGCGAGCTGCTTATGATCAATTTGGCCATGCAGGAGTTAATCAGCAAGGTGGTCATGGTGGTGGCTTTGGTGGTGGCTTTGGTGGTGGCTTTGGTGGTGGAGCTGCTTTTGAAGATATTTTTGATACATTCTTTGGAGGAAATGCTAGAGGAAGATCACGTGAGCAATCTAGAGGTAGTGATTTAGAGTACTCTATAGAAATTACTCTTGAAGAAGCTTTCCATGGCGTAGAGAAAGAGATAACTATTCCTAAAATGTCTAGTTGTGAAACTTGTGATGGTACAGGCTCAAAATCTAGAACAAAAGCTACATGTCATGCATGTGGTGGACAAGGTACCATTAGAAGACAACAAGGTTTTTTTGCATTTGAACAAACTTGTCCAGTATGTAATGGTACTGGATCTAATATTGCTGACCCATGTGAGGACTGTTATGGTAAAGGAAATGTTAGAAAGCATAAATCGCTAAAAGTTAAAATACCTGAAGGTGTTGATAGTGGCGATAGAGTTAGATTGCATGGTGAGGGTGATGCTGGCTTGAACGGAGCACTTAATGGAGACTTGTATGTTCAAATAATTATAAAAGAGCATAGTATTTTTGAAAGAAGAGAGTCTAATTTATACTGTGAAATGCCAATTAGTTTTATTACAGCCTGTCTTGGCGGAGAAATAAAGGTTCCAACACTTGATGGGGAAGTAAAACTTAAAGTCGTTGCAGAGACTCAAACAGGAAAAGTATTTAGGCTTAGAGATAAAGGAATGAAATCATTAAGAGGTCATAGAAGAGGCGATCTTTTATGTAAAGTAGTTGTTGAGACTCCTGTGAATTTAACTGCTGATCAGAAAGAACTTCTTAAAAAATTTGCAGATAGTTTAGGTGAAGAATATGAAAATAAGCATTCACCTAAGAGTAAGACTTGGTTTGATAATGTAAAAGACTATGCTAAAAAATTCTTTGAATAGCCACTCTTAACTTTTACCTATTTTTCTTTCTTTATATTATAATCGTAATAATTTTGTTTTATAGATGCTACTAACATGCTTAGTGTTTTTAATACCACTTTTGTTTTATTTTTTACTATTTTTTTAGGTTTATTATTAGGCTTTAGTAGAATATTTCCTAAAGGTTCAGATAAAACTTTTATACATTTAGTTTTTTATGTTTTGTTGCCAATGCAATTGTTTCTAAGCTGTTATCATACAAGCGTTAATGATTTAAATATTAGCTATGCTCTTTCATATGTATTAGCTATGGTTATAATGATTTTTATAAGCTTTATTATTAGCATGAAGTTTCTTAAGACATCATTTGTGGTATCAGTTTTAAATACGATGTCTGTATCACAAGTTGATGGAGCATACTTTGCTATACCATTATTTATAGTTATTTTCTCATCTGCTGTTTTGACAGTTCCTTTAATGGCAATACAAAATATTATATTTTTTACAGTTTCTGTTTTGATTATAGAAGTCTGCAGCTCAACAAATATCGACAAAAGAGCTGGTATTTATTTTGTAGTAAAAAGAATTCTAAAAGTTATATGTACAAATCCTATAATTGTTTCATCAATATTAGGTTTTTTATTTGGTAGTTTAAAAATATCTTTAAATGAAAATATGTTTAATGCTTTTTCTTTTTTAGGAAAAGCTTCAGCACCTATTGCTCTTTTTTCAATAGGTTTGTCATGTAGTTATGGTTTAAGAAAATTGAGATTAGATAGCCAGCTATATTTTATTTGTGTTTTATCCTTATTAAAGCTTATGTTGTTCCCTTTCATAGCTTTGGGGCTTGGAGTATTATTTGGTCTTAATCATACTTTGCTATTAGCACTTGTCTTATTGTGTGCTACGCCGACAGCAACTCATAACTATATTATTGCTAATCAGTATAATTTAGGAGAAGAGGCTAATACTCAGACATTTGTTGTAGTTATAACAACAATATTTAGTTTTTTAAGTGTAAATTTTTGGCTTTATCTTTTAATTTAGTTAAAGTCAGGAGCTAAAGGCATTCTTCTTTTGTGATGGCTACGATTGTGCCAGAAGTTTATTCTATCTAAAGCACCATCAGAGACTGATTTACCATCTAAAAAATCATCTATTTCGTTATATGTGACGCCCATTTCATCTTCATCAGTTTGACCTTGCCATAAACCAGCAGATGGAGCTTTATTTAGTATATTTTTAGGAACATCTAAATATCTACCGATATCAAATACTTGTGACTTCTTTAGATTAATAATAGGAACAATATCTGCAGCACCATCGCCAAATTTAGTAAAGTAACCCATGTGCCATTCACAAGCATTATCTGTTCCAACAACCATTCTATTATTTTGTTGAGCATAAGCATATAGATACATCATGCGGAATCTAGCTTGAGCGTTACCTTTTATAACCTGCTGCCTATTATTTTCTTTATTCTCAAATAACTGAGTAGTTTCTAGAAATTTTTCATAAAAATCTTGGATAGGAACAATGAAGTATGGTATCTTAAGCTGCTTTATTAACTCTAGAGCATCAGATTTATCATTATCTGAATTATTTTCTGATGGCATAATAAGAGCGGTTACTGGAAGACTGGTTTTAGCTAATAATGAAGCACAAACAGCAGAATCGATGCCACCACTAATTCCAATGACAAATCCTTCAGCAGGATAGTTTTCACAGCTTTTCTTAAGCCAATTAACAAGTTTTTCTGTGTATTCTTTTATATTTAAATTTTTTATGATTTTCATATAAGACTTAATTATTTATCCCAAGCAGGATTACTTTCAATAACATTCATATGGTTATCTACATCATAACCACTTCCAAGAGATTGATATAAGTTAACTATACTAATTAGTTCTTTTAATTTAGTCTGATTAACTTGCATTTGGGCATTTGTATTATTTATAGATGCCCCAGTAAATTCCATTTTGCTAATAGCACCTTTTTCATATTTTTTGTTGAAAATAATAGTTTGTTCATTAGTTGCCTCTAAAGCTAACATATCTCTTTTCATAGTTTCTTTTGCAGAAGAATGTTCAGATAAGCTATCATTTACATCTTGTAGAGCTTTGTGGATGGTGTTTATGTATTCATAATAACCTTGATAGAATTGAGCTTTTGCTTTATCACTATCTGCTAAGATAGCCATATTAAATACTGGAACTGCCGCAACAGCTTCAGCAGCCCAAACACCAGCATTCATTGTTGCTAATTGAGCAAGAGCTAATGTAGCGTTACCAAAAGCACCTGTTAAGTCGATACTTGGGAAAAACTGAGATCGTGCAAGACCTATGTTGGCATTAGCTGTTTGTAATCTATATTCTGCTATAGCTATATCTGGTCTATTCTCTAATACTTTTGCTGGTAAGTTTACTGGAACTTCATGAGATGTATTTATTTCATTCAAGGTTTTACCAGATACAACTTTGCTAGGATTTTGACCCATTAGGACACTTAGAGAGTTCTCAAAATGAACAATATCATTTTTTATGCCAGCTATTTTTCCTCTTTCAGATTCTAATTGTTGATTAATCATCTTAATAGAAAGAGAAGAGGCTGCACCAGCATCATATTGTTTTTGAGCAAAGTATTGTAATAATTCATACTCTTCAACTTTTCTTATTTGAAGATCTAATTGAGCTTTAGCCGTAACTAAAGAAAAATATGAAGCTGCAACTTGGGTTATTATTGATAAGCGAGTAGTGTTTTTCAACTCTGTTTGCATTTTTTTACTATATCTTGCAACTTCTCCAATCTTTATTTCCCTAACAAGGTTTATAGTATAGCTTGGCACAACACCAACTAAAGAACCGCCAAAAGTCTCAGTACCTTGTGACAAGAACTGTTTAGCTTGAGGGATGCTTGAGTTAACATTTGTTCCAAAAGCTTGGCCAATAAAACCACCACCACCAACAGATGCTGTTGGTAACCATGCGTAATTAGCTTTTTCTATTTCTGCTTCAGCTTGTTTTATATTACCAATCGCAACTTGTAATTGTTGGTTATCTTTTAGAGCTATAGTAATAAAACTATTTAATTGAGGATCGTTAAATAATCTCCACCAAGCTAATTTTGGCAGATCCCATTTTTGCTTGTCAATTGTTTTAGTGTCGCCTTCATTTAGCCACATATTAGGAGTATCAGTTTTGGGTCTTTCATATTCTGGACTAAAAAAGCTACATGCTGTTAAAAAAGTGACAGATAATATTATAGATCCTTTATATATTATTTTTCTTACTTTCATTTAATACCTTTAAATTGTATCAACTTTAACTGTAGCACTAGCACCAACTCTTAGAGGATATTTTTGACTATCTTCTAATATTATTTTTATAGGGAATCGCTGTGTTACTTTAACCCAGTTACCTGTTGCATTTTCTGCTGGTAATAAAGAGAAAACAGAGCCAGTAGCATAACTTAAGCTATCAACAGTACCTGTATAAGTATGGCTATACATATCTAATTTAACAGATACTTTTTGGCCAGGTTTTATTCTTGCTATGTCTGTTTCTTTAAAGTTAGCATTTACCCACCATTTTTTATCATCAATAAATCCGAATAATGGTTGACCAGGAGCAATTAATTGTCCAGAGTAAATTTTTAAGTTTGAAATAAATCCATCAGCCGGAGCTGTTAAGCTAGTATAGCTTAAATTTAGTTTTGCATTGCTTAGACCAACACTAGCAGCATCAACCTGTGCTTTTGCTATGGTAGCTTGAATACCTGCTTGCTTTAATGAAGATTTAGCTTGTTCTACAGCTTTTAAAGCTTGAGTTTTTTGGTCTGTATATTTTTGGGCATCTTGTTGTGAACCAGCACCTTCTTTAAATAGCTCATTGTAACGAGTAGCCATATGAGATGCCATTTCTAAGCTGGATTCAGCTTTAGCAAGATTATAACTAGCTATAGATATTTGCTCTTTTGCAGCTTCTAATTGTCCTCTAGCTTCCTCTAAAGTTGCTGTTGCTTGAGCAACTTGAAGCTCATAATTAGATCGATCGATTTGTAAGAGTTTATCTCCTTTATGAACATAAGAGTTATTTTTAACATATACAGTATCTATATAACCGCCCACTTTTGCAGAGATGTTTATTATATCAGCATCTACATAAGCATTATCAGTGCTTGGATATATTTTGTTATATAAGTAATATCCATAAATTCCTAGGAAAGTAACTGCTATTATTCCTAATCCAATAGCAATTTTTTTTGGTGAAAACTTATTTTGTTTCAGTTCTTTATTTTCTTCTTCAGACATTTCAAAACCTTTTTAAATAAAAACTAACACAATTTTAATGTCCCATCACAGCCGGAGCATCTTTAGGAGGCTCTTTTAAAAAAAATGGGAAAACTGCTAATCCTAGACTAGCTAAACCTACAATATAAAAGGAGTCTAAATAACTCATTAAGCTACTTTGGAATAAAACTTGTTGTTGAGCCATAGCAACTTGAGTTGTTAAATCGTTGAATGGGGAGCTTTGTGACCAAGCTTGGAAGTTTGGACTTAAGGCAGAAATGCTATTTCCTACTTCTTGAAAATTTACTTGTTGAGCTCTAGAAATTATTGTTGCTACAAAAGCTGTTCCTACCGAACCACCAAAGTTTCTAAAGAAGTTAAAAGCTCCAGACATGTCTCCCATATCTTCCTCTTTAATGCCAACAGTTACCATTTGCATTAAAGGTATAAAAAATAACATCATCCCAACGCCTTGTAGCATTGTTGTTGTCAGAATATGAAATTCACTCGGAACATTAGAGAAATGTGCTTGCATAAATGATGAAATAGCAAAAATCACCATTCCTGAACTCATTGTAGTACGACAACCAATTCTTTTAATTAAAAATCCTTGAGCTACTATGGCTGTAGCTGCGGCAGCGACTCCTCGTGGAGCAGTAATATAACCTGCTAAATCAACGGGATAGTTGTATATTTGCTGCAACATAGTTGGTAAATATGCCATAGCAGCAGAAAAAAGTAATACAAAGGTAAAACATAAAAATGAAGCTATAACAAAGTTTAGATTTTTAAATATACTTAGTTTGATAACAGATGAATATGTGATTCCGCGCCATAAGAAAAAACCTATTCCAATTATGGCTATTGCTAGAAGAATGATTATTTCAATAGAGTCAAACCAGCCATTTGTGTTGCCATTATCAACAAAAAGCTCTAGACAGCCAATTCCAATAGCCATAAAACCAAAACTAATATAATCAATTTTTATATTTTTGATTTTTGTATTGTCCATCATAATAAAAATCATGATTCCAGCTACTAAACAAATAGGGACATTTACATAAAATATCCAACGCCAAGACATATTTTCAGTTATAGCCCCACCAAGTACTGGTCCTAATATGGGACCCATTACTATAACCATACTATATACAGCCATCATTTTATTGAATTCATCTTTCTTAAAATTTGTGGATATATATGCTTGGGCTAGAGATGGAAGGAAAGCTCCTCCTATACCCTGTAACCCTCTGAAAATAATCATTTCAGTTAAAGATGTTGATATGCCACAAAGAGCAGAAGAAACTCCAAAAATAATGGCAGAAACAAGAGCGACACGCTTCATCCCATATTTTTCAATTACAAGACCTGAAAGTAAAATACAAATGGCAGCTGCTACAATATATATAGTTGTAACATCGGCAATGGTTTCGATATTAGCGCCAACAGCACCCATTATTTGAGGTATTGCAACAGCAACAATAGTTAAATCTACAATTTCAGCAAGAGCTAATAAACTAATCGCTAGAGCGATGATGGTTTTTTTTTGAGTCCAAAAGTTTTCGGGGCTTTTTATCTCTGTTTCTTGCATTTATCAAAAGAATGAGGATAGAAAATTAGTTATGCATTATAACACGTTTTAAATTATTTATAACCCCGATATTTATTTGCTTAAAAAGTCAGCTTTTAATTTTTTAATATCAATTTTACCAGTATTATTTTTTGGTAATGTTTCAATTAAAATACAAGTTTTAGGAACTTTATAGCTTGCAAGTCTTTCTTTACAATGATTAATTATATCTTGCTCTGATAGCTTAGATCCTTGAGTTAAAGAAATAAAAGCAATAGCTCTTTCACCAGATGTTTTGGAAGGAATTCCTGTAACAGCAACCTCTCGTATATCTTTAAGTTTAGATATACAAAGCTCAACTTCTCTAGGATAGACGTTAAAGCCAGAAACTATAATCATATTCTTTAATCTATCTGTAATAGTAAGACGGCCTTTTTTATCTATATATCCAATATCTCCGGTTTTTAACCAGCCATCATCTGTGAAGTAGAGCCTATTGTTTTCATCATCATTCCAGAAACCTTGACATTGTTGCGGACCTTTTAACCAAATCTCACCTTCATCATAACAGTTATGTATTTCTTCAAAAGTTTTTATATCTCTTATACTTAGTTCAGTATTTGGAATTGGGTAACCGCATGTTCCAAAGTAGTCGAACTCTGACTCATTAAACTTATTTAATGAAATGGCAGGAGACATTTCGGTCATTCCATATCCTTCTTTAAGTTCAACACCTGTTCTATCTAGCCATTTTAAATAGATCTTCCTAGATATTGGCATTCCGCCACTTAAGGAATATTTATATTTTGATTTGTTTATTTTGTCAAAATTAGGATGGTCTAATAAGGCCATATATAAAGTATTAAGGCCATTAAAAATAGTAAACTCATTTTTAGACATCGTTTTTATTAGATCTTTTATGTCTCTAGCATTAGGGATAAGGATATTCTTTGCACCAGCAAAGAAGAAACATAATAGATTAGCACTCAGTGAAAATATATGATACAAAGGTAGTGCTGTTATAACAACTTGTGAGTAAAGGTCTAAATCACCATTAACCCATGCCCAAACTTGTTTAATATTAGATACTAAATTATCATGAGTTAATACTGCACCCTTAGGAGTTCCTGTTGTACCACTAGAATATTGTAGACATAAGATATCTTCTTTAGATATATTAGGTTTTAGATATTTGTTTTCTTTACCTGAAAGAGCTTTTGAGAAAGTTATGAATTGGCTTTTATCATAATTAGGTTTATTTTTAATTAGATGTTTTGATACAAGACCAATGATTTGTTTTTTAGGGAATGAATATAAGTCTGCGATATTCGTTACAATAGTATGCTCTAAAGAAGGAATATCATCTTTAGCTTTTTGTATATGATTAGCAAACATGTCCATAACGATAGCACATTTAACATTACAATTATTAAATATAGCTTTAAGCTCTTCAGCAGTATAGAGAGGATTTGTATTTACAAAAACAGCTCCAATTTTAACGCATGCGAAAAGGCTAACTATAAATTGTATACAGTTAGGTAAGACTATAGCTACTCTATCACCTTTTTGGATATTTAATTCATTTTGTAAATAGCTAGCTAATTTTGATGACAGTTTATTAATCGCTTTAAAAGAAAATTCTTCAGAGTGACATGTGGCAGCTATTCTATTAGAGTATTGAGAAATTGCTTCATCATATAAGTCTAATAAAGTCTGGTAGTTTTTCTCTATTTTATGAGGAGTATATTCAGGGTAGTTATTTAGCCATGTTTCTCTTGAGAACGTTGTCATAAAAATAATATCAAATATATATGTGGTTATATTTTAACAAAAAAAGAAAATTTTTTTATAACTTTGATTAAACATTGTCCATTTTATGATCTTCGATTGTGTGTAGACCTTTAATGTATTTATTCAATGTTGGGATTAAAATAACCATTATTATAGTCGTTATTATTAGGGCAAGAGATATTACTCCAAATACATGGGTATATGTATCTAAGCTTTGTTTAGCTGTTAAAGTATCACCCTCAGGAACAGCAATAAAAGACCCTATGTAAGAGGCAAGATATGACGCGATCATGCTAGAAATAAACCAGAACCCCATAACAAAACCAGAAAAAGCAGCAGGGCAGAGTTCAGCTACCATTGCTAATCCAAGTCCTGAAATTAGAAGTTCCCCTAGTGATGATGTTGCGTATGATGCTACTAACCACCAGCCAGATACCATTCCATTTACTGCAAAATATTTCGTTATATAAAGAGTGGCATATGAAACTAACATCATAGCCATTCCAAAGCAGAATTTACTAGCGTGGCTGGAATTGATTTTTCTATATATTATAGTCAATAAAGGTGATAGTAGTACAATCCAGAAAGGATTTAGCATTTGATATTGTGCTGCGGGTACATCCCATCCAAAAATAGTCATTTCTACATTATGTACAGCAAAAAAAGTAAGTGTAGTAGGCATCTGAAAATATAAAGCAAAGAATATTATAGCTTGGATTATAAGAACTAGAGCCACAAGCATTCTATTTCTCTCATAACTGTTTGAAGAAAATGCTATATATAAGAAGTAGGTAGTAGCAATAATTACTACAATAGCTGTTAAGCTTATACATAATTTAGTGTTCGGCAATATATTGGCAATTATTAGAAGAGCAACTAAAGCGCCAGCTAGAGTGTAAACAAGATTTGTTTTATTTAGAGGTTTACTTCCAGCATCAGTATATAGAGTTTTCATTTTTCCATAAAAAAGAAAAAATGCAACAAGTCCTGTAATAAGACCTATTCCACAAACAGTAAAGGCATATTTGTATCCCCAAACTTCGGAAATTATTGGTGTTATACTCATTGAAAATAAAGACCCTATATTTATAGCCATATAGTAGAGAGTCATAGCTCCATCTAAGCGAGAATCGCCTTTTTCAAACATCTTTGATATTAATGAAGAAGGGTTAGCTTTAAATATAGCATTACCAATAATTATCCCTGCTAATGTGTAATAAATAGTGCTGTGACTTGCAAAACTAAAAGAACAATAAGAAATGGCAAGTATAGCAGACCCAAGCACAACACTTCTTTTGGCACCAAGTACTTTGTCACCTAAATAACCACCAACCCAAACAAAACCATATGTAAAAGCAAACATTGATCCCATTAAAAAGATAGTTTCTTTTTCACTAATTCCAAGTTTACGGGTAAAGTATAGTGAAATAATAGCTTGGAAGCCGTAGAATCCAAATCTTTCCCAAAATTCTATTGTCCAAACAATCCAAAAGGGAGCCGATAAAGTTTTTCTTTGTTGCATGAGATTGTCTCATAAAAAATATCACTAACTATAAATTAAAGCACTTAAAAAAGCTGTATGCAATTTTATTGATAAATAATAGCTATTTTTGTTTTAGAAAGTTTATTATAGAAATTAAACTTATGTGAGCTGTTTCTGATTTTAAAATTCTATCACCTAAATTCATGGTTAGACTATTGTTTTGGCTGTTTATGAACTTAACTTCTTCATCAGTAAAACCGCCTTCAGGTCCTATAAAAATGTTAAAGTTATTGTTAGATGTGATATTTAATTCTATGCTATTTTCTTTATTTTTAGTGTATGGACATAAGACTATATTTAAAGCATCAGTAAAATTTATTCCAAATAAGTTTATAATGTCGTGTATTTTGGGTATAAATACTCTACCACATTGTTCAGAAGCATTAATAGCAATTTTCTGCCATCTATCAATTTTTTTATCAAAATGTTTATGGTCAAACTTATGATTGGTTCGATCAGTTACTATAGGAATTATATTATTAACTCCTAGCTCTGTAGCTTTTTGAACAACTAAATCAAAATTCTCATTTTTAATAATTGATTGATATAGATTTATATTGTAATTATTTTCTTTTTCAATCTTTATAGAGTCAATGATGTTGATTGTTAAGTGTTTATTTGAAATGTTATTTATTTTAGTAATATATTCTAAGCTATCTTTGTTATTAAAAAGGTTTATTAAATCGCCTTTTTTTAACCTTAGAACATTTTTAAAATAATTATAATATTCTCCTGATATCTCAGTTTCTATAAGAGATTTGTTAATTTCAGGAAAAAAACCACGAATTGTTCTCATTAGATATTTTTAATTAATCTAAATATTTTACTATTATATAATATATAAAAATTTAATAGAGTAGAGAAGAAGGTCGGAGATGTTTTCTATAAATAAAAGTTTTTTAACTAATTTAATTGCACTACTTTTAGCAGTGATTGGTGTATATATGGGCAATCAACAAATAAAATCTGTAGGTTTTTATGCGTTGTCTGGAGCTATCACAAATTGGATAGCAATATATATGTTATTCGAAAAAATTCCGTTTGTTTATGGTTCTGGAATAATTCCTAACAAATTTGAAAACTTTAAAAGAGCTATAAAAAATATGATAATGCATCAGTTTTTTTCTGAAAAAAATATAGAAAAGTTTCTAAGCACTTCAGATATGGAGCCTATACTAAAAGAGACCTTAGTTAAAAAGTTAGATTATAATAAAATTTTTGATAGCTTTATTGATGCAATAATGTCTAGTAGTTATGGCTCAATGATAGATATGTTTTTAGGTGGGAGAACAGGACTGGAGAGTTTAAGAGAAAAGTTTATAGAGAAAATAGATAAAATGATTAGTGATCTTTTGAAAAATGTACATTTTGATAATTTAAGTATTTCTAGTATGGCTAAGGAGAAAATAGAAAGTATTGTAAATTCTAGATTGGATGAGTTAACTCCTAAAATGGTAAAAGATATTATTCAACAAATAATTAGAGAGCATTTAGCTTGGTTAGTTGTCTGGGGAGGTATCTTTGGAGGAGTTATTGGATTTATTGCTAGTTATTTTTAAAGAAGATAATAAAGAAGGAGGGGCTTTTTTGTTCTTTTCAATTTTTAAATGTTCTATTAACCATGGTCTTAATTGAGCAAATATGTCATTAATAGCTATATTGGTTAAATCAACGTATTGATCAGCAGTTATATTATCACCAATGTCACTTTTCTCAAACTTTATTGTTTTAATTAGAGTTTTTTTAGTTTTTTCATTAGTTAAATAGAAAGTTATATAGAAATAAAACTTATGTGTATCTAAGTTTAGAATAGGTCCATACGGGGTCGTACCAGATAAAGTAAAGTCTTGACGTATATTTATATCTTGAAATGCAAGTCGAGTAACTGCATTTGTATTTAAGATGTATTCAAATAAGGCTACAGTAAGCATTTTACTTATTGGAACAGCCCATGCACTATTTTCAAATTGATGTATTTGATTGTCTTTTATGTAAAACATATCAGTAGATTTTACAGCTTGAGCTTGAATGCTATAAACTAACAAAGTTGTATTAACATCAGCTTCACCAATGTTTGGAAGCCCACTATCTCCTCTATGTTGATGTAACACATAAGCTTTCTCAGTAGGTACGGTAATTGGCCCATCAAATATTGAAAAAGCAAAAGCTTTAAAAGGAATTGTTAATATAGCTATACTTAGTAATATATATTTTTTCATAATAATGTTCTCTTTTTAATGTTTAACGCCTCTAACAATTATTGATGGATCATATTCTAGTAGTTGAAGAACACCATTTAATCTAACGATTGTTTCTTGCATATCTACCATAGTCTCATTCATGTCCATAAGTGTTTTATTAAAGTAGATAGATGAGTTACTTAGGTTATAAAGGAGTATGTTTGTACTATCTATTAAATTATTAAATGCTCCCATATTATCTTCAGACATCATACTATTAAACTTAGATGCCATTTCATTTAAAGAGTTTGATATGCCATTTACATTTTGCATAATACTATCAAATTGAGAAGGCATAGTCGCTATTTCAGGCACGCTATTTGGCATAACTTGAATAGGTTCTAAGGCTTTTTCATGTTTGTCTATTTTTAAAGATAACTCTACTTGAGACTGACCAGTTATTCCAACAGCTTGAAGTGTTGCAACAGTCTGTTGATAGATTGTAATATCATTATTTATTTGCATAAAAACACTTACAAGTTTTGGATTTTTAGGATTTATTTCAATTTTGCTAACTTTACCAACTTTAAAGCCTTTATAAGATACTACTGATCCATCATTTAAACCTGCTATAGATTTAAAGTTTGCGACATAGGTTGTTGTTGGTTGTTGTTTAAAGCCGCCTGATAAAGAGAAGCCTATAAATATCATTACAAAAAGCATGAATAATACAAAAAAACCAGCAAAGAGATTTTTAAAGCTATTTTCATTCATTAGTATTTATCTCCTTTATTGATGTTGCTCATGCGAATGAAAGAATTTTTGAATGCTTTCATACTGAGTTTGTTTAGCAACATATTCAACTGTATCATGAATCATAATTTTTTTCTCATCCATATATATAATATCGTCAACAATGTTCCATATAGTATTTAGATCATGAGTAATCATTACTACTGACATTCCTAGCTCTTCTTTTAAGTATAGTATTAAATTATCCATTGATTTTGCAGAGTAGGGGTCTAAGCCTGCATTAGGCTCATCTAAAAAAATAATTTTAGGATCTAGAGCTATTGTTCTAGCTAGAGCAACTCTTTTAAGCATGCCTCCACTAACTTCTGATGGATACTTGTTAAAAGCGCTTTCATGTAGGCCAACCATTTTTAATTTGACTCTAGAAATTTCTTCTAAAATATCTGTAGGGAGTTTTGTATGTTGTCTTAGAGGAAACATAACATTTTGTAGGTTTGTTATTGAGCTAAATAGAGCACAATGCTGAAACATCATTCCCATAGATCCAGATATTGCACGTCTTTTTATAGGATTATCAGCAAGTTGTGATATTTCTTGACCTTGTAGGTATATTTTACCTTCTTGGATTGGTTGAAGCATTAATATCTCTCTCATAAGAGTAGTTTTACCACATCCGCTAGCACCAATGATACAGCTGATTCTTTTTTCAGGAATATTTAAGTCAAGGTCTTTATGTATCCATTGTCTACCAAATTTTGTTCCTAATCCGCGAACTTCAATAATATTGTTATTTGCCATGTTCAAAGATCCTTATGCTATACCATTTAGTGCTACAGCAAATATAGCATCGACTACAATTATTAAGAAAATTGAATAAACTACACTTGCTGTTGTTGCTGCACCTACGCTCTGGGAGTCACGTTTAACAGTAATTCCTCTCAAGCACCCTATGCCAGCAATAACTAAAGCAAAAAAAGGTGTTTTTACTAGCCCAATCCAAAAGTTTCCGGCACTTACATTAGAGAAGAGTCTTTCTATAAACTCTAAAGGAGTTATTCCTGCACATGCATATGTAATTGCTATTCCACCAATAATATTTGCAATCATTGCTATTACTGTAAGTACGGGCAAGCTTATCATTAGGGCTGTTATTCTTGGTAAAATTAGCCTTTGCATAGGGTCTTCACCGATTGTTTGCAAAGCATCAATTTCTTCATTTACTTTCATTATTCCTATTTCTGAAGTAAATGCTGAGCCACTTCTGCCAGCAACTATTATGGCTGTAAAAAGTGGAGCAAACTCTCTAAAAGAAGAAATTCCTAACATATCAACAACGAATATTTGAGTCCCGTATTGCATCATTAGGTTCATGGGTAAATATGTTAAAACTAAACCAATTATTAATGACAATAATACAATAATGCTAAGAGCTTTAATTGTAGCATCGTAGGTGACATCAAGAACAATAGAAAAAAAGGCCTTTTGAGGGCGTTTAAGAAAATGTATGTACCCTATGAAAATTGCACCAAGGAAAGATATGAGTTTTTTAAACTCTGAGAAGAAATTATTTGTATTTTTACCAAGCATATATATTTGGTTAAATATAGGTGCCATATTATTTTCTTCATTACCCGTAAGTTCAGAAGTTGGAGTGTAATATTTTGAAGTTAGAGAAATGACATTATTTATTTTCTCTTCTCCGTTAATTAAGTTTTTAGTACTTAGGGAAAGAGAACTTAATGCTTTTAAAATTAAGCATGCACCAGTAGTGTCGACTCTAGATACATCCTTAATATCGATATATTTTATTTTTTTTTTAAGAGAGTTTTTTAGTTTAGAATAGTCTGATGATTCTACTGTCCACTCTCCACTAAAATAAGCAGTACCTTCTTTTATGATTATCTTCATATTTTTTTAGAATAAGTAACCTTTAATCAGTATACATAAAACAGAAGCTTAATTCTACTTTATGAATAGAAGGGAAAGTTAGTGAGTGTTTCCACAAGTTGGAGTATCATATTGGCGTAAGTTATTATAATCTATAACACTTAAAAGTCTTTGCTTATATTCATCGCCACTTAATTCAGAATAATTACTTAATGTGTTAAGTAAATCATCAACCTGATTAGATTTTCCATTTGTCTTTGCTCTAACTTGTCTAAAGTCTTCAAATGCACCACCAGTATTTAATCTATAATAGTAACCCAATATACTATCACCAGGTGTTCTAAATATTTCCATATATACATCAGCTTTTTCTGCTTTTGCTCCACAGCCATCTTCAAAGCAATGAAGACCAAAGTAATTATTATACTCTGTTGCAAATCTAGATGTTCCCCAGCCACTTTCTAATATTGCTTGAGCTAAGACAAAACTTTGAGGTGCTGTATCTATTCTAATAAGTAGTTTTTGTATTACTTGCTCTGATGATAAGTTTTGATAGTCAACTTTATAATATTCAGCAAAAGTATTTAATCTTTTCTCTTGCTTATTGTTTATTTTTTTATTTTTATCTAAAGATTTTTGTATATCTTTTACTTCTTTTCGTTCAGCACATATCTCATTATTAGCACTATTTATACCAATTAGTGCAAGTTTGATAAAAGTTTCTTTTTTTTCTTTAACTGGCATAGCTGCAAAGTCCGGTTTTTCATGAGTATATTCAGGAGCTTGTGTTGATAGGTGATAAATATTGGAATCGCCATAAGTGTTAAAAGATATTAATAGAGCTCCAGCTGTTAGAGTAAAAGGAATTAAAAAGTTTTTTATATTTTTCATTATCTAATTAATTTTGTCTTAATATATTTATTAATTTTAGCATATCTAAAGGAGGATGTTGTGTGAAATTCATGATTTCTTTTGATTTTGGATGGATGAATGATAGTTTAAAAGCATGAAGAGCCTGTCTATTTAAGTTAGATAAAGCGTTATTGGTATGATTATCAAGTTTCGGATATCGTTTAGATTTATTATTGTAGGTTTGGTCTCCAACTAGAGGATATCCTATACTTTTCATGTGGACTCTTATTTGATGTGTTCGCCCAGTTTCAAGTTTACATTCAACTAATGTGTGGTAGGTAAATAATTCGATAGGTGTATAGTTTGTGATAGCTTCTTTGCCATTTTCAGTAATAGCCATTTTTGTTCGATTGGAAGAGCTTCTACCTATTGGTTTGTCTATAGTACCAGATGATTCTAATAACCCTTCAACTATAGCTAAGTACTTTCTATTTACAGTTCTATTTGATAATTGTTCAATAAGTGAATTGTAAGCAAGAATGCTTTTAGCAGCAACCATTAGACCGGTAGTATCTTTGTCTAAGCGATGAACTATACCTGCTCTTGGAATATTTTCAGATTCTTTATTATGATGTAATAAAGCATTTGATATGGTGCCTGTTGAGTTGCCTGCGCCTGGATGAACTACAATTCCAGCATGTTTGTTAATAATAATGATGTCTTCATCTTCATAAACAATATCAAGCTTAATATTTTCAGCTATCCATTCATTTTGTGGTGTTAATTCAACATTTATGTCTAGAGTTTCATAGCCTAAAACAATATATTTATTTTTTTGGATAGTGCCATTTATTTTGATATTTCCATCTTTGATCCATTTTTGTATTTGAGAGCGAGAAAAATCTGGTAAAAGGTCTGTTATAACACTATCTATTCTTTTTCCAGCATAAGAGTTATTAAGTATAATATTTTGATGAATTTTTTTTAATGGTGTATTATCTGTCATTGTTAAGTTATAGATTTTGCTTTCTTAAACTGTTAAAAAGAAATTATAGTATAAAGCTTATGATAAAGGGTAATGCTACTGTGAAAAAGAGTTTTTTTTATATTTTATGTGTTCTTTTGTTGATATCTTGTGGAGCTAAAAAAGATCAAGAATTACCTCAGGTATATACTGGGTATACTGCTGATTTCATTTATGCCAAAGCGCATGAGCAGATGCAAAATGAAGAATATTTTGATGCTATTAGATCTTATAAATCTTTAGCTGCACAGTATCCATTTACAAAACAAGCTGAGCAAGGAATGGTTGATTTGGTTTATGTTTACTATCAAAATGATGAGGCAACGATGTCACTAGCCTTGGCTGAGCAATTTATCAAGATGTATCCATATAGTAAAAATAAAGGTTACATTTACTATATGATTGGTGTCGTTGGATTTGAAAACGGTAGAGGGCTGCTTCAAACATATGCTCCTTATGATATGACCTATCATGATGTTTCAGGCTATGCGGATGCGTATAATAATTTTGAAAAGGCTTTAGCTTTAGATCCTAATGGAAGTTTTGTTCCAGATGCAAAACGAAGAATGATATATATCAATGATGCTATGGCTAAGTACTATATGAATATTGCTCATTTTTACTATAAAAGAGGAGCATTTAATGCTGCTATAAATAGATCTTCTGAGGTTATTAAAAAATATCCTCAGAGCTCTTCA
The DNA here is from genome assembly GCF_001880225.1 of Francisella frigiditurris. NCBI lineage: Bacteria > Pseudomonadati > Pseudomonadota > Gammaproteobacteria > Thiotrichales > Francisellaceae > Francisella > Francisella frigiditurris. The sequence goes on along the minus strand of NZ_CP009654.1, from coordinate 1,581,452 downwards.
ATAGAAGATGCTTTAATACTTACTATTAAATCATATAAGAAATTGGGTCTACAAAAACAAGTAGATATGAATATGGAAGTGCTTAAAGCAAACTATCCGAATAGTAAATATCTTAAAGATATCGCAGAGGGCGGTGATGGAGAGGATTTCTGGGAGAAATGGTTTGGCTGGATTTAGCTATTATTGATTTTAGTGAATATTTCTTTGCTTACTTCTTTAACATCTTGATCACCATTGATTCTTAGGTATTTTGGACTCTTTATTTCAGAGTGATTAAAGTTTTTGTAAAAATCTATTAATTTAGATGTTTGTTTATGATATACCTCAAGCCTTTCTTTAACAGTTTTTTCATTATCGTCTGAGCGTATAACTAGATCTTCTCCTGTTAAGTCATCTTTTCCTTCAATTTTTGGAGGGCTAAATTTTATGTGGTATGCTCTACCTGAGGTTGGATGAATTCTTCTTCCAGTTATTCTTTCAATAAGTAGGCTATCTGGAACTTCAACTTCTATTATAAAATCAATAGCAACTTTTAAGTTATTTAACTCTTCTGCTTGCTTAATAGTTCTTGGAACTCCATCAAGTAAAAAACCATTTTTACAATCGGGCTTTTCTATTCTCTCTTTAACTATCTTTATAATAAATTCATCAGATACTAACTGTCCCTTTTCAAGTATTTCTTTTAGTGCATTGCCTAATTTTGATCCTGATTTTATTGTTTCTCTAATCATATCTCCTGTAGATATGTGAGGTATATTATATTTTTCTTCTATTATTTTTGCTTGAGTTCCTTTTCCAGCGCCAGGAGCACCTAATAATATTACTTTCATCTTAAATCCTTTTTTGGTGATTATAGTTTACTTAATTTTTATTTAATTATAGAATAAACAGACTTGTATATCTATTAACTTTAAGTATTCTATATAGCTTTGCTGCAGTTTTTGTGCAAACTTATTTAATTGTTTGGGAGTGGTTAAAACAATGATATCTTTGTGGCTTGAGAAATTGAGAAAAAAAGCAAAAAAAACTGTGCTTGGCATTGAATATGATTTGGCTTCAGCATCTTCGGTTAAATTGAAGAAGCATGAGAATAATGAGTATGAGTTAATAGCGTTTGAAACTAATGATTTTCCGGAAGAAGCTTACGTTGAAGGAAATGTATCAACAGAGTATTTAGCTACTTATATAACCGACCTTATTAAATTTAATAAGCTTAAAAATACAAAGTTAGGCTTTTTGGTTTATAAAGATAATATGGTTAATTATGAGGATATAGTTTGTGATAAAAAAGCCTTAGAAATTATTTCAGAAACTAGTGTCTCAGATTATATACAGGAGCACTTTCTTAAAAAGAAATATCCAGAAACATATAATAAGATATCTTTTACTTATTTTGATCATATTATTTCTGAAAGTAAGATTGAAGTATATTATATACCTGAAATATCATATATGGAAAAAATTAACGCTATATCTAAAGCTGCTAAAAAAACTTTAGCAGTATGTGATATTGATACATTTGCAATTTCTCGTTTTGTTCAAGAACTTTATTTTGAAGAAATTTCTAAAAATAAAAAAGAGAGTATATTGCTTGATTTATATGGCGATAAAATATGTTTATATTGCTTTTCTTCTAAAGGAGAGCTTATTGACTATGAATTAGTACAAATTTTTGATTTGAAAATAAATGATACTAGTTATGTGGATGAGGTTGTTCAATTATTGCTTAGATTTGTAGATTTTCTGGCTTTAGATGTTGATGGTGAATCTTTTGAAAGTACATTTAATAATCAAGATAAAAAAGTTTATATTTTCGGTTTAAAAAAAGGACTTAACTCCATCTTTGAGTCTATAAAATCTTTGGTTGAGTTAGATTGCCAGCTTCTAGATCCTTTTCTTTTTGTTAAGAAAAGTTCGCAAGATGAAATTAAAGATTCGTATAGATATGTTATGGCAACAGCTATTGCTATGAGGGAAGAATTGTAATTATGGTATCTATTAACTTTATTAGAGGAAGATGGCAAAAACAGCTAGTTTTATACTGGATTATAGATGTCGCTTTTATAGCTTTAATATCTTTTATTATAATGTATGTTGTTTCTATTATTACATATTGGCCGACTAGCTTGAAGTTGGAAACTAAAGATTATGCGCAATCAAAAGTAATGGAGTTATCTAAAGAAATAGCTGGATACTCTGAAATGAAAAAGCGTCGAGATTTACTTCTAGATACCACAGATGATTTTGCCCGTATACAGAAAAGTCAGTATTATATGCTTCTAGGTATTGAAAATATATCACAAGCAATTCCAGATGGAATATATCTTGAAAATCTTAAATATATTGAAAAAACAAAATCAGTTGTTTTGACTGGTCAAGTTCTTAATTTAAAACTATTGTCAGACTTTATTAAAAATTTAGAAACAAACTTTGGTCTTAAGAAGGCTGAATTAACTAATTTGGGACCAGAAAAACAAGGTCAAAGAAGTTTTATTATATCTCTGAATTTTGAGAAAGCTAATATGGTAGGAAATTAACATTATGATAGAAAAATTAAACTCTTTACTATCGCATAAATATGTTAAAAAAGTTCTTTATATGAGATTGAAAGCTAGGTTATTAGTTACTTTAATCTTGTTTGTGATGTTTTTGTTTATCTTTTATATGATGTTCGTTTCGCCTGTTATTACTGAAGGTGAAAAAGCAGATTTAGAGACAGGTGCTTTAAAGGCTAGAATTGTTTCTTTGATAAGAAAGGAAAAAGATCTTAAAGAGCTAGAAAAAGAGGTTAAAATCTTAGAAGAGCATAATGAGAAAGAAAGAATAACTATTCCAGAAAAACTTTCTGTTCCAGAGTTTCTTTCAATCCTTAGTGATAATATAAAAAAGTCAGGCGTTAATATTACAGAGTTATCTCCAATAGGTGTAGAAAAAGATAAAGAGCTAGATTTATATGCACTTAATTTTAGAGCTACTGTTATCGGGACTTTTGATAATATGATAAAGCTCTTCGTTGCTTTATTAGATATGGATCAAATTGTAGTTATTACTAATATGACCATAGCTAAAGGAAATGGTAATGTCTTGACAATGAATTTTGACTTAAGAACTTATAGTAGGACAGGAGTATGATTTTTGCTGTAATTTCTAGTATCAAATTAAAAAATATATTAAGATTCTCTTTGTTTATTATTTTAATGAATATTGCTGTATCAATATATGCTAGTACAAATAGTCAGTTTACAGATATAGATAATATGATAATAAGTAATAAAAAAACTCTAAAAAGTACAGAAAAGCTAATTATGCCTGATTATGGTGTTGATATTGTAACTTTCGAAAGGTTATCTAAAATAAGAAATATTTTTGATTTGGCTCATGATCTACCTTTTCAAAAGAAAGAGATTAATAGCGTACAAGCTATAGAAAAGAAAGAAGAAATTATTCCTGAAGAGCTGCAGCAATTAATGCAAAAAAAGAAAACTTTTCTAGAGAATTTCCCAATTAACTCATTCCGATTTAAGGGGAGTGTTTATCAGGGAGATAAAGATTGGGGCGTTATAGAATCAAGTAAAGATACTAAACTTTACTATTTAAAAGAAAATGATCCAATAGGTGAAAGTTATGGAATAGTTAAATCTATTGGTAATGATGGTATTGTTATACAAGAGTGGAAAAAAGATAGTTTAAACAATACATGGAAGAAAACTGACTTTGTTTTACGTTAAAGGAAAAAAATGTTTTTTAAGAAAAAATTTTTTATTATAAGTGTTTTATTTATATTTATTTTTAACTTAGAGTTTAATGCTTTTGCTGCTGATACGATCTCTTCTAATATAGATAGTGGTCAAAGTATGGATGCTGTACAAAATACTGAAAAAGAAAGTAGTATTGTAGGAAGAGAAGCAAATGTAAACACTACAAGTAAAAGAGATACTAAATATCATATTAAGAATATTGAATTCCATCGTAGTTTAAATGGCGGAGCAGTACTAGGATTAGTATTTGATACTGAAGTGGGTAGTTATTCAAACTTTAAAACAGAGCTGTCAAAAGATGGCTATACTATGAAAATAACCTTAAAAGATACTAGTATTTCAGATAGTTGGATTAGTGACATGAATACAACCGTCTTTAATACAATAGTAGATTCAATAAAAATATCTCATCCTAACAATAAGAGTGAAACAGTATTTGAAATACATTCTTTAGATAGAATAGCATTTTCAGACAATAGAAAAGCAAATGTGTTGGAATTTAAATTTGATAGACAAAAGAGTAGGGTTGAAGGCTTTAATATTTATGAACCAATAACAGTTTCGTTTAAAGATACTCCTATAGAGACAGTATTGCAGGTTTTAGCTGAGTTTGCAGGTTTGAATTTGGTTGTTAGTAGTAGTGTTAGAGGAAATATATCTATAGACCTTAAAAATGTTCCCTGGAATGAGGTTATGAATATTATTCTTGTGAGTAAAGGTTTAGCTACAAAAAAAATGAATAGTATTCTATATGTGGCACCAGCCCCAGAAATAGCTGCTCAGGAGCAACTAGAGGTTCAAACTAAAAGATCTTTAGAGAATAATGCAGTTTTGATAACTGAGTTTATACCATTAAACTATACAACAGCTACTTCTGCACAAACTGTTATTACTTCTATGGCTAATCAAAATGGAGGAATAATGTCTTCTAGAGGAAGTATAACTTCTGATGTTAGAACTAATACTTTAATTGTCACTGATACCGAAGCAAATATTCCTAAAATAAAAGAAGTAATTAAAGAAATAGATGTCCCGAATGATCAAGTACTTGTTGAGGCTAGAATAGTTGAGGTTAGTAGAACCGCATCATTAGACTTAGCTTTTAATTATGAAATAAGAGGTCCTGGAGATTCATTTAACTTTCAGATAAATACTTTTACCCCACCAACTGATCCTGCAACAGGAGATATGGTTTATGGTAAATTTGGGGGTACAGTTGGAAATGGTGTTTATATTGGTATGGAAATAAAAGCTCAAGAAACAGAAGGAAATGCAAATCTAGTTTCATCTCCACACCTAATTGTTTCAAATAATGAGACGGCTTTTATTAAACAAGGTACAGATGTTCCATATAATCAAAGTACTGCTTCAGGAGCCGCATCAGTTGCCTTTCAAGAAGCTGTTTTAGAGTTACAGGTGACTCCACAGATAGCCCCTGATGGATATATGATAATGGAGCTTTTAGTTACTAAAAACTCTGTGTTGCCGGGAAAAGAGGGTCAGCCACCACCAATTGAAAAAAGGGAGATTACTACAAAAATTATGGCTCAAGATGGTCAAACAATAGTTATAGGTGGTATATATGATAAAGAGGAGAGAGAAACTCAACTTAAGGTGCCTTTATTAGGAGATATTCCATATTTAGGGTATTTGTTTAGTAACACTCATATTGAAAATTTGGATAAAGAGCTATTAATATTTATAACTCCTAAAATCATACAAAGAGAAGTTGTTTAGATAAAATTTTATTGAAAAAACAGAGATTTTTAGGTATTTTATATAGTCTACGATTTTAAGATATAAAAGGTGTGATTAGTAACTACTATCACTGTGTATAATCAAATAAGCTTTAAGAAAAATAATGATTAGAACAAAAAATATCTTTCTAATAGGGCCTGTTGGTGCAGGTAAATCTACTATAGGTAAGCAATTAGCTAAAGAATTAAAACGTGAATTTATAGATTCTGATAGCGTGATAGAGGAAAAATGTGGAGTTGATATAAACTGGATATTTGATATCGAAGGTGAAGAGGGCTTCAGACAAAGAGAAAAAAGTGTTATAGCAGATATTCTAACTGAAAAGCAAAACATCGTTTTAGCAACAGGCGGTGGAGCTATTTTAGATGCTGATACTAGATCATTACTTTCTTCAAGAGGTAAGGTTGTATACTTGCAGGCAACGATAGAGCAACAGCTTGAAAGAACATCAAAAGATACTAAAAGACCTTTGTTAAGAGTAGATGATAGAGAGGGCGTACTAAAGCAACTTATGGAAGAAAGAGAGCCCCTTTATAGAAGTATAGCTGATGTTGTTGTAGAGACTAATGGAGCAACAGTAAAAAATATAGTTAGTAAAATTTCAAACTTCTTAGTCGAAGAGTCTCCTCTGTGATAACTAAACTTAATGTTCAGCCAACATCTAGCAATAATTATGAAATTATTTTAGATAGTGAGCTGAATTTTTCTTATATATCAAATTTTATAAATCAGAAGCAAGTTCTCATAGTTACTAATACAACAATAGAAAAGATTTATCTAGACAAGTTCCTAAGCTCTATAAAAGCTGAAGCAAAAGAGGTTAGTATTTGTATTTTAGATGATGGTGAAGAATTCAAGTCTCAACAGAGTTTAGATAAAATAATAAATTCTTTACTTGAAAATAACTATACTAGAAGCGCTACTATGCTTATTGCACTAGGTGGAGGAGTTATCGGGGATATAACTGGTTTTGCAGCATCTATATATCAAAGAGGAGTAGATTTTATTCAAATACCAACTACTCTTTTATCACAAGTAGATTCTTCAGTTGGTGGTAAAACAGCAATAAATCATCAATTAGGCAAAAATATGATAGGTACATTTTATCAGCCTAAATTGGTTTATACATCACCACAATTTTATAAAACTTTGCCTGAAAGAGAATATATCTCAGGAATGGCTGAAGTATCTAAATATGGCTGTATATCAGAAAGTTTTTTTAACTTCTTGTGTGAAAATATTGAGTCTATTAATAAAAAAGATCCTAAAGTTTTAATAGAGATGGTTAAAAAAAGTTGTGAGATAAAAGCACAAATTGTTGCAGTAGATGAATATGATCTTACTGGTAGAAGAGCTCTTTTAAACTTTGGTCATACGTTTGGACATGCTATCGAAAAATGCCAAAAGTACAGAGGCCTAAAGCATGGTGAAGCTGTTGGTGTTGGTATGTACATGGCTATGGATTTTTCTAGTTTCCTAGGCTTAATTAATAAAGATATTATAGAAAAAGTTTCTAAACTATTGCGAGCATTCAACATTCCTTCTGAGCTTCCAAAAGAAATAGGGCAAGAAGAATTCTATAATGCTATGTTATTAGATAAGAAAAACGATAAAGGCGAAATCAAATTTATACTTATGAGTAATATAGGCAACTTAGAAGTTATAAAAGTTGAGGAAGCTAAAGTGAAAAAGTTTCTAAGTAAATATTTTTAACAATTATTGTTTATTTTCAACTAATCTTTTTGTAGCTTTTTGAAGTTGCTCTCTATAATAGTCAAGATTTTTAGCAGATTCTTCTTTTAATGATTTTATTTGTTGTCTTAAAAAAGTTATCTGGTTTTCTAAATTTTCTTTTAAGTCAGATAGCCTTTGCTTACTTTGCTCTTGAATTAAATCTGAGTAAGATCTTGCATCTTTAGCAAGTCTTTCAGCAGTCTCTCTTCTGATACTTTCCTTTATTAAAGCTGAGTATAATTTTTTTACTTTTATTTCTTCATTATGTTCATTAAGAATAGTTGACCATTCTTCTGATACATTTTTAAACAATTCTAGTTCATCAACGTTGTTTAAAATATTTATTAAAGTTTGATTATCGCTTGCCATTATTAGTCCTTATTTAAATGTAATATTTAGGCGAAAAATATGAATTTTAGTAACTTTTTTGAAAATAAAAAGTCTTATTCCAGCAATAATACATAAATGATTAAATAATTTAAAGAATAAATCCTAAATAAAATTAAATTTACCCTCTTGGATATAGCCAATAATAGGTATAGACTTTATACGAATACATGTAAATATAGTAAATTTTAATGTTAATAAAAAGTGATAATCCAATATTCTATTCTTTAGATAAGATAAAATATTCAGCAAGAAGAGGAATGCTTGAGTTAGATATAATGCTTAAGCCTTATTTAGAAGAAAAGTATATAAAAGAATCTATTGAAGATAAAAAGCTATTTATAGAGTTTTTAACTTCCGAAGATAACGATATGTTTGATTGGCTTTTTAAAGGCGTTAAATCCCTAGATAGATTTGAATCTTTAGTAAAAAAAATAATAAAAACTAAAAAAGAATATAACGAAGTTAATTTAAGTAAATAAGATAAGTAAATAAGAGGTGTTATGAATAAACTATTAAATCATAGTGGAAAATATGAAATTTCTTCAGGGATTATGAATATCTCAAATTTTTGGCTTACTAATGAAAAAGAAGCTGTTTCAAAACTTGTTGAAAAGGCTGAAATGGATAGTATTCAAAAGGCAAAAGTAAGACAGAGAGCTTATGATTTAGTTGCAGCAGTTAGAAAGAATAGACTTAAAAAATCTGCGATAGATGCTTTTATGATTGAGTATGATTTATCTTCAGAAGAGGGTATCGTACTTATGTGTTTAGCAGAAGCTTTATTAAGAATTCCTGATACATACACTGTAGATTTACTTATTAAAGACAAACTAACTAGTGCAGCATGGAAAGAGCATGTTGGGATGGAAAAACATCTATTCGTAAATGCGGCTACTTGGAGCTTAATGCTAACAGGTAAGATACTTAGAGATAATAAGAAAAGAAGTTTTAGAAAAGTTTTTCAGTCTTTTGTTAAGAAGACTAGTGAGCCTGTAATTCGTAAAGCGATGAAACAAGCAATGAAAATCGTTGGTAAACAATATGTGCTTGGCGAAACAATTGAAGAGGCATTAAATGTATCTCAAAAGAAAGTTGAGAGAGGTTATACATATTCTTATGATATGCTTGGTGAAGCAGCAATGACTATGGAAGATGCTGACTACTATTATAGCCAATATGTTTATGCTGTTGAAAAGCTTGCAAATTATGCTAATAATCCATTAATTAAAGATAATCCTGGTATATCTGTTAAATTATCTGCACTACACCCACGATATGAAGTAGCTAAGCATGAAAGAGTTCATGAGGAGCTATATCCTAAACTATTAAATTTAACTCAATTAGCTAAAGAATATAATGTTGGCATGAATATTGATGCTGAAGAAACTGAAAGATTACAGATTTCTTTAGAATTAGTAGAAAGATTAGCTCATGAACCATCTTTAGAAGGTTTTGATGGAATTGGTATCGTAGTTCAAGCATACCAAAAGAGAGCTCCATATGTTTTAGATTACTTAGCTAATCTTGCTAAAAAAACTAATCGTAGATTTATGATTAGATTAGTTAAAGGGGCTTATTGGGATGCTGAAATAAAACATGCTCAAGAACAGGGGCTTGAAGGTTATCCGGTATTCACACGTAAATATCACACAGATGTTTCATATCAAGCTTGTGTAAAACAGTTATTTGAAAATTCAAAATATATTTATCCACAATTTGCTACTCATAATGCTCAAACAGTAGCTGTAGTATTAGAGCTAGCTGAAGGTAGTACTGATTTTGAGTTTCAGTGTTTACATGGTATGGGTGATGCTCTATATGATAATGTAGTTGGTAAAGAAGAATATAGTGGAATCCCATGTAGAATTTATGCGCCAGTTGGTGGACATAAACATTTGTTGGCATATTTAGTTAGAAGGCTTTTAGAAAATGGAGCAAATAGTTCGTTTGTAAATAGAATAGTTGATGAAGGTTTACCAATAGAAGAGCTAATAGAAGATCCTGTTAAAAAAGCTATAGATCATGGTTGTGGTCAACATCCTAGTATTCCTTATCCAAAAAATATACTTGCGCCTAGATTAAACTCAAAAGGTCATAATATAGAAGACTTTGCTCAGTTAGATAAGATGTATGCAACTATAGCTAAATATACTGATAAGAAAAACTATAAGGCTAAGTGTATTATTGAAGGTTTAAAAGTTGGCAAAGATAATATAGAAGATGTAATAAACCCTAATACTAATGAAGTAATAGGATGTGTATTAAATGCTGATTCAGAAGCAGCAATTAAAGCTTTAAAAGAGGCAAGAAGAGCATTTCCTGAATGGAATGAAACTCCTGCTGAAACTAGGGCGGAAATTTTAGAAAAGTTTGCTGATTTATTAGAAAAAGAAACTGAACAGCTTATAGCAATTGCTATGATAGAGGCTGGGAAAACTTTAGCAAATGGAATTGATGAAGTTAGGGAAGCTGTTGATTTTTGTCGTTACTATGCAGCACAAGCTCGTAGAGAATTTGGAGCACCAATAGAAATCCCTGCTTTAGCAGAACATCTAAAACAGCTTGAGCTTAGTGGAAGAGGGCCTATGGTTTGTATAAGTCCTTGGAATTTTCCATTAGCTATATTTTTAGGGCAAATTACAGCTGCTCTAGCTGCTGGTAATACAGTAGTTGCAAAACCAGCAGAGCAGACTCCTATTATTGCTTATAAAGCTATAAAGCTTTTATATAAAGCTGGGCTTCCTAAAGGAGTTGTTCAATTTGTGCCTGGAGCTGGTGAAACTGTAGGTGATGCTCTAGTAAAAAGTCCATTTACAAAAGGGGTTATTTTTACAGGATCTACAGAAGTGGCTAATATTATTCATCAAGCACTTGCTAATAAAGATGGTGAAATAGTTCCATTTATAGCAGAGACTGGTGGGCAAAATGCTATGATAGTTGATTCTTCAGCATTACCTGAGCAAGTAACAGGAGATGTTATTAGGTCAGCATTTGATAGTGCTGGTCAAAGATGCTCAGCATTAAGAGTATTATGTTTACAAGAAGAGATAGCAGATTCGTATATTAAAATGATAATTGGAGCTATGAAAGAGTTAAATGTTGGTGATTCTAAATATTTAGAGACTGATGTGGGACCAGTTATTGATAAAGAAGCTGCAGATAACTTAAATGCTTATATAGAAGAGAAAAAGAATAAATTCAAATTATTATATCAAGTTCCAGAAACTGAGCAGTCTAAAAATGGTACATATGTATTACCTGCGATGTTTGAGATTAGCAAGTTATCTGATCTTGGAAGAGAACAGTTTGGACCAGTTTTACACGTATTGAGGTTTAAAGGAAATAAACTTAAACAACTTGTTAAAGATATTAATGCTACAGGATATGGTTTAACTTGTGGAGTTCATAGTAGAATCAGTGAAGTTATGAACTATGTTAAAAATCATATTAAAGCAGGTAACACTTATGTGAATAGAAATATCGTTGGTGCTGTAGTTGGTGTTCAACCTTTTGGTGGACAAGGTAAATCTGGTACTGGTCCGAAAGCTGGCGGGCCTTACTATATGCATAGACTTGCTAATGAGAAACTTTCAGATGTTGGTGCTGTTGAACAAGTTTATAATCCTGAAAAACTAGCTGAAGATCAAAGAAATACACACAGATTTATTAAGTCTAGCTATAAAGTGACAAATATCATTGAAGATATAAGAGCTCGTCAAGGTATATCTACAGAACTATTAAGTAAAAATAATGATGTGATTGGAAGAATGTATATAGCTACTCCTGGTATGGCAGATAAAGCGATAGCAATATCTAGTAGTGCAGCTGATATTTGGAATTCAACTAATGCAGAAAAAAGAGCGGAGCTTGTTGAGAAATTTGTTAAGCTACTTGAAGAAAATAGAAATAGTATAGCTGCATGTATAGTATCAGAATCTAACGTAGATGTTGAAGATGCTCAGATACAGATTGATAAGACTCTACAGTTAGTAACTTATTATTGTCTACAAGCTAGAAATGAGTTTGCTCATCCAACACGTTTACCTGGACCTACTGGTGAAATAGATGAAATTAGTTTACAAGGTAGAGGTGTTGCTGTAAGTATTTGTTCTAGTGATGATTCATTAATTAGATTTGCTGGACAGGCCGTAGCTGCTTTACTAGCTGGTAATACAGTTGTTGCTAAACCAGCATATACTGGAAATTTAACTGCTTATAATATTGTGAAACTAATGTTAAAAGCTGGAATTGATAAGAAAGTTATGCAACTAGTTATGGGTGATTCTGAAGAGTTGACATCGGCTTTATTATTTAATAGTAAAGTTGCTTTAGTTGCTTTTTCTGGAAATATTAGAGCTGTTAAACAAGTTCAGCAAGCAATAGCTCTTAGAAGAGGGGCTATTATTCCATTTATAGCTGAAAGTGTAGCTAAAGATGGTAAGTGTACTAAGTTAGCAATAGAAACAGCTTCGCCACTTTATATGAGAAGATTTGTTGTGGAAAAAACGGTTAGTGTAGATACTACAGCTTCTGGTGGTAATGCTTCTTTAATGAGTTTGGAGGAGTAAAAAATATTGTAAACTCATATTCTTAGTGATAATTTAAAATCACGTTCTTAATTTTTTTATCAATAAATGTTAAAAGTTATCAAGCAATCACAACTAAAAATAAATATTTGTTTTTAGCATGATTTTAATTTAATTATAGGGAAAAAGTATGAGTGATAATAATGTATCTGTAAAAAAGATGTCGCTTTTTAGTGCAGTGCTTATCGGTGCGACTTGTATGGTTGGATCAGGTTGGCTATTTAGTGCACAATTAACAGCTAAAAATGCCGGAAATTGGGCCTTTTTGGCATGGATTTTAGCTGCACTATTGGTATTGATGATAGCTTTATGTCTAGGTAAAGTCGTTTCTATATATCCTGTGAGAGGTGCTATTACAAGATCTAGTGCTCTATCACATAATAGTATATTTGCTATGCCATTTGCTTTTGCAAACTGGTTTGGTATTGTTGTAGTGATTTCTTCTGAAGCATTAGCTACTACACAATATTTAGCAGGTGTTAAAAATATGGATTGGTTAATGCAAAATAATGTATTAACAACTGCAGGAACAGTTTTTGCATTGCTAGTATTAGTAGTCTATTTTTTTATTAACTTTTATGGAGTAAAAGTTTTAGCAAAAGTAAATAATGCCATTACAGTATTTAAAATGGCAGTTCCTGCGATTATTGTTGTAATATTTACAGTATATGCTTTTACACATAGTAATGAGCATGTAAGTATGTTTTCAGCAGATATCCCTAATAATGATCAATTTGGATTTACATCTGCTTTAACAGCGATTGTTGCTGGTGGTTTGATTTATACATTCAATGGTTTTCAAACAGTAGTTGCTTATGCTAGTGAAGTCAAAAATCCAGGAAGAAATATCCCATTAGCAATCATATTAGCCTTAGTGTTAGTTCTATTTTTATATATGGGACTACAATATGCATTTATGCAAGCAGTTCCTCATGAATATTTACTTAGTAAAGGTGGATGGCAAGGTTTAGATTTTGAATCACCTTTATTACAATTAGCTACATTATTAGGCCTTGGTTATATATCAATATTATTAATAATTGATAGTGTTATTAGCCCATCGGCAACAGGATATAGTTACTTAGGAGCATCTTCTAGAATGCTATATGCAATGTCTTCTGAAGGTCAAATGCCAAGATACTTTGCAAAGCTTACTCCAGTTGTTAATATTTCACGTAGATCACTTTTAGCTAACTTTATCTTAGCTGTTATTTTTTTGTTTTTCTCAGATAACTGGGCAGGATTAATGCTGGTTGTGACAGGTTTTCATATTATTGGTTATATGGCAGCTCCTGTCAGTATGGGTGCTTTAGCTCCTCGTACAAGACTTTTTGGTTTGGTTGTATTTGTGGTATTAACACTACTATTAAATACTGTTGAGATTCAAACAAATATTAATATGAGTGTTATACTTATAGTATTAATGACTATATATGGAAGTATAGAGTTTAGAAGAATTGGTTTTAAAAAACTTCTACCATTAGTTTTACCATTTATTATCTTTATTTGTATCTGTTCACCAATGAATAATTATCTTGTAGAAGGTATTGTTGGTGCTATATTCTATTGGTTTGTTACTGATAAGCGTTATATAGCGTTCTGTAAAGAAACAGCAAATGAGAAAAATATTATCGTTGATTAATCTTTATTATCTATAGTTATTAAGAGTTTATCTAATTATAATAATTCATAATATTATCAATTTGTTTTAGCAATGAAAAATGCAAAATGGATTTTAGTAATTCTCTGCTTAGGCTATTTTATAGATTTTTATGACCTTACAGTTATAAGTGTTTCATATGTGGATTTGTTTAAAGAACAATTTTTAATGACAAACACTACAGAAATACAGCAAACATATTATCTAGTTAGTAATATTCAGATGGCAGGAATTTTAGCAGGAGCTTTACTATTTGGTTCTTTAGCAGATAAGTTTGGTAGGATAACTGTTATTAAATATAGTATTTTGCTTTATTCTATGACTACTCTTTTATCAGTGGTGGCAACTAATTTTGAGTTTTTCTTAGCACTTAGATTTTTAGCATATTTAGGCTTGGCTAGTGAGTTTGGTGTTTCAACTGTGCTTATAGTAGAGTTTTTTCCTAGAAAATTTGCAGCATGGGGAATGAGTTTTCTTTATATTTTAGGAGTGCTAGGTGGAGTCACAGCTACTTTTGTGGGAGTATTGTCATGGAAGTTGATGTTTGTAGTAGGTGGATTAGCTGGGCTACTTATCTATGTTTTTAGGAACTCATTAGAAGAATCACCAGAATTTATAAAACTATATAATACTGCGAAGACTGGAAAAGCAGGAAGTCTAATTACTTTATTAAAAAAACATAGTAAATCACTTTTTATGAATTTTCTGATAACAATTCCATATTTTTTTACTATTACAGTAATGTTTGCAATGATAAAGTTCATTTCTGCAGAGGAAACATTTGGAATATCAGTTAAACTATTTTTATTTGGTTTTTTTATAGGAAATATTATTAGTTGTATTATAAGTGGTTTTTATAATCAGTATTTTCGTTCACCAAATTTGTTTTTTATATTAAATTTGATTATTTTTATAATAGCTATATTTAGTTATCCATATATTTCAGAGAAGTGTTTATTAATTTATGGAATCATAATTGGGTTTATTGGTGGCGGCTATAATATTACTTGGGCACAATATGCAGCTACAGAGTTTCCAACAGAAGTAAGGGCTATAGGCACTAATTCTATTTATGCTTTAGGTAGAACGAGTAGTATAGGCTTTGGAATTTTATTTGCTTACTTTATTGTTGATGAATCTAGATTTAGAGTAGGTTTATATTCTATGACTGTGGCGATTTTTATAATGGTTATGTTAATTGTTTTATTTTATAAAAGAGAAAGAATTTTAGAGAAATAGGTTATGTCTAAAAAAATATTATTTGGTATATCTGGTAGTGTTTCAGCATTTAAAGCTATTACATTAATTAGACTTTTTATTAAGTCAAACTATCAATGTAAAGCGATAGTGACTAAAGGTGGTTTAGACTTTATAAAGCCAGAACTGCTAGTAGCATTAGGATGTGAGACATATACTGATGAGGCTCTTAATATGTCTAATTATGATGAAGCTATGAGTCATATTAATCTCTCAAGATGGGCAGATAAAATAATTATTGTTCCGGCTTCTGCAAATCTAATTGCAAGAGTGGCTAATGGAATAGCCGATGATTTACTTTCACAAATGCTTCTAGCTTGTAAAGATTTTTCAAAAGTTTATATAGCTCCTGCTATGAATGTGAATATGTGGAATAATCCTTTTACAAAAGAGAACATGGAGAAACTAAAATCTGTGGGCTATAACATTATTGAGCCAGATAGTGGGCTGCAAGCATGTGGTGATATTGGTGGTGGTAGATTGCCTGAAGCCGAAGACCTTTATCAGTTATTAGCGACTAAGCAAGATTTATTAGATAAAAAAGTTTTAATTACAGTAGGTGCAACAGTTGAGAATATTGATGGAGTTAGATACTTATCAAATTATAGCTCTGGAAAAATGGGATTAGCTTTAGTTAACGAACTACTATTAAGAGGAGCTAGTGTTACTGTCCTAAAGGCTAAGACAGATGTTGATTTTGATATTGATAATAAAAATTTAAAAATAATAGATACTAAAAGAGCAGAAGAAATGAATAAGGCTATGCTTTCTGAGACATCATTAAATGACATATTTATAGCTTGTGCAGCTGTGGCTGATTATAAGATAAAAAATAAGTTTGAGCATAAAATAAAAAAAACAGATGATTCACTTACATTAGAGTTTATAAAAAACCCTGATGTGTTGCTAAATTGTAAAAAGAATTTCCCAGAGGTTTTTGCAGTTGGATTTGCTGCAGAATCACAGAATTTAGAAGAATATGCTTTAGCTAAGTTACAAAAGAAAAATTTAGATATGATAGTGGCTAATGATATATCTGTATTAGGAAAAGATAATAGCAGTGTAATTATTATTTCTAAAAGTGGCAATAAGATAAAGTTTGAGAATATGTCAAAACAAGAGATTGCTAAAAGTATTATAGATGCTGTAAAAGAAAATTATATTTAGAGGTTGCTATGAATATAAAGAAAGTTGTAACTAAGGATAAAAGAGAGATCGAAGTAGTAACATTAAAAAACAATAATGTGGAATTAGTTTTACTAGATGTTGGAGCAACTATTTATTCATTAAAGACAAAAGATAAAGAGGGCAAATTAGAAAATATAGTTCTTAATTATCAAGATTTGGATAGGTATTTTGGTAATGAGTCTTACTTTGGCACTACTGTAGGCAGAATTGCTGGACGTATTCCAAATGGGGTGATTAAGCTAAATGGTAAGTCTTATAATATTAAGAAAAAAAGAGAATCTGATATCAATGTATTACATAGTGGGAAAGGTGGTATTAGCTTTAAAAAATTTGAGATTGAAGTTTTAAGTGACACAAAAGTTAAATTCTCTCTATTACAAAAAAGTGAAGATGATGGTTTTCCTGCTAATGTGAATATAGAAGTGATTTATGAGTTAAAAGATAATGAGGTTGTTATTGAGTATCATGCTATAGCAAATCAAGACAGTGTATTAAATTTAACAAACCATAGTTATTTTAATCTCTCAGGAAATATTAAAAGAACAATCATAGATAACTATCTGAAGATGCCTATAAAGAAATATTTCAGGACCGATGAGAAGCAATTAGCTGTTGCCTTAGAGGATGTTCCTTCAGATATGGATTTTACAAAGCTTACTAAGATATCAGATAAAATAGAGAATGATTTCTATCAAAACAATGTAGAGAAAGGCATAGATCATATTCTGCTTGTAGATGTTAATGACAAAACAGTTCTAGAAGATGAAATTAGCGGGCGGAAGTTAGTGGTGACCAGCTCTTATCCTGTAATGGTGGTTTATACTACTAATTATCCGGATGGTTCAATATTGGAGAATGGTCAGCAGGTGAGAAAATATGGTGGTATATGTTTTGAGTCTCAATATGCACCATTGTTAGATACTGATAGTTATGACAATAGTTTATCTAAACTTAAAAAAGGTGATAAGTTTAATAATTTTATTAAGTTATCCTTTTGATATTTGTTTATATTTCTCTAAAGCCTTTTCTCTACTAGTTTTTAAATCAACTATTGGATAAGGATATGTTTCACCCAATTGAATATTTGCTTTTTCTAGTATTTCTGGCTTGGCAGTCCATGGCTCAGCTAAGTATTTATTAGAAAGCTTGGAAATTTCGGGAATATATTTTCGAATATAGTCTCCTTTTGAGTCAAACTTTTGTGCCTGAAGTGCTGGATTAAATATTCTAAAATATGGTGCGGCATCCATTCCACACCCAGCAACCCATTGCCAGCTAGCACAGTTATTAGCGATATCAGCATCAAAAAGGCAATCAAAAAACCATTGTTCTCCATATTTCCAATGAATTAAGCAGTTTTTAACTAAGAATGAAGCAACTATCATACGTACACGATTATGTATATATCCTGTTTGCCAAAGCTCTCTCATACCAGCATCAACTATAGGGATGCCTGTTTGTCCTTCTTGCCAGCTCTTCAAAAGTTTAGGATTATTATTCCATTCAAAATTATCAAATTTTTCATTAATGTTTTTAGTGTCAAAATCTGGGTAGTAGTACATCAGATAATATGAAAAATCACGCCAAGCTAATTCACGGATAAAGTGTTCATGATTTGATGAAACATTATTTTGATATATAGCATTAAAAATTTGGTTAGGAGAAATTTCTCCAAAATGCAAGTGAGGTGATAGTTTTGAGGTACTATCAAAACTTGGGTAATCACGAGCTTCCTTATAGTCTTTTATTTTATCTTCAATAAATTCTTCTAGTTTTAATTGAGCAGCTTTTTCACCAACTTCCCAAAAGTTTATAATTCTTTGCCAAGAGTGTTGTGGTTTAGTTAGGTCTAAGTTCTCTAAAGGCGATGAGTTCTCAAGTTTTATAAGGTTGGTTATACTAGCTTTAGGTAAATTTGATACATAAGGTTTTATTTGAATTAGTTTCTTGTAAAAAAAAGTGAAGACTTTATAGTGAGTATCATCATCTTTTAGGCATTGCCATGGCTCAAGGAGTAAGCTTCCATTGAATGTTTTTACATTAATATCATTATTCTGTAAAAGCTTTTTAATCTCACTATCTCTTTTGATACTGTACTTATCATAGCAGCGGTTCCAGTATACATTTGTAATATTATTTTCTTTGGTTAGCTTTTCTATAATATCTATAGGAGAGCCCTTGTAGATATTTAGTTTATTGTTTAGAGATTTATCAAGCTTTTTTAAAGATTCTGAAAGCCAAAGTTTACTAGCAGAGCCAATAGGGTATTTTTCATCATGTATATAGATAGCTATAGTTTTATCTGATTTTACAGCTTCATATAACGCTCGATTGTCGGTGAGTCTTAAATCTTGTTTAAACCAATATAATGATATTTCAGACATTTAACCCTCTACTAGTATAATATTTTTTAGCATTTCTAAATGAGCTTCTGAATCATTTAGGCAAGGTACAAGGCTAAAGTTTTTACCGCCATTATCTTTGAAAACCTCTTTCTCACGAATTGCTAATTCTTCTAATGTTTCTAAACAATCTGTTGCAAACCCTGGGGCTACGATGACAATATTTTTTCCAGATTTTGCATATTCAATAAGTTTATCTGTAGTATATGGTTCTAGCCATTTTTTAGGTCCAAATCTTGATTGGAATGAAAGTTCAAATTCGGTGCCGGTAAGTTTATCTTGTAAGCTTTCTTTAACTAAGCGATATGTCTTATGGCAATGGCAATAGTATGGATCTCCAGCATCAAAGTATTCTTTAGGGATGCCATGGAAAGAAAAGAGTATTACATCTGCTTTAAAATCAATTTGCTGCAAGTGTTCGAGTATTTGTGATTTAACAGCTTCTATATGGTGGTCATTATCATAATAAGGTTTTATTCCTTTAATATTAGGTTGCCATCTTAGGTTAGATAGGCATTTGTATACTTCATCATAAACGCTTGCTGTTGTGGAACCAGAGTATTGAGGATATAAAGGTAGGATAGTTATATCTGTAGCTCCTTGCGATTGTAGGTATTTTATTTTGCTATTAATAGACGGATTTCCATATCGCATAGCAAAATCTACTATGTAGCCATCTAAATTATCATTTAGTTTTTTGGCTAAGCTTTCTGTATAAAGAAGTAGGGGAGACTTATTAGAATCTTGATTCCAAATTTTTTTATAAAGTTTAGCTGTTCTTTTAGAGCGTATAGGTAAGATTATAAGATTTAGTATAAACCACCATAGTATAGGATTTGCCTCAACAACTCGCTTATCACTTAGAAACTGCTTTAAATATTTTCTAATATCTTTAATATCAAAAGAGTCAGGAGTTCCTAGATTTACTAGAAGAATAGCTTTTTTATTATATTTCGAATTATATTCTTTCATTTTTAATAGAGTTAATTCTTATCAAAACTATTTTAGCAAATATTAACTGAGCTTCTAAGCTGAAAAGTGTTTTTTAGCTTTAAAACAATATATAATTTTTTTGAAGGGATGTCCCAGAATTAAATTTTAACGAGGTATATATGAAAAAAGTAGTTCTTTTAACATTTGGATTGTTGTCATTTGCAACAACTTCATTTGGATATATGAATATGGCACAACAAAACCCATATGCAATGTACTATGGCCCTGAAGTAGAACAAGAAAGAGCTCAAGGGGCTGCATATGTTCCACCAGATAGAGAGTTCATCAACTCTAGATATGGCGAGTATATTGATAATAAGCAAGTAGAGTTCCAACCAGGTGATGATGCTAATAGACTATTTTGGTCTTATAGCCAGCCATAGTATTTTAATGAAAGGAGTTTGAGATGTTAAGAAAAAGTATAGCTTTTACAGTTTTAAGTTTACTATTCGGATTTGCAGTAGCTTGTTCAAATGAAAATGGTAAACGTTTAAATTTTAACTTAGATATAAAAGTTAATGGTGATAAGAAAGAGCTTTATCTTCAAAAATATAAAGAAATAGAAGATTATGTTAAAGAATTTAATGATAAGAATGGTACTCACTATCAAATTAATAGCGTAGATTTTTCTAAATCTTATCAATATGAAAATGTTGAGACAGCGATGGTGTCTTTAATAGAGCCTTCTGCGAATGCTGGAGATAAAGATAAATGTAAGTGTCATCATCATAATAAAGATTCAAATTAAAATTCTTCTAAATGCTTAAAACTTTAGCTATAAATAATTATAGATCATTATTTGATTTAGTTATTCCCTTAAATAGACTTAATATAATCACAGGGGCAAATGCTAGTGGTAAGTCAAATCTATATAAAGCTTTAAGGCTTTTGGCAGAAACTGCTCAAGGCGGAGTAACTCATTCTTTGGCAAAAGAGGGTGGCTTAAATACTACTTTTTGGGCGGGTCCTGAAAAAATATCTAAGCAGATGTTAAAGAGAGAAATTCCTGTGCAGGGTGGGCCAAGGCAAAAAGTTCCTAGACTACGTTTAGGCTTTGCAGATGAAGTTTTTGGGTATTCAATATCTTTAGGATATCCAGAACCACCTACAGCTTCCGCGTTTTCACTTGACCCAGAGATAAAAAGAGAAACAATCTGGGCAGGCGATGTATATAAAATACCATCAGCTCTAGTAGATAGAGTTGGTCCTTCAGTTAAAATTAGAGATGGTCACCAGTGGGAAGTTATTGAGCAATATAACCCCGCATTTGAAAGTATTTTTACGCAAGCGATGTATATTGATAAGACTCCAGAAGTTATACAGTTACGAGAAAAGATAAAAGGCTGGAGGTTTTATGATCATTTTAGAAGTGATAAAGATGCTCCTGCAAGATTACCTCAATTAGGTACGCGTACACCTATTTTAAGTCAAGATGGTCACGATCTAGCAGCAGCTCTACAAACTATTATAGAAATAGGAGATAGTCAAGCATTAGATGAGGCGATAGAGGATGCTTTTCCTGGAAGTAGATTAGATATTAAGAAATATGAAAATGGGCATTTTATAGTTGAATTGTATCAAGAAGGACTTTTAAGGCCGCTATCAGCTTCTGAACTTTCAGATGGAACTTTGCGTTATTTATTATGGACTGCTGCACTTTTAACACCTAGACCACCAGAGCTAATGGTTTTAAATGAGCCAGAAACTAGTTTGCATCCAGATTTGTTACCAGCATTAGCGAGGCTTATTATCAAAGCTTCTGAGAAAACTCAAGTATGGGTGGTTTCTCATGCAAATATATTAGTATCAGCTTTAAAAGAAGCTCCAGATAGTAATCTAATTCAACTTGAGAAAGAGTTAGGTCAAACAAAAGTACTAGGTCAAGGTTTACTTGATAAGCCAAATTGGCATTGGCCAGATGCTACATAATTAATTATAAACTAATAACTTTTCTAACTTCTTCAGCTGTTGGATATTTATAATTTATAAATTGTTCTAGAGGTACTTCACCGGAGTGAATCAAGTTTTGAGCATTTTGTAATACTAATGGAGAGTTTATTTTCTCAAAATTTATATCATTCAACTTAACCCAGAATGCACTTGGCACCGTAGCAGATTCAAAATAATATACTAAGTTTTTATGGTCTGAAACAGTTCTATATATAGTTGAAGAAAGATTTGGTTTATCTGGATCATAAATTCCTAGAGGTACACCAACAGCTCTGATTACACCAAACATACTTGCTAGTGCTTGCCTGTGATATAACTGACCTGGAACAAGAGTGATATAGTTTGGAGCTATAGTCTTTGGAATAGCATTTAAGAAGAATGAAGCTCTAACAAATCTATCTGCTGCAGAGATAGAGCCAGGTAAAAAAGTTGTTCCACTGATGTTTTTCCAGTAACGACATAATGCTAATTGCTCATCATATTTAGGAGAGTTTGTCATCACTGTGTATTCTCGGCTATGATGTATACAAAGCTTTCCATTAATGTATTCAAAAATTGCAGAATCTCCAGAAGTATCAGATAGTGATAAATGCCCGTTTCCAACTTTGCCATTAGGAAGAGAGCCAGTAATTATATTAATTTTATTCGATTGAAAGAAGTTCACAGCTTCAGCAACTGTAGCAAATAAATCTAATGAAAGCTGTAGCCATTGAATGATATTTAGATCTTTAGCTTTAGAGTCATATCCATATTCTGACTCTACTAAATAGAGTAAATTTGCAACTAAGCCTTTTTCATTCATACCATCAGCAGAGCCAATATTATAAATAAAAGTACTAACGCTACCATATTTACTAGTCCATGAAATAGGGTTTTCACCTAAGCTACTGGTATATTTAGTATTGGGTGGCAAGATAACAAGACTAGTATTCATATCATCAATCCAGTCCATACTTCTAGCTGTGATTACTAAATCTTCTGATCCTTGGTATAAAACTCTTGTGCACATATTAAACTACTTAAGACAAAGTGATTTTATTTAATTATAGATTATTTTAGATAACTTATACTTAAAAATAATAACTAACTTAATCTAGCCGTTAATTGCTATATCTAGTATTATTTGAAAGATAATATTTTAAGTTTTTTCAAAATGCAGCAGTGGCAACAGATAGAGTTTTATATCTCACCTAAAGACTACAATAAGGTTGAAAGCTTCCTGTTCGATAATCTAGCTTGTTCTGTTACTAAGAAAGATCTAGCAGATAAAAGCTTTGTGACTGTGCTTTATGAGGATGATTTTGATTTAGAGGGTATTCTAGAAGAGCTGAAAAATTCTTTTCCAATAATAGACCAGAAAGTTGAATATAAGATTATAAAAGATCAAGAATGGACAGCTGCTTGGTTAGATGATTACGAGCCTATAGAAATTGGTAAAAATATTGTGATCTATCCTAGTTGGAGAGAGTTACCAATCGACTTTACAAAAACATATATAGCAGTGGATCCAAGTGTAGCTTTTGGTTGCGGTAACCATGAAACTACGAAGATGTGTCTAGAATGGCTAGAAGAAAATATTAATCCAAAAAGTAGCCTTTTGGACTATGGTTGTGGTACTGGGATATTAGCTATAGCTGGAGTGAAGCTAGGTGGTAAATATTCAGAAGGCATCGATATAGATCCGAAATCTATAGAGTCATCAATAAAAAATGCTGAGATGAATAAAGTATCTAGTAAAACATACTTTAGTGATATGGCAACAGATAAAAGTTTTAACTTATTAATCGCAAATATTTTCTCAAATGTACTAATAGCTTTAGCGGATACTATGCTCTCTAAATTAAAAGAGAGCGGAAAACTTGCGTTGTCAGGAATATTAGCTAATCAGGTAGATGATGTACAAAAGGCATTTGAGGCTAAGGGTGTAAAATTTGCAAAGCCTAGAAATATGGGTGAATGGTTTTTATTAAGTGGTGTGAAAAGTGGGCTTTAAAATAGCAGATATTGAAATAGAAAATAATGTAGTGCTTGCACCGATGGCAGGCTTCTGTGATAGTGCCTTTCGTACTATTTGCAAGGAGCATGGGGCAGGGCTGATCTATACTGAGATGGTGAGTAACAAAGCTGTAGTAGATCGTAACTGGGAAACTATGGAAATGCTCTATATGGAGAACAGCGAAAAACCACTTGGGATACAGATATTTGGTACAGATTTAGAGAGCTTCGTAGGTGCGACAAAGTATATTGCTGAAAATACAGAGTGTGATTTTTTAGATATAAATATGGGTTGCCCAATGCCAAAAATTGCTAAGAAGCTACAAGCTGGAGCAGCACTTCTAAAAGATGTTGATAGGATTAATGAAATACTTACAGCAGTTGTAAAAGCAGTACATAAACCCGTAACTGTGAAAATGCGTATGGGCTGGGATGCTGAAAATATAAATGCTATAGAAGTCGCTAAAGCTTGTGAAGCTGCGGGAGTAAGTGCTATAGCCCTACATGCTAGGACTAGGGAGCAGATGTACACAGGTCAGGCAAATTGGGATGTTATCCGAGATGTGAGAAAAGCTGTAAATACTGTACTAATTGGTAATGGTGATGTGGATAGCCCACACAGTGCTAAGGCGATGATGGAGCATACAGGATGTGATGCTGTGATGGTTGGGCGTGCTTCTCGTGGTAATCCATGGATATTTAGGCAGATTGCAGAGTATCTAAATACTGGTGAAATAATCCCTCAACCAACTCCAGCAGAAAGAGTAGAGGTTTTAGCTGAGCATCTTAGAAGACTTATAAAACTAAAGACTGCTAAGGTGGCTGTAAAAGAAATCCGTACTCATGCTAGTTTTTATCTACAAGATATCCCAAATTCAAAAGAATTTCGTATGAAATTAAATCAGTTAGAAAATGAGAGTGAGATTTTTGAGTTATTAGCTAGTTATAGAGATACTGTTGTATAGAAATGAAAAAAATAATTTGCATAATAATTTTTGTTTTTGGAGTAAGTTTAGGTTATACAAAAGATCCAGAGCTCTATTTATTTTTAGATGGTGATTCAGTTAAAGAACACTTAAATGATATAAATCATCCTCAAGTTAAAGGAGTGCAAATAATTTATTCTTGGAGAAAACTTGAGCCATCTAAGGATAATTATAATTTTTCAGATATAGAAAGTGATTATAAAGAACTGTCAAAGTTAAATAAAAAATTATTCATCCAGTTACAAGACAAAACATTTGAGATAAATAGAATACCAGTACCAGACTATTTACGGACAAAAGAATATGATTATGGTATTCAAGAGCAAGTAGATTTTGCAGGAGAGGGTCAACCTATAGGAGCTGGTTGGGTAACAAAACAATGGAACACTAAAGTCAGAGAAAGATTCCAAAAGCTAATATATCAATTAGGTAAAAAGTTTAATGGAAAGGTAGAAGGTATTAACTTACCAGAGACATCTGTAGATATAGAAGAAAAGTATATAACAGAAGATTTCTGTAGTACGTATGTAGACTCTGTAATAAGTAATATAAAGGCTGTAAAGAAAGCTTTTCCAGATAGTTATATTGTTCAGTATATTAACTTTTTACCATGTGAGTGGAATAATGATCATGGTTATATGGAGAAAATATTTAATATGGCTTTAGAAAGTAATATTGGGGTAGGAAACCCAGATACAGTGCCATATAGAAAGGGGCAGATGAAAAATAGTTATCCATTTTTTAATAAATATAAATCAAAGCTTGATATAGTAACTATAGCTGTTCAAGAACCTGATTATACTTATACAAATCCAAAGACAAATAGAAAGTTTACAGTTAAAGAATTATATAATTTTAATAAGGATTATATAGGAGCAAATATTATTTTTTGGAATATTAAAAAGCCTCAGTTTGATGAGGTCTTGGAAATATTTTAATAGTATATTTCCGAAAAAGGATCATAACTAGAATCTTCTTTCCACTCATACTCAATATCTATACTTTTTTGTTTAGCTACTTCATAACCTAGTAGATCTGATATAAACCCTAACGTCATATCTATACCAGCACTTACTCCAGAACTTGTGTAGATATTGCCATCTTTTACCCATCTAGCTTTTTGTACCCAAGAGACATTAGGCGCTAGAGATTTTGTCCAAGTAAAAGCTTTTTTGTTTGAAGTTGCTCTTTTACCATCTAGTAAACCAGTTTTGCAGAAGAGACTAGAGCCAGTACACACAGTTATTATATATTCAGCATTTTTTGCTAATTCTGTAAGTTTATTTATTAGCTTAACATCATTAACTAGCTCACGAGTACCCATACCACCCGGTACAAATAATATATAATCCTTTGAGTTGATTTCAGAGAGTTTCTTAGTAGCTATTGAGACATTTTGACTACTAAGAATATTTCCACCCTCAAGAGAGTAGTATTCAAGTTTGAAATGTTCTTTAAAGCTTCCCAATATTTCAACTGGTCCAAATACATCTAGAGTTTCAAAGTCGTTGAATAGGATAATTATTACATCTTTCATTTATTTAATTGCTGCAAATATAAACTTTTATGATTATAACATGACAGGCTAAACGAATATCATTTATAAAAATACCAAATAGTGTAAACTCACAGAGTATATTTCGTGGGGAGATTAGAGTTTGTAAGAGGAGACTCTATATATGATGTTAATAGCTATCAAGATAATACTGTCAGTGCTAATGGTATTGGGGCTTATCTATATTTCTGAAAAAAGCCCTAGACTGGGTGGCTTGTGTTCGGGTTTGCCCTTAAGCGTTGGTGTTTTTACATATTTCTATGCTAGAGAAAATGGCTTACAGTTTTTGATTGATTCTATGCCTTATGCACTTGCTGGTTTCACTAGTACTCTTATATTTACTATGGGATTTTATCTAGGCGGCAAGTTATTTATTAATCAACGATTTTTAAACACGATTAGCGCACTTGTTGTTGGATTTGTTGTTTATTTTATTAGTGGCTATGGGATTACATCATTACACCTTAATTTACTATCAGGCTTTATTATTTTCTTATTCTCAATGATAGTGAGTATCTTTTTCTTTAGACATGTGCCAGATAACAAACGCATTACTGGGAAGACTAAGTTAAAACCAACTAATAAGATTATGATTATCTCATTTAGAGTTACTCTTGTTTCCTCATTGGTTCTATTGATAACAGGGGTGTCGCGCTCTGTTGGTCATGAGTGGGCTGGAGTATTTTCATCCTTTCCAGTTATGCTTACATCTGTAACTACAGTTTTGATATTCAGTTACAAAGACCAGCTTTACCCAGGCGTACTTAAGCATTTTTCATATGGCGTATCTATTTTAATAATATATGATTTACTAATCTATTGGCTGTATCCAATTTTGGGCATTAATTTTGGAACAGTTATCGCTTATATTATCTGTTTTTTCTATCTAGCATTATTAAATAAGTTAAATCAGTAAGCTATATTTTCTAAACCTCTTTTATATAAACACTTAACGTATATAATTTACATAATTAAATATTTATATTAAAACTAATGATTTTCTTTAAGAATGTATCTTACCAAGTAGAGGTAAAAGAGCTTTTTGATGATGTAAGCTTCTCTATATTTCCAAATCAGAAGATAGGTTTGGTTGGTAAAAATGGTACTGGCAAAACTACTTTATTTAACTTAATACAACACAATATCTCAGCGGATAAAGGTGATATTGAGATTGCTAGGAATACTCGTATAGTTACAGTCAAGCAAGAAGTTGATGATTTTGATGCTAAGGTGATTGACTATGTTGTAAATGGTATAGAGTCTTTAAAGACTTTAAAACATAATATGGTAGAGGCTTTAGCAAGTGAGGATTTCGTTGAATACTCTAGATATCATGAGGAGTATGAGTCATTAGGCGGATATTCTATAGAGTCTCAAGCAGGTAAGCTTTTATCAGGATTAGGCTTTACAACTGCGCAACAAGATCAATCTGTAAAAGAGCTTTCTGGTGGGTGGCAGATAAGATTAAATCTTGCTCAAGCACTTTTGCAAGAGTCAGATATCCTATTGCTGGATGAACCTACAAACCACTTAGATTTAGATGCAGTCTTATGGTTAGAGCAATATCTACAAGAGTATAAAGGCTCTTTATTACTTATTTCACATGATAGGATTTTTCTTGATAATGTTGTTAAGCAAATCTTTCATATTGAGAGTAAAAATATAGATACATATACAGGTAATTACTCATCGTATGAGAAACAATCTTATGAGCAAAAAGTTCTTCAGCAAAAGCATTTTGAGAAACAGCAAAAACACATAGAGCACTTAGAGAGTTTTATTAATCGTTTTAAAGCAAAAGCAACTAAAGCAAAGCAAGCTCAAAGTCGTATTAAGATGCTTGATAAAATTCAGCGAATAGAATCTGTTAAAGCTGATTCAGAATTTAGTTTTGAGTTTAAGCAAACAAAAGAGCATTTAGGTGGGACATTAGTTAGTTTACAAAATACTGAGCTAGGTTATGGCAATAAAGTCATATTAGATAATGTTGGCTTAAATATTTATAATGATATGCGAATAGGGCTTTTAGGCCTAAATGGTGCTGGTAAGTCGACATTGATTAAGTCGTTGATTGGCGAGATATCTATCCTTTCAGGCAAAATAGAAAAGCATCCTAATCTTAAAATTGGTTATTTCTCGCAGCATTCATTAGATATGTTAGATATGCAAGCTAGTCCATTATTACATATGCAAAGATTAGATACTAAAGCTACTCAAGAAAAACTAAGAACATTTTTAGGCAGTTTTAATTTTACTGGTGACAAAGCATTAGCTAAAGTAGGAACTTTTTCAGGTGGAGAAAAAGCAAGGTTAGCTTTAGCGATGATAGTTTACCAAGAGCCTAATTTCTTATTACTAGATGAACCAACAAACCACTTAGATATTGGAGTCAGAGAGGCTTTGACAGTTGCTTTACAGAGTTTCCAAGGAGCAATAATACTTGTATCGCATGATAGATTTCTATTAGAGTCTACAGTTGATGAATATATGCTTGTTGGTGAGGGCAAAGTCAGACCATTTGATGGTGATATGAAAGATTATTATAAATATATTCTAGAAGTTAAGAAGTCTGAAAATGCACCTCAACAAAATAAGAATAATGTCGAGAAAAAAGAAAGTCGTAAACTCTCAGCGAATGAGAGAAGGCAACTAAAACCAATTCAGGATAGAGTTAAAAAACTAGAAAAGAATTTAGCTAGTCTACAAAAGAGAAATTCTGAGATGGAAATTTTGCTGCAAGATGAAGAGTTATATAATAATAAAGAAAAGCTTCAAAAAACTTTATTAGAGCATTCAGATCTAAAAGCAAGGATAGAAGAAGTTGAAGTTGAATGGTTTGCTGCTTTAGAAGAGCTTGAGCAGTTTCAAAAAAATGAATAGGTGATATTTATTTTTGTATACATACTACTAAATTAGCAAAGGTTATAATTACCATCCAATTTGATGATAATCTTTTTTAGATAGGAGATGGAAATATGAATAGAAGTAAATTTTTAGTTTTTATAATATTAGCAATTGTTGTTTCTGGTTGTAGTATACAGCCTAAATTCTATCCTAATGATGTTTATAAAAATACTAGCAAAGAGCAAAGAGATAAAGATATAGCAGAATGTAAAGAATTAGCAGATCAACAAGAAGTTAGTGGTGGTCAAATAGCTTTGGGAGTTGTCAGTAGTACTGCGGCTCTTGCAACAGCTCTTAAAGGAGGAAGTTTTGCTAGTGTATATGCCTGGGAAGATTTAGGGTCAGATGATTCGGATCAAAAGTTTATAGAAATTTGCTTAAAGAAAAAAGGCTATGAAGTAACTGGCTGGGAAATTTAAATTAATCACTACTTTTTATTTTGTCATATGCTTTGTCAAATATTGACAAAAAAATTGGCAATGATATAATTTTCATAACATTAAACTATTTTTATTGAAAATATTTACAAAAATAAAAGAGAGGAGAATGGATTATGTTATATTGGACACTTGTATTTTTAGTCGTAGCAATAGTAGCTGCACTTTTTGGTTTTTCTGGAATAGCAGGGCTTGCTGCAACTCTTGCAAAAATTGTTTTTATTATATTTATCGTGCTATTTGTTGGATCTTTAATTTTTTCTTTACTTGGAAAATTAAAAAAATAGATTATTTAAAATAAATCACATCTACTTATTTTCTACTAGAAATTACTATTAAATAAAAATAACTTTGTTAATATTTGATAATATTTTAAAGTTATTTTTTTCATTATGATCAAGTCAAAAGCAGCAGTAGCATGGGAAGCAAAAGCTCCATTATCAATAGAGATAGTGAATGTTTCATTACCTAAAGACAATGAAGTTCTTATCGAGATCAAAGCAACAGGTATTTGTCATACAGATGCTTACACTCTTTCTGGTAGAGATCCTGAGGGACTCTTTCCTTCTATATTAGGGCATGAAGGAGCAGGAGTAGTTGTTGAGGTTGGCAAGAATGTCACTAGTGTTAAACCTGGTGATCATGTAATAGCTTTATATACTCCAGAATGTAGAAATTGTGAGTATTGTCTAAATCCTAAAACTAACTTATGCCAAGCTATAAGAGAGACACAAGGTAAAGGTTTAATGCCTGATGGAACAAGTAGATTTTCAAGCTCTGATGGACGAGAAATTTTTCATTATATGGGTTGCTCAACTTTTTCAAACTATACAGTATTACCAGAGATAGCTGTAGCTAAGATAAGAAAAGATGCACCATTAGATAAGGTTTGCTATATAGGTTGTGGAGTTACCACAGGTGTTGGTGCCGTAGTCAAAACGGCAAATGTTGAAGCAGGTTCTAGCGTGGTGGTATTCGGTCTAGGTGGTATTGGTCTTAATGTAATCCAAGGAGCAAAACTGGTTGGAGCTGGACAAATAATCGGAGTTGATACAAATAATGCTAAGAAAAATTTAGCAGCCAAGTTTGGTATGACAGACTTTGTAAACCCTAATGAAATAGATGAAGACTTAGTTAGCCATCTAGTGAGACTGACTGGTGGAGGAGCTGACTATAGCTTTGAGTGTATAGGAAATGTAAAAGTAATGAGGCAAGCCCTTGAGTGTGTTCATAAAGGTTGGGGTGAAAGTGTCATAATCGGAGTGGCTGGAGCAGGAGAGGAAATAAGCACAAGACCATTTCAGCTAGTTACAGGTCGAACTTGGAAAGGCTCAGCCTTTGGTGGAATGAGAGGTCGTACAGATGTGCCAGAAATAGTTGATTGGTATATGGATGGCAGAATTAATATAGATAAATTAATTACATCAAACATTAAAATAGATGATATTAATAAAGGCTTTGAAGAAATGCATAACAATATTAGAACTATAGTAACCTTTTAAATTTTTCTTATTTATTCCTATTTAAAGCGCATAATTCTTTTATAAGAGAGCTTTCCACTATAGAATGGATTATATACCTTTACTGATATAGGGATTCTCTATGCAAAATTTATTAGTTTTAGGTGCTGGTAGAGTTGGGACTTTAGCAAGTTGTCTACTAGTTGAGTCAGGCAGTTATATCATTCATTTAGCAGATAGGGTTATTCCACATAGTAAGCCTAAATTAGATAAACATAAAGATAATTTAATATATATAGAATTAGATGCTAATAACAAACAAGAAATAACTGAATATATAAAAAATAATCAGATAGGCTCGATTGTCTCTTGTCTTCCATTTTTTTGTAATACGGAAATAGCAAAATTAGCTAAAGAAATTGAAGTTAATTATTTTGATTTAACAGAGGATGTTGAAACTACTAATATAATTAGAGAGTTATCACAAAAATCTAATGCAATCTTTGCTCCACAATGTGGATTAGCTCCAGGATTTATAAGTATAGTTACAAATCACCTTATGCAAGAATTTGATTCTGTAGATACTGTTCGAATGAGAGTGGGAGCTTTACCTTTAAACGTATCAAACACTTTACAGTATGGTTTAACCTGGTCAACTGAAGGCTTAGTTAATGAATATGCAAAACCATGTAATGGTGTTGTGGATGGACAAGAGAGAGTTCTAGCACCATTAGCAGATGTAGAAGAAATAAAAATTGATGGTCTAACTTATGAAGCTTTTAATACTTCTGGTGGTATTGGCTCAATGATAGAGACATATAAAGGTAAGGTGAAAAATATAAATTATAAAAGTATTAGACATCCTGGTCATTGCGAAAAGATGAAATTCTTAATGGAGGATATGAAATTAGGAAGTGATCTAAATCTAATGGTAAAAATAATGGAAAATGCGATACCAAGAATAAACCAAGATATAGTACTTATATATGTTTCCGTAGATGGTATTCGTAAAGGAGTAAGAGCTGAAAGGCACTACGCTCAAAAATTTCCATCAAGAAAAATGTACGAAAAACATTTCTCTGCTTTACAGATGACAACAGCAACAAGCTTGTGTGTAACAATTGATCTAGTATTAAATAACTACTTTCCAAAAGGTTTTGTAAATCAAGAATCTATTACTTTGAAAGATTTCTATAATAATCGTTTTGGTAAATATTATGAGAATGAGGGCTTACTTGTTCAAGCAGTTTAAATATTAAAAAATAACTAAGGTGATCTATTATGTATGAAATAGCTAAATTAGGAATGGGTTTGGAAAAACTTAAAAACCAATTTTCTGATTCTATAGAAACTTTTAATCCAGCAAATGGAAAACTATTAGCTAAAGTTAAAAACGAAAATTTAACTGACATGGAAGCTGCTATTAATAAAGCTAAAGAAGCTTTTCTAGAGTGGCGTAAATACCCAGCTCCAAAACGTGGTGAGTTAGTTCGCTTGATTGGTGAAGAGTTACGTAAAAATAAAGACTCGTTAGGCACTTTAGTTTCTCTAGAAATGGGAAAATCTAAGCAAGAAGGTGATGGCGAAGTACAGGAAATGATTGATATGGCAGATTTTGCTGTTGGTCAATCTCGTATGTTATATGGCTCAACTATGCACTCGGAACGTCCTGAACATAGGATGTATGATCAGTGGCACCCGTTAGGAATTGTTGGAGTTATTTCTGCTTTTAACTTTCCTGTTGCTGTTTGGTCATGGAATGCTTTTGTTGCTGCAATTTGCGGTAATACAGTTATTTGGAAACCTTCTGAGAAAACGCCTTTATGTGCTATTGCAGTTCAAAATATTTGTAAAAAAGTTATTAAAGAGCATGGCTATCCAGATGTGTTTTATACTGTGATCTCAAAAGAGATAGAAGTATCTAAAGCAATGGTAAACGATAGAAGAGTAAATCTTGTGTCATTTACAGGCTCTACTAAAGTTGGAAAACAAATAGCAGAACAAGTAGCTAGTCGTTTAGGTAAATGTATATTAGAACTTGGTGGTAATAATGCTGCTATCTTAGATGAAACTGCAAATCTAAAAATAGCTATACCAGGAGCGGTTTTTGGAGCGGTTGGAACAGCTGGGCAACGTTGTACTACTCTTCGTAGATTATTAGTCCATAAGTCGATTTATGAGACAGTAAAAGAAAAAATGGTAAATGCATATAAGCAAGTTAAAGTAGGAGATCCTCTTGATCAGAAAAATCTAATGGGACCATTAATTGATCAGGATTCCGTTAAAAACTTTGCTCGTACAGTTAATGAAGCACAAAAACAGGGTGGCAAACTTCTAGTTGGTGGAAAAGTATTAGATAAAGAGGGGTTCTTTGTCGAGCCAACAATTATTGAAGCAAATAATAGTATGGATATTGTTAAAGAAGAGAACTTCTGTCCAATTCTTTATATTATGCCTTTTGAAACTATAGAGAAAGCGATAGAGATTAACAACTCTGTTGATTATGGACTTTCTAGCTCTATCTTTACAGATAATTTACAAAATGCAGAGAGATTCCTTTCAGCAGCTGGGAGTGATTGTGGTATTGCTAATGTGAATATAGGAACTTCTGGAGCTGAAATAGGAGGAGCCTTTGGTGGAGAAAAAGATACTGGTGGTGGTAGAGAGGCTGGATCAGATGCTTGGAAAGCATATATGAGAAGGCAAACTAATACTATTAACTATGGTAAAGATTTGCCACTAGCTCAAGGAATTAAATTTAATCTGGAGGATTAATTATGAGTATTAAAGTTTTAGGTAAGCTTTGGGAACAATATGTTAAGACAAACCCTCATGTTAAACAGATTCATGATTTATTTGTAGAAGAAGGCGAGAAGCCAATTAATGATCATATTGCTTTAAGAACTTTAGATGATCCTAAGATAGATATAAATGTTTTAGCAAAGCCATTTATAGATAAAGGATATAAAGTTTGTGGCCACTATGATTTTGAGGTTAAAAAATTAAAAGCAATACATTTAGAACATGAAGATCATAATGAACCTAAAGTATTTATAAGTCAGCTATTAGTTAGTAAATTTAGTCCATTTCTACAAAAGACTATGAAAGCTTGTGTTGAGGCAATACCTAGCAGTTTAATAAAAGATCCTGAAGCATTGCTAACATCTGGCGCTAGTTGGAGTTATATAAGCTATAAAACTTATCAGAAGCTTTTAGAAGAATCTGAATATGCTGCTTGGTTTTATGTGTTTGGATTTAGAGCTAATCATTTCACTGTTTTTATAAATGACCTTAAACATTTTAATGAAGTTTCTGAGGTTAATGATTTCCTTAAATCTAATGGATTTGTATTAAACTCTTCAGGAGGAGAAATAAAAGGAACTCCTGCAGACTATTTAGAACAATCAAGTACTGTCTCAGGTGAGGCAGAGGTTAAATTTATAGAAGGAAAGAAAACTATACCTTGCTGTTATTATGAGTTTGCTAAACGTTACCCTGATGAAAATGGAAAGTTATATCAAGGTTTTGTAGCTAAATCAGCAGATAAAATTTTTGAAAGCACAGATGCTAAGAATAGATAGTATTTTATTAAAGTTGTTTTCTTGCTTGGGGATCACTATTATGTCCCATTGCGTAGGTTATATTAATAGTAGTGGCACTAAATGCTAATATTGCTGTTAATATTAATGCTATTTTTCTCATATCTTTTCTCCTTTTTGTTCTTACAAGTTTAATACTATATGTTCCTTATTTATGATTAAGGCTTTTTTATGGCAGAAAAGTATCAAATTTATATATATATGAAAAATTATGAATTAAATTTAATTATGATTATCAGAAATAATTTTAGATAGTTCTTTAAATAAGGTGCTATAAGTAGAGCTTTTTCTCATAACTAAGTAAATATTTCTATGAAAGTCAGAGTTTTTAATCTTTATATATTTTACTTTAGATGTTTTTGTTTGAGCTATTTTAGGTATAAATGTTATGCCTTCATCAACTGAAACCATTTGTCTAAGCGTTTCTAAACTACTTCCTC
This sequence comes from Francisella frigiditurris, assembly GCF_001880225.1. Classification (NCBI taxonomy): domain Bacteria; kingdom Pseudomonadati; phylum Pseudomonadota; class Gammaproteobacteria; order Thiotrichales; family Francisellaceae; genus Francisella; species Francisella frigiditurris. The sequence continues at coordinate 1,546,400 of NZ_CP009654.1, read as the reverse complement.
TAAAATTATTGTTATAAGATAGGCGATTTGTTGAACAAAATTCTAAAGCTTGATCACCCATGCAATGGCCCTCATCAAGAAGCATTAAATTTTGTTCTTGAATATCTGTTACAGATAGATCTTTGCCTTTAGACAAAAGGTTGTCAGTAGAAACAGCTAAACAAAAATTATCTTTAAAAAGTTTTTTGGTAACAAAATTTCTATTTTCTATATCATCTGCTAGTATTGCAAAGTCTAGTTTTCCATGTTCCAGCATATCTATTAGAGTATCAGTTTTTTCCTCAACTATAGACATACTAATGTTTGGTATTTTAGCTTTTATAGGTGGAAGTATGTTTGGCATAAGATAAGGGCCTAGTGTTGGAATTACTCCGATAGAAACATTTATTCTTCCATTCTCTAAATGTAAGCTTACTAAATCTTTTAAGTTTTTTACCTCTTCTAAGATTTTATAAGCCTGCTTAATAACTTCTTCACCAATTTTTGTGGGAATAATACTTTTGCTATTTCTTTCAAATATCTGTATATCTAGAGAATCTTCAAACTTTTTTATCTGCATACTAAGAGCAGGCTGACTCACAAAACACTTTTCTGATGCTGTAATAAAGCTTTGAGTTTCATAGACTGCTAAAATATATTCAAGTGTTCTTGTGTTCATATAATTTAAGTTTATGGGTTTTATAAATTTAATCTATTTTACAACAAGAACATAAAGAATATAATGGTTTATGTAACCATTGTAGTTATATAACTAAAAGGAGAAATAAAATGGAAAATAAAAAAGTACCTAACGTAACTTTTAAAACAAGAGTAAGAGATGAAAGTATTGGTGGATCTAACCCGTTTAAATGGCAAGATCTTACAACAAAAGAAATTTTTGATAACAAGAAAGTAATCGTTTTTTCATTACCTGGAGCGTTTACTCCAACTTGCTCAACTTATCAATTACCAGGTTTTGAAAATAATGCTGCACGTTTCAAAGAGCTTGGAATTGACGAAATCTATGTTTTATCTGTAAATGATACGTTTGTTATGAATAAATGGATTGAGCATCAAAAAATAAAAAATATTAAGCCAATTCCAGATGGTAATGGCGAATTTACAGATGCTTTAGGAATGTTGGTTGATAAAAGTAACATTGGCTTTGGTAAAAGATCTTGGAGATATGCAATGATCGTTAATAATGGTCAGATTGAGAAGTTCTTTGTTGAGCCAGGTAAAAGAGACAATGCTAATGATGATCCATATGGAGAAAGCTCACCAGAAAACATTCTAAAATATTTAGAAGCTAAATAAGAACTTAAGGAGTCAAAAATGTCTAAGAAAATAGTTCTTATTGGCGCAAGTGGCGTTATTGGCTCTGCTACATATAAAAAATTTATTGATGCTGGTTATGAAGTAATACCAGCCACATATAGCGGTGGCAATAATTCTCATGTTATTGATATTGAAGATGTAGATTCTATAAAAAAATTCTTTGAAAAGATTGGTCAATTTGATGCTTTAGTATCAACTACTGGTAAAGTTGCTTTCAAGCCTGTTGTTAATCTTTCACAAGAAGATTGGAATTTTAGCTTTAGAAATAAACTACTTGGTCAGATTAATTTAGTCCAAATCGGAGCAAACTATATTAAAGAAGGTGGGTCATTTACGTTAACTACTGGAATTTTAAATGTTGAACCAATTGCTTTAGGGACAGTAGCAGCTACTGTAAATGGAGCGATTGAAGCATTTGTTAAAGCAGCAAGCTTAGAGTATAAAAACTTTCGTATAAATGTTGTTAGCCCAACTGTTGTTAAAGAAGCCTTAGAATCTTATGGTCCTTTCTTTGTTGGTTATGAACCAGTAGAGGCAGAAAAAGTAGCCAATGCTTATTTAAAAGCCGTTGCTGGTGTAGCTAATGGAAGTGTTCTAAAGGTTGGATACTAATTAATAAAGAGGAATATATGGAAAAGATATTAACTACTGCAAATGGTGCTCCAATACCTGATGATAATACTAGTATTAGTGCAGGTAAGCATGGTTCACTTACATTTGATAACTTCAGATTATTTGAAAAGTTAGCACACTTTAATCGTGAGAGAATCCCTGAGCGGGTTGTTCATGCTAGAGGAACTGGCGCATATGGTACTTTTACTCTGGAAAGGGACTTATCAGATTTAACTATAGCTGATTTTTTAATAGGTAAAGGGAAGCAAACAGAAGTTTTCGTGCGCTTTTCTACTGTAGGTGGTGGTCAAGACTCTAGTGATTATGCTAGAGATCCTCGTGGTACAGCCATTAAGTTTTATACTAAACAAGGTAATTTTGACTTGGTAGGTAATAATACTCCTATATTCTTCTTAAGAGATCCTAGTAAGTTTCCTGATTTTATTCACTCTCAGAAAAAGAATCCTCAAACTAACTTGCCAGATCCTGCTGCAATGTATGAGTTTTGGTCAAAGAATCCTCAATCTTTACATCAAATGACTATTTTGATGTCAGATCGTGGGATTCCAAGAAGTTATAGACATATGCATATGTTTAGTTCACATACTCTTAGTTTGTATGATTCTGAAGGTAATCGTTTTTGGGTGAAATGGCACTTTAAAACTCAGCAAGGAATTGATAATTTCACAAATGAGGAAGCAGCAAAACAACCAAGCTTTGGCGCACAAAAAGATTTGTTTGATGCGATTAAAGATGGTAATTATCCTAAGTGGGATGTGAATCTACAAGTTATGACAGAGGAAGATGCTAAAAAATATTATGTTAATCCTTTTGATTTAACAAAAGTTTGGTCACATAAAGATTTTCCATTACAGAAAATAGGTGTTTTAGAGCTAAATCGTAATGTTAATAATTACTTTGCTGAAGTAGAACAAGCTACTTTTGCACCAAATAATTTAGTTCCAGGTGTTGGTATATCTCCTGATAAAATGTTGCAAGCAAGACTTTTAGCTTATCAAGATGCTCATAGATATAGAGTAGGAGTGAATGCTAGTCATTTACCTGTGAATGCTTCAAAATGCCCAATGCATAATTATCAGCGTGATGGAGCAATGGCAGGAACAGCTCTTAATGTTTCACAGAATGAAATCCCTAATTTCTATCCTAATGCTCATTCTGATAGCCCTATTGAGATACCAGAGTATAAAGAGCCTCCTTTAGAAATTTTAGGAGATATTGATTACTATGATGCTCAAGATGAAGATAACTATTCTCAAGTAGGAGATCTTTATAGATTGATGGATGAGTCTCAGAAGAATCAGTTAGCTAATAATATTGCTGAGGGATTAATTCATGCTACAGCAGAGGTTCAGGAACTAATGTTAGAGCAATTCAATAAAGCTGATAGAGATTATAAAGTTAGAGTTGAAAAAGCATTAAGTGATTTAGCTTAATTTTCTGATTATTTCTTATTCATCTTCCACAATAGATTACTAATATATGCTCTTCTATTTTCTTTACATGCAACCATAAGTAATTTTGTTATTTTTAAACTATAAGCATCAGAGAATAGGATGATAAGCATTTCTCTAATATAGTTAGTATTTAGAGTTATATAATTATCAGTACCAATACCTAGCTTTATCCCTTTCTTTTCCCACCAACTAAAAGGGTGGTCTTTATAGTCTGGAATTGCAGTTGTTAGCTTTAGGTTTGATGATGGAAGTCCAACTACGCCTATATTTTTGCTTATTATCCTATTTAGAACATCGTGTTGATATCTTTCTATTTCTATAGAAGTATGAAATTTTATTTTTGTAAATTCTAGAATTTCTTCTTCGTTTAGTTTTATTCCATTTATTATTTTATCTCTAATAGTTGAGTTATTTTCATTCCATGGTATTTCCTCTATCTCTCTAAACTCCATAGATTTTGGATCTAGTGGTTGTAATGATTGATTAAGCTTTAATACTTTTTGCAGTAATCGTTGAAAGTAATAATTTGGATTTATCCCAATTGATAAACCATGCTCTAGAGTATCTATATTCCAGATATTTAGGGCATTATCTACTGCTTGTACACCTTTTTTTAGAGTATGAAATGTTTCACCATGGTGAGAACGGATCTTAAAACCATAATACTGTAGCTTTCTAACACCTTGTTTAAGTGTCTCAAAATGAGCTTTTTTATAGATATTTTTTTCATCACCAACAGTATCAATATCTTTCATAACATTTTGTAGAAAAGAATATTTTTCTAATATCTCAATTAGATAATTTACTTGATATTCAAAACTTTCTTTTTTTGTTTTGAATTTAATGTTGTCAAAGAAGCTTGCTTCTTTTCTAAAAGATGGTGAAAGTACATAACTAAAATCAGGATGTTCTTTTCTGAAATTTTCAAATCCTTCATAAAGTCCTAAAACAACATCTTCTTCTGTTGCTAAGTCTTCATTGAGAATACTTTCTTTTTCATCACTAGTAGAGCGTGATAGCGTGAATTTTAGCCTAATACTACCAACGTTATACTTATGATAAAGTTCATTTGCCATGTGATAGGCTGCATCAATATGGTCTTGCTTTGTATTGAGAATAATCTTCGCTAGGTATAGTAGATCTAGATATCTTGAAAATTTTTCACCATCTTTTAATACAATTAGCTTTTCAATATCTTTTACAGAGTTTATAGGTAAAGCATTTTCTCCATAGATATTTTTAATTTTTTGACTATAAACATCACCACTTTTTCCTTCTAGTAATTTTTTGAGGCGAGGATAAATAAATTCAGCTGATAATGAGCCTGTCAAATGTATGTGCTCTTCATGATACTTAAGAGGAAAATTTTTAAAGAAGTCATAAAAAGCTGTTCCAACAGGATGGTGTAATAACTCTTCTATATCTAATTCATCATTATTAAAAAGCTTTAATTTCTTAATAAAATCCTTAATACATATAGACTCTTGATTATCTAAGTCTTCATAACAAAGTAGTTCTAGAGTATTAAATACTGAAAGCCCATTTGTTTCAGTAATAATTTTATTTAGTTTTTTATTTAGAGAGTTGTCTTTAGACATTTTAGATAGAAATTTCTTTCTTAGTCGTGTAATTATAAAGCTATTTGGGTGTATGATAAAGTAAAATAAATTGATTGCTTATAACAAAAGAGTAAAAAATGAAAATAAATATAAAAGATATAGAATTAGAGACTTTTAAGGTGGGAATTTCAAAAAAACTTTTAGCAAGGGATGACCAAAGAAATTTCCAAATAGATTTTATAAGATTAGAACCTAAAGTTAAGTTAAGTAAACATATGCATCCGGATGTCGAATGGGTTTATGTTATGAAAGGATCTATGTCTGATGAGAGAGGAGAGTTTGTATCTGGAGATTTTTTCATCAATCCAATAAATTCAATACACTCTGTAATATCAGGTCCAAATGGTTGTGATATTTTATGTTGCTGGTGTGGAGAAATTAAAGACTGTTAATACTATTTAGAACTTGTTTAAAAACTTCATCTATAGATAAGTTGCTAGTATCAACTAAAATAGCATCATCAGCTGGTTTTAAAGGAGCAACTTTTCTATTTTTATCTTGATAGTCTCTTTGCTCAATATCTTTTTTTATTTTATCAAAATCAGGCTTTTCACCTTTTGTAGTTAGCTCATCATATCTTCTCTGAGCTCTTACTTCTGAACTAGCATCTAAGAAGAATTTATATTTAGCCTCTGGGAAAACTACTGTACCCATATCTCTTCCATCTGCTACAAGACCTTGTTCAGTAGCAAAAGATAACATTTTATCATGTAGCATTTGACGAACTTTTGGGTAAGCAGATGTTTTAGAAGCAAGCATCCCAGTTTGTTCAGTACGAATATCTTTAGTTACATCCTTACCATTTAAAAGGACTATTATAAAATCATCCTCTACCTTAAATGAGATATCTAGAGAGTCTAACTTGTTGCATACATCTGTTTCGCTATCTAAATTTGCTCCAGCATTGTAGCAGTGTAAAGCAGCTATTCTATATATAGAGCCACTATCAAGTAGCTTGAAATTAAAGTGTTTAGCTAATTTTTTAGATAAAGTTCCTTTACCAACGCCACTAGGACCATCTACAGTTATTATTTTAGAGTTGAGCATTCTCAAACTCCTTCATGAATGCTACTAATGCTTGGACATCTGCTAAAGAAACAGCATTATAAAGACTTGCTCTACAACCACCAACATTACGATGACCTTTTAAACCATAAAAACCTCTTTCATCTGCTTCTTTTAAGAATTTCTTAGTTAGCTCTTCTGATTTTAGCTGAAATATTACATTCATATTAGAGCGATATTTTTCATCTATATTATTTACATAAATATTAGAGTTATCGATAGCATTATAAAGTAATTCAGCTTTTTCTTGATTAAATTCAGCGACTTTTTCTAAAGTGCCAAACTTCTCTAGTAAATAATTTAATATAAGCTCAAAAGTTACCCAAGATATAACAGAAGGAGTGTTATAAACAGAATCAGATTTTTTAGTTAAATCATAATCAAAGACTATAGGAATATTTTCTTTTTTCTGAATAAGAGAATCTTTAATAATTACAATTGTAACTCCAGGAATACCAGCATTCTTTTGAGCACCAGCATAAATCAAACCATAGTTAGAAATATTGACAGGCTTTGATAAAAAACTTGATGAAACATCACAAACTAAAGGAGTGTCACAAGATTTAGCAAGTTCTTTAACTTGATAGCCATCAACAGTTTCATTATCTGTATAGTAAATATAATCACAAGGTTCTTTAAGTGATATATTGTTTTGAGTAGTTGTTTCTACATTAATAAATTTTTTAGCTTCTTTAGCTGCTTTTTCAGACCAGATCCCTGTGCAAAGGTAAAGAGCTCTATTATGTTTACCAGCTAAATTCATTGGAATAGCTGAAAACTGAGCAGTTGCTCCTCCTTGCATAAGTAAAATAGAATAATCTGAAGGAATATTCAGAAGTTTTCTTAAGTTTGTTTGTATAGAAGCATGCACCTCATCAAATACCTTATCTCTATGAGAGATAGAAAGTAAGGAAACCCCTGTATTTTTATAATCGATTAACATTTGTTGTAATTCTTTTATAACAGAAGTAGGTAAAACAGCTGGTCCAGCACAAAAATTTATTTTCATGATTAATAAAGCCGAAAATTAATAAAAAGATAGTTTATATTTTAGCATAAATATAAGAGCTGATGAATTAGACATTATAGAATTTTAAAGCTAGTTATTGTCTTGTTAAATAAATTTTAAGCTTTAGATATATCTTCTGTATAATTTCTCCATAATTCTATGTCATTTTTGATTATGGTTAAGACTAATGTTAGAAAATTTTAAGTCTAAAGTTTTAAGCTTTTTAGATAAGAAACGAGTAATAGAAGATGAAGTATTATGCTATGCATATTCTACAGATGCGAGTTTATATAGAATGGTGCCTAAGCTAGTTTTAATTGTAAATACTGAAAAAGAAGTTCAAGAAGTAATAAAGCTAGCTTCTGAATATGATATTAAACTAACGTTTAGAGCAGCTGGAACGAGTCTTTCTGGACAGGCTGTAACTGATCAAGTTTTAGTGATGCTTGCTTCAAATAGTTGGTTAAATTATGAAATTTATGATGATGGTAAAAAAATAAAATTAGAGCCAAGTATTATAGGTGCAGAAGCTAATAAATATTTAAAAATATATACTAGGAAAATTGGCCCAGATCCAGGCTCAATTAATACTGCAAAAATAGGTGGTATTGTATCAAATAACTCTAGTGGAATGTGCTGTGGTACAGCTAAAAATACATATTCAACTATAGATTCAATGCAAATAGTTTTTGCAGATGGAAGTATATTAGATACAGCTAATCAGCTAAGTATTGATAAATTTAAAAATGATAAAAAAGAGTTTATAGACAGTTTAGTTAAAATCCGTAAAGAAATCATAAATGATGAGAATATTGTTAAATTTATAAAAAAGAAGTTTTCTATCAAAAATACTAGTGGCTACAGTCTAAATGCTTTTTTAGAATTTGAAGATCCGATAAAAATTATAGAGAGATTATTAATTGGTTCAGAAGGTACTTTAGGATTTGTTAGTTCTGTTACTTTAAATACGGTTCCAGATTATAAGTATAAAGCACTAAACTTAATATATGGAAAATTAGAAGATTTAGTTAACTTAACTGTAGAGATCGAGCCATATAATATTTCTTCTATAGAACTTTTAGACTATTTATCTTTAAAATCTGTAGCTGATCAAAAAGAGTTAGAGCCATATCTGATTGAATTAAAAGATGAAAGCTATGCGGCGATCATGATTGAGTTAGCTGAAGATAGCAAAGAAAGCTTAGAGTCTAAATTAGATATAGTTAATAGCTTTATTTCTAAAGCAAATATTATTTATCAGAGTGGATTTAAGCAAAATGCTAAAGAAATGCAGATTATATGGAAAGCTAGGAGTGGGGTTTTACCAACTATAGCAGGGCAAAGACCTTTAGGTTCTAGTGTATTGATAGAAGATATAGCTGTAGAAATAGAGAAACTGCCAATGCTTATAGCTGATGTCAAAGAAATGTTTAAAAAGTATTCTTATAATAATGCTGCTATTTTTGGGCATGTGCTAGCTGGAAATATTCATTTTGTTCTTACTCCAAGCTTTAACAATAAAGAAGAAATTCTAAATTATGATAATTTTATGCATGAGTTGACAGAACTTGTTGCAAAGAAATTCAATGGTTCATTAAAAGCAGAGCATGGTAGTGGAAGAAATATTTCTCCGTTTGCTATAGTAGAATGGGGTGAGAAATGTTGGGATATCATGTGGCAAATCAAAAGATTATTTGATCCTAAGAATATATTTAACCCAGATGTTAAACTTACTAAAGATAATACTCTCCATACTAAAAATCTGAAAGAATTTGATTCTGTCCATCCTGAAATAGATAAATGTATGGAATGTGGTTTTTGTGAACCAGTTTGCCCATCAAGAAATTTAAGTTTTACACCAAGACAAAGAAATTCAGTAGCACGTAAGATAAACTCCTTAACAGGGCATGAAAAAGACAAATGGCAAAAGACATATGATTATTATGGAGTTGAAACTTGTGCTACTACGAGTTTATGTAAGACCTCTTGTCCAGTTAGTATAGATACTGGGGCATTTATATTAACTCAAAAGCCTAAGCAAGATAAGCTAGTAAATCATGAGAAAGAAATAAAAGCAGCTAAGCAGAAAGTCCAATTCGGAAATTTAGCTGGTAGTGTATTAGGGAAGAGTAATTTATATAAATTAATTAGTTCACTGCACACACATTTTAAATCTATTCCAGTATATTTAGAAAATATGCCAGATGTGCAAAAAGCTAAGTTTGTATCATCAAGTAATGGCAGCAGTAAAAAAGTCTTATTATTACCATCATGTCCAAATAGAATTTTTGCTAGTAGTAGAAACTATGATAAATATCCAAGTCAGCTTGTGTTAGAAAAATTAGGTTATGAAGTCGAATATCCTAAAGATTTAAATAAACAATGCTGTGGGCAGATGTATCATTCTAAAGGTAATAGCCTACAGCAAGAAAAGTCTAAAAATTTATTGGAATCAATTATTTCGAATAATTATGAAGCAGTAATTATTGATAATAGCTCATGCTCTAGTTTTGCTAAGATCGAAGGAATAAACATAGTAGATATAAACAGCTTTATTTTGGAAAATCTATCAAAAGATAGTATTAATAAAAAATATAATAGAATAGCTTTACATATTGATTGCTCTACAAGAAAACAAAATCTAAATGAGGAATATTTACAAATTTTAGAGCTATGTTGTAATGATGGAATAATCTCTCCTGAGAGAATCTATTGTTGTGGTTTTGCTGGAGATAAAGGTTTTTCGACACCAGAGCTAAATTCTAGTAGTTTAGAAAGCTTAAAGCCACAAATAGAAGGGTGTGATGTAGGAGTTACATTCAATAGGAGTTGTCAGATAGGGTTAAGTAAACACTCTGGAATAGAATATATTTCTTTTATTGAGTTAGTGCTTGATTGTATATAGTTACTCTACTTTTAAGCCTTTTTCTAATGCTTCGATTGCATAATAATTATAATCTTGAGGATTCGTTACTTTTTTCTGTAACTTTCCACTAGCACCTATAGTTTCTAGACCTGTTGAGAATATTTGATCTATGTTATAAGTATTCTCATTACCCTCAGCAACGATGAGTTTTCCATTATATAAATATAGAATGTTTTTATAACTTATTGTATTACTATTAAGGTCTTTTATTGTTTGCCATTGCGTAGCTGTACTGTTGGGCTCTGGAGAGTAAGGAACTGTTACGCTATTTAAAATATGTCCCATCATATATTTATAATCTTGAGGATAGCTCATTTCAGGCACATTTTTTTCTAAATATGTAGCTCTTACAAATCTTGATGGTGGTGAATAGTCACCGGGAATGCCAACCATTGAAGCAATATTATCTCTTAACGATGAAGATTCAATTGTAAGCTTAAATCCTGGAATATTTCCGAACTTGGCTTTTTGCTCATCTTTATTATAGTTAATTAAACTATTATAATTTAACAAATTTTTAAGTTGTTCTGGTAGTGTAGGGTAATTTGTTAAAACATTTCCAGCCTCTTCACCTTTATAAACATTTATTTTTCCATTTATAAATTCAATAACAGCAGAGTTTCCAAACTTATCTCTTAAACTGAAATGTAAAGGAGCATCTTTTAATGCTATATCTGGAGCGACAGCTACTGAGCTTGAAATTATTTGATATTTAGAAATATTCTCTAGAGCTTCATTAACATCTTTAGATGTTGCAAGAGTATAGTTAACTAAATCATAGAAACTTAATACTGCTTTTTTATTGCTGGGATCATATTTAGGATACTCTGTGCCTGGAAGATAAAGAAAAGAAGCAGATAAACCTTGATCATTAGCACCATCAACTAATAAACCTGTGCTAAAAATTTCTCTTCCCATGAAAGGATATTTCACATCCCATTCGGCAACTTTTAAATCTGGGTAAGCTTTATCCATATATGAAGAAACCTGATGTACTCCTTTATTGTAACCAATAGTAAATATCCCAATATTAATTGGAAAATCCATTGTTCTTCCAACAACAGAAGCATTATCTTTATGAATAAAAACTTCAGTACAAGCTTCAGAAATATTAACTATTCCTAATGCTATACTAGATATTAGAGCTATTTTTTTAATCATTTTTATTTGAAAATAAAATACCATATATTAAAAATATAGCACACAATTGATAAAAGATAGAAAGGATGAACCTACAGAATTATAAAATATATTGACTTAGATCTTTATCTTTAACTAGTTTTCCAAGCTTATCATTTACATATTCTACTGTAATGTTTAGATTCTTATCTTCGATCTCTGGAGCATCAAAAGATATCTCTTCTAATAGTTTTTCCATTACAGTATGAAGCCTTCTAGCTCCTATATTCTCTATTTCTTCATTTACCTTATAAGCGATATCAGCAATTCTATTTATAGCATTTTCCTCGAAATTTAAATTCAGACCTTCTGTTTCCATTAGAGCAACATATTGTTTTAGTATAGAGCAGTCAGGTTCTTTAAGAATTCTAACAAAATCTTCAACGACTAGAGATTTCAACTCAACTCTAATAGGCAGTCTTCCTTGAAGTTCAGGTATTAAATCTGAAGGCTTAGCAATGTGAAATGCTCCTGAAGCTATAAACAAGATATGATCAGTTTTAATCATTCCATATTTGGTAGAAACAGTAGAGCCTTCTACTAAAGGTAGTAAGTCTCGTTGTACACCTTCACGAGAAACATCTGCTCCAGAGTTACTAGATTTTTTACATACTTTATCTATCTCATCTAGAAAAACTATACCATTTTGCTCAACAGACTCTAAAGCTCTAGCTCTAATATCTTCTTCATTAATAAGCTTGGAAGCTTCCTCATCTTTTACAAGTTTTAAAGCATCTTTTATTTTAACCTTTTTATTTTTCTTTTTATCACTGCTTAAGCTTGAAAAAAGGTCTTGAAGTTGACTTGTCATATCTTCCATACCCGGAGGTCCCATAACACCAATAGTTTTAGGAGCAGCTGCAACTTCAATTTCTATCTCTTTATCATCAAGTTCACCATTTTGAATTTTTTTTCTAAAAGCTTCTCTTGTTTTACTTTCTTTTTCTTTACGAGATTCACTATCTTGAGCTGGTTCATTTGCAAAGCCAAGCTTAGATTCACTAGCTCTAGCAGGAGGTATTAAAACATCTAGTATTCTTTCTTCAGCTAATTTAGTAGCTTTTTCTACAACTTTTTGTTTAGCGTCTTCTCTTTTCATTTTGACAGCCATTTCAACTAGGTCACGTATTATAGATTCTACATCTTTACCAACATAACCAACTTCTGTAAATTTAGTAGCTTCAACTTTTATGAAAGGAGCATCAGCAAGCTTTGCTAGTCTTCTAGCTATTTCTGTTTTACCAACACCTGTTGGACCAATCATTAAAATATTCTTTGGTGTAACTTCTTGACGCATTTCATCATTAAGTTGCATACGGCGCCATCTGTTTCTAAGAGCAATTGCAACAGCTTTTTTTGCATCATTTTGACCAATAATATGTCTTTCTAATTCATTAACAATTGCTTTTGGGGTCATTATTTGTGTCATAAAAAGTTATCCTTTTTGTTTATTCTCTAGGCTTTCTATAGTGAAATTATGGTTTGTATATATACAGGTATCAGCTGCTATTGTTAAACTCTTTCTTACAATTTCTTCAGCAGTAAGATCTGTATTTTCAACTAATGCAGTTGCTGCTGATCTAGCATAAGTAGAGCCTGAGCCTATAGATATAATATTATTTTTATCTGCCGCCATAACATCTCCAGCCCCAGAAATTAGTAAAGATAGGTTTTCATCAGCAACTATTATCATTGCCTCAAGTTTACTAAGCATTCTATCAAGTCTCCATTCACGAACCATTTCAACAGCTGCTCTTTCTAGGTTTCCTTGATAAAACTCTAATTTTTGTTCAAATTTCTCAAAAAGTGTAAAAGCGTCAGCGGTAGATCCTGCAAAACCAGTAAGTACTTTACCATTATTCAACTTTCTAACTTTAACAATATTTTCTTTAGCTATTGTATGTCCAAGAGTTGCTTGTCCATCTCCACCTACAACAACTTTATCTCCTCTTCTTACACATAAGATAGTTGTACCTTTCATGTTTTCCATAATCTATGCCTTTCGTTTATTTTATTAGGTTATTAAATCCTTATTTTAATATATGTGGAGATTGTTTAGAATTTTACAAGTTTTTTAATAAAAAAATCTTTATAATATCCACAATTATTGGAGTAGCCTCATAAAAAAGTGTTAAAGAAAATATATTTTTTTGTAAAGAATAGACCATTTCCATTTTTTATCCTTTTGATAACTATTATTTATTTATCACTATTAGGATATGCCCCTTTATTTGATAGGGATGAAGGCTATTATGTTTCAGTAGCGATGAATATGCATACTTCAAGGGATTTTCTGTTACCTGTTTATAATGGCACTTATTGGTTAGAAAAACCGGTATTACTTTACTGGTTGATGAATGCTTCAATCTATTTATTTGGTACTACAATTTTTGCGATGAGATTTCATGCTGCGCTAAGTGGTATTTTCTTAATTATTTCTATGTACTTTCTATTAATAAAAATTTTAAAAGATAAGAAAATAGCATTAATAATCTCTGCTTCTGTTACTTTTATGCCTTTGACAGTTCTGTTGGCTAGAGCAAGCATGATAGACATGACATTAACTCTTTTTACTACTTTAACATTATTGACCTTTTTTATTGGTACTGAATCAAAAGTACCTAATGATAGAAAGTGGTACTATTTCTCATGGGCCTGTATGGGGATAACTTTTTTTGCAAAAGGTCCAGTTGGAATTGCATTTATTTTACCTTCTGTTGGAATATATTTACTTATTCAGAATAAACTATGGAATGTTATAAAAAGGGTTAACTTTCCAGTAGGAATATTAATTTTTTGTTTAGTTAATATCTGGTATTTTATAGTTTTCTATACTATGGGATATAAGTTTTGGAATGATTTTTTTGTTCAGCAAATCTTTAATCGAAGCTCGGAAAGTTTAGTTGGAGGAACAGCTATTTTTGCAGGCTTAGGAGGAGTGTTCTTTTATATTGGTATTATATTTTCAACTACTGGGCCGTTTATAGCTCTTGCTATTTCTGGGTTATTGATGAGTTTTAAAAAAGAGTTTATAAAAAGAAGAACTATCTTTGATAAATTGGCTTTATATTCATCTATTGTTTGTATTATAGCTACGATAGTTTTTAGCTTGGCAGCAACTAAGTTACCTTACTATATTTTCCCAATATATCCTTTTTTAGGGATTTTAGTTGGCTACTTTTGGAGTAATTTTAGTTTAGATAGAGAATTAGGAAAGAAAATAAAAAGAGTTTTTTGGACTATTTTTTCATTAAGTACTTTTATATTGGTTTTGGCTGGAGTTTTAGTGCCGACTGTAATACTTTTTTTAGATTGGAATAATATAGTTGTAGCAGGTGAACAAAATATTAATCCAGTAGAGTATGGCATTCCATATAGAATTCCAACTAATTTATGGCTAGCTTATTTAGTGGCCTTAATAAGTTTATTAACTTTTATTGGTTTTAGATACTTATATAAGAAGAATAACTTTTCTTATATGCTTAAAACAATAATCTTAGGAGGATTAGCTCTAAGCATATCTGCATCTTTTATTTTTAGCTCAATAGTAAATTGGCTACAAAAACCATCAATAAATATGTCAGAAGCGATAAAAACTAGAATATCTAAAGATGCTGAGATTGCTGAACTTGCATTAATTAAACCGTCTTTACACTATTATATAGGTAGGGAAATAATAAATGAGTATGCTTTTAAAACAGATATTTCAATACATCATAAAGAACTGGGTATAGAGCATTATGATCTAATTGAAAATCTTAATGAATTTAATAAAAAGTTTGAACAAGATGATCCTTATTATTTAATAGTTAGAAAAGGGATTGGTGATTATAAAGATATAAATAAAGTATATAGATTAGAAGAATTTGGACCATATTTATTGCTAGGTAATAAATATGCTTTAGAACAATGGCAAAGTTCTACAAATTAAAATCATTTTTATGATATATTTTTATAGGCTATAAAATATTAAACAAACTTGAGTAAATTATGAATGATTTAAATTTTAGAGAAACACTCTCAGTTGCAAATAGTATTTATAAGAAAGCATTTAAAGTAACTTTTATATTAGCATTTATGTTATCTTTCATATCTGAATATAGTACAGTTTATTTGATGAACCATGGATTATATGAGTATGTTCAAAGTGGTGGTAAAAATATAGAAAGTCTTCCACCAGGAGGAGTTTTAGTAGGAATTTTTATAATTATCATTTTCTCAACTATTTTTGTTTATGGGATGATAGCTCTTGTTCAAGGATTGTTGATGAAAGAAAATGAATTAAAAGCTTTTGATTCGGTAAAAATATCTTTACAGATTTTTTCTAAAAGAGTTTTTCCTTTTATAGGAGCTTTTTTATTGTCAATGATAGTATTAACGTTACTTTCAGCATTTCTTCAATATTTGGGGATATACATTGCGACTTTAGTATTTTTAACAGTATTACCAGCAGTTATTTTGGGTAATGAAAGTGTTTTTCAATCAATTTTGAATAATTTTAATGCAATTAGATCAAATTTATTTTATATGATTAGTCTTGCTTTTATAGTGTTTGCTTTAATTCTTGTAAAACCAATTCTTACATATGGATTTATATATTTGTTACAGAATATGGAGTTTACAAGCAATTCATTAGGAGTTAGTTTACAAAATATTTTTATAACAATAGTTGATTCATTTGTTATCCCTTATATGTTTGCAATAAGTGTTGCAACTTATTTAACTATAAAAAATAAGTCTTTATAAATCGATTGTTCTCATATCTGTAACAGTCATTCCAGCTTTTAATGCATGAATTAAGCCAGGAACCCCATCTTCAAATACATGACACTCATGATAAGGAATATCATATTTATCAGCAATTAAAGTGAATGCTTCTGTAGTATTTTTAGAAGGGTGATCATCATCCGCAGTAATTATTTCATTAAATAGGTTGGTTATCCCAAGAGCATCAAGTGTCTTGAAGACATTTTTCTTTGTACCACCAGACAAAACAACCATCTTCTTATGATTATAATATTTATTTATAATCTCAATAGCAGGTTTTATAGCTATTCCTTTGTCGATATTTTTATTAGTATAAGAAGCTATTTCATTAGCGATATGATTAATTTCTAAATCATTAAGGTGTTTATATAAATGTTTTAATATATATCTACTAGGCATTCCATGAAAGTTATCTAAGTTTTCAGTAGTTATATGTAAATTATGATTAATTAAAACAGTTTCCCAAGCATTTATGTGAATGGGCATATTATTTGCAATAGTTCCATCACAATCAAATATTAAAAGTTTAGTATTTTTATTAATTAGGAGCATTAGTAAATCTCAGTTATATAATAAGATTGATACTAAAATTATATTGTTATAATCCTAATATTTAAATCTACATTTTTGTTATCTAAGTATTTAATTTTTAGTATAAACAGCTAAAAATATGTTATTCTGTTGAAAGCTATAATTATGCCTAGCCAATTTTATATTATTTAGCTTTTCATTTTGTGAAGAGGAGAATTGATGAAATTAAATAAAATAACATTATCATTATTAAGTTTGAGCTTGGTAGGTAATGCTTTTGCAGTTGAAATAAATAATCAAAAGCCGAATGATTATGGTGATTTACCTGTAATAGAAAAGAAACTATTTAATAATGCTAGTAGCCTGCAAACAAAAACACCAATAAAACATTTGGTAATTATTTTTCAAGAAAACAATTCATTTGACAGATATTTTGGAGTATATCCAAATGCGTTAAATCCAGATGGAGAACCTCCATTTGTTGCAAAAAAAGATACTCCAGCAGTTAATGGATTAACTGAGCAGTTATTAAAGAAAAATCCTAATTCTAAAAATCCTTATAGGCTAGATAGGGACTTTCAACCATGTTCACAAAATCATGAGTACTATGCTGAAATAGCCTCCTTTAATGGTGGGCTAATGAATTTATTCGTAGAGAATAGTGGGCATGATAGTGATGATTATAAGCAAAGCTGTGAAGGGCAGGTTATGGGTTACTATGATGGTAATACTGTTACAGCTTTATGGAACTATGCTCAAAACTTTGCGCTAAATGATAATACTTATGGTACAACTTTTGGCCCATCTACTCCAGGAGCATTAAATTTAGTAGCTGGTGCTAATGGGCCGGCTAGCACTCCGACAGATAATGGCGAAGATTTAGAGAATGGTTATATTATAGATGATCCAAATCCATATTATGATGATTGTTCTTATGGTTCTAGTAAATCTGGTAGTGCATCTACTGCAGTGGCACAAATTACTGATGGTAAGAATGTTGGGCACCTATTAAATGATGTTGGAATAACTTGGGGATGGTTCCAAGGTGGTTTTGCTCCAACTGATTATGATGGAGAGATAGCTATATGTAACTCTATGAGTAAGAATAGATATGGTGTTAAATCTAGAGATTATATCCCTCATCATGAGCCATTTAACTATTGGAAAGATACATCTAATCCACATCATCTAGCTCCATCAGAAGATAGTTATATAGGAAGTAGTGATCAGGCTAATCACCAGTATGATGTTAAGGCATTTTGGAAAGCTGTTAAAGATGGTAATATGCCTGCAGTATCATATTTAAAACCACCAGGATATCAAGACGGTCACGGAGGTTATTCTAATCCTTTAGATGAACAAGAATGGTTAGTTAAAACTATAAATAAGATTCAAAAGTCAAAAGAATGGGATAGCACAGCGATAGTGATTATTTACGATGATTCAGATGGTGATTATGATCATGTTTATAGTCCTAAGTCACAATTTAGTGATATACCTGGTAGAAAAGGCTATGGTCCAAGATTACCGATGTTAGTTATATCACCATATTCAAAAGTTAATTATGTTGATCATACACAATTAAATCAAACATCAGTTCTTAAATTTATTGAATATAACTGGAATTTGGATTCGGTTGGTGAATATAGTAATGATAAATATTCAAATAATATATTGAATATGTTTGATTTTGATAAGAAAGATAAAAATTCTAAACTTATCTTAAATCCTAAGTCAGGCCTTATTAAATAGAAGAGAAATTTATAATGAAGCTATCTAAAGTTAAGTTATTTTTTTTAGGATTTTTTTTAATTAGCAGTGTTTATGCTAATGAAGGAAATCAAAAAAGTACAGATAACTTAACTGATGCTGATACAAAAGTACTTTTGGAGTTGCAAAAGCAAATCCAAGAGTTACAAGGTGAAATTAATAGTTATAAAGAAACAGATCCGAGAGCTAATTTTGGGATACCTCCAGCGACTAGCAATACAGAAGGTTTTGTAACTTATAGTTCTAAAGTTGGTCCTGAAGAGGATATAGGAATAGATAAAATATTAAAAGGTGCTCCAGATGGTAGTGTTATTGATGATGCTGCTAATGAAGACTTTTTTCAATATACTATTTCTAGCAGTATTATAAATAGTAAAGGCGGGATTGATGTTTCAGAAGCTGCGCCTATCACAACTCAAGGTCAGGTTTCTTATTTAGGTTCATTCTCTGGTAACAACTCTATTCCAATAGGACAAATTAGCTCAAACCTTTTTGCTTCAACATTATTAGGGCAAAGAGGAAAATTTGATGATTATTCTGTTTTCTTTGGTGGATTTATTGAGGCCGATGCTCAAGTATGGTTTGGATCTCAAATACCAACAAGAAAAAATAATCGTAGTGCTAATGGGCAAAATATTTATTTAAATTCAGCTAAATTATTTTTCCTATCAAATTTAGGACATTATGTTACAGCTCAGTTTGACTTCGATGCCGATGGTGCGGATAATTTCAATGTTGGTAATGCTTTTGTTATATTTGGTAACTTAGATACTTCCCCATGGTTTGTAACGGCAGGTAGAAATAAACTTTCTGTCGGATCGTTTGGTGGTGGTGGTCCATTAACAGCGGGTATTACGAAAAACTTATTCTCTCCAGGTAACGTAACAAACGTTTCATTAAATTATAAAAATGAAAGACATAACTTTAATATTGCGGTTTTTGGTGCAGAAAATACAAATACAAGTTCTACTGATGCAGATTTTTCATTAGCATATTTTTATGCTGCTCCAGTTAATGAATACTTGGCTTTAGGTTTTAATGCTGGATACATTTTTAATGGCAGGGGAGCTGGTACACGTAATTTTGATAATATAACAGATACTGCTAGAGTAGGTGTTGTAAACTCAGATATTAACTTAGCATTATCAAATATCCTTCCAGGGTTATTCCAGGTTGGTGCTGGTTGGGCTCAGACAACTAATACTAGTTCTCAATATAATGGCATAAGTAATACTTATGCAGGTGCTTGGACTATCCAGGCTAACTATGCTCAGAAGTTAGCTGGTAGAAATACTAACTTTAACGTAAGTTATGGACAAACATATAATGCTAATAATATTCCAATGAAGCTTTCATCACCAGTTATTGGAGATAATGTAACTAATGGTATAGGTATGTCAAATCAATTAATTTTCTCAGCTCAGAGGGCATATTTTGATAATAATGTACTATTTGGTCCAGAATACTCTTACCAGAAACTATATAATGGACAATCTACAAATACGATTACATTAGATATGGCTGTTTATGTTTAAATAGTTTATATAATGTTGACATACTAAAGATTTATTAGCACAATTTAAATATACTAATTTGGTATAAATAAAAATAGACAAAACATATTAATTAACAGGAGGTTTGTTATGGTATTAGTTGGTAAAAAAGCACCTATTTTTAATGCTCCAGCAGTTTTGGGTAATGGAGAAATAGTTGATAACTATGATTTTGCAGCAGAAACTAAAGGTAAATATGCAGTAATTGTATTTTATCCTCTAGATTTTACTTTTGTATGTCCTTCTGAGCTTATAGCATTAGATAAAAGAACTGCTAAATTAAAAGAGCTTGGAGTAGAGGTTATTTCTGTATCTATTGATTCTCATTTTACACATAATGCTTGGAGAAATACTCCAGTTAATGATGGTGGAATTGGACCAGTTAAATATACAATGGTAGCTGATATTGCACAAACTATAGTAAAAGATTATGATGTTCAAGCTGAAGGCGGTATGGCTTATAGAGGAACCTTCTTGATTGATAAAGAAGGTGTTGTTCGCCATCAAGTAGTTAATGATCTACCTTTAGGGAGAAACATGGATGAAGTTATAAGAATGGTAGAAGCATTACAATTTCATGAGCAGTATGGTGAAGTATGTCCTGCTGGTTGGAATAAAGGTGATGAAGGAATGAAAGCATCTCCTAAAGGCGTTGCTGAATATCTAGCAGACCATTCTAAAGATTTATAATTGTATAAATCTAATAAAATAAATTCTATTCTAGTTTATTTATCTATTCTAAAAATTGAGAAATTGATCAAGTATCTATATCATATATGTGATTTAATTTTTTAAAGCTGTATAAATGAGATTCTTCCTAAAGTTATTAACTTTATTTATCTTTTTTGGAGGGATTGTTTATGCGGAAACTAAATCTAATAAAACTACAGAAGTAGATGATATCAATACAGAAGCAGTTTTATTAAAGGATGATAAAAAAGATTCACAAAATGAAAAAGAAAATATTTCTGCTTTAGATACTGTAGAAATGTATGAAGGAGAGGCATTAGTTCCTGGAAGTACATTTGATATAGGACAAACAATTTTAAATACTCTAAATATTAACAAAGTACAAGTTCCTTTTTTTTCTGGAGGAATTGATAATAATGTTGTGTTATCTCAAGCCATGATGAACACTCAACAAGAAACTGGGGATCCGTTGTTTATATTATTATCTAGGCAAAATGGCCTGTTAAAAGATGATACATTATATCTAGGTGGAGATGCTGCTTTTTTGCCAACATGGGGCATTCAAAAAGGAAATAACGAACAAGATTTCAATTCAATAAATAACTATCTTATGGAGTACTACTTGTTAAGTACTCTAGGAGATTGGACATCTGTTTTTGCTTCGTTATCAACATATACTACTAATGGTAGTTGGACTGTTGCTCCAGGAGGAGTATATTTTATTTTAGGTAATTTAAAAGAATCTCCTTTTTATACCTATGCGGCTCTTTCAACTGTCAATTTTGGTAATTTTGATATTTCATCAAACTTTATGCAAACTTTTACAAGATTGTATTTTATGCAGTCAGGTGGGAATGTAAATTTATCATATAACAGAGATGGATTACAGGCAAACTTTGTTTTTCTTGGGCCAACTAATAGTGGGTTATTAAGTGTTGCAAATGCTTATGAAGGTTCAGCAAAACTGGGCTATTCTGTAAATCTAAAGTATACTCATGATATGGAGCAAGTTGGAGATTATTGGTATGCAGGAGCTGCCTACTCAAACGTTTCAGGCTTTGCTACACAGAATAATGGTAATGTAGGAGTTGTAGATTTTAACTTTGGAATAAACGTTGATAGATTTAACTTTATTAATGAATTTGTCTTTACTGATAGTGGAGTTTCTCAGATTACAGATAATTCGTCATCATTTCAATTGAGAGAGGGTTTTACCTCCTCAATATTTCCAGCACTTAGTCAAAGTAGCTTTTTAACAGGGGGAAGCAGAATTTATTCATGGAGTTCGCAATTGGATTATACAATAGATTTCTATGATAAGAGTTTAATTCCATATATCAGTTACTCTCAAATTCAACAAAATACTAAAAATTATGGAGCAACTGTTGACACAGGTTTTAGATATAACGCTTTTGCAGACGCATGGTTAGGTTTTGGTTATGCTTATGTAACAGCGAGGGCTAATGATGTCGTACAAAAAGATAACTTATTATCTATCTATTTTAGAATATTTATATAAATAAGGATTTATAAATAAATGCAGTTTAGAGCTTTTTTATTTTTATTTTTTTTGATTAGCTTAGTAGTTGCTTATGAAATTGATGAAAATGGAAAAGAAATTACAGTCACAGATAAAAATGCAGTTAATGCAGTAGATGATGTCGAAATGCAAGAGGGAGAGTCACTGACAAATCAACAAGTTGTTAATATAGTAAAATATGTTGAAGCAAAAGATCAAAATAAGAAAACAGATATAAATATTTCTGATGATTAAAAATATACTATCTGTATTACTATTTACATTATTTAGTTTTAAAATTCTAAATGCATATGAAATTAATGCTGTAGATGGCGTAGTAGTAAATAATACTTATCCCAAAGGATCATTAGAATATAAAGTAGCAAGGTTAAACTCAAATGCTCAAAGAAGATTGTTTATCAGAATAGCAAATAATTCTGATAATAGTGAAAAAGATAACTCTACAAAAGTAAAAGAGGATAATTCATCAACAACTGTAAATAATGATACAAAAAATATTTCTGAAAAATCTAATCAACTGACTTCTAATAAAACAATAGTAGAGGTAGATAATCAAACAGGAAATACCTCTAAAAAAATAGAGCAAATAGCCTCTAGTGACACATCGATAGCAGATAGTAGTGCAAAAGGTGTTAGTAAAGAAACAATACAAACAGCTGCTAAAGATGCTTCAACAGCAGTAGATAGTTTGGAAATGCAGGAAGGTCAATCTCTTACTGATACCGAGAGAAAAGCTCTTCAAACAACAGCTTTTCAGAGAAAAGTCAATGAAGCGTTAGATATAGATTCTTTAAAATTTAAATATTTTAATGGCTTTAAATTAAATGAGACACTATCTCACGCTATGCTAAATACTCAACAAGATACAGGAGATCCTTTATTCATGTTGGAGGCAAGGCAGCAAGGTATCTTAGAAGATGACTATATATATTTTGGTGGAAAATTAGCTGCTCTTGGCTGGATGGATGTGAGTCCAGTTCCTCCTGGAGCTACAGCAAAAAGTTTTAGTTATTTCATGAATGCTTATGTAGCTTCAACGATATCTCCATGGTTTACTGGGCTATTAGGATTTTCATTATATTCTAGTGATGAGCATAATCTAAATTTTGACCCAAACACGGTATATCTTATATTGGGTAATTTGTCAGAGTCTCCGTATTTTGGTTATGCTGCGATATCAACAATCATGTTTGGGAACTTTGATATTGTATCAAACTATGTCCCTACAGTGACTAGACAATACTTTATGCAATCTGGGGGTAATGTAAATATTTCTTACCACACAGATTCACTACATTTAAATGGAGTTATATTAAGTACTAATAGTAGCCTCCCTTATTTAGGAACGACAAATGCAGGGACAAACAGTGGTGTTGGATTTAGTTTAAACTCTAAGTATGTATATGAAATGGAAACTGTTGGGGATTATCAATTTTTTGGAGCTGCCTATACAAATGCTACTGGATTTAAAGGAAAAGGTAATAGTAATGTTGGAGCTTTTGATATTAATTATGGTCTTAGCTATTCAAAAATAAACTTTGAAACAGAAGCTTTGATTACAGATAGTGGAGTTGTAGGATTAAATGACTCATCAGCATTATCACCAAAGAATGTTGCCGGTGCTCCATTTTTTGGATCAATAAAGCCAGGGATAGGCGTTCTTTTAGATAATTATATGAGTGGTGGTGGGCCTGTTGCTACCTGGGCGCTGAATTTAAGTTATACAGCAGAAGTGTTTGGAAGAAGCTTAATTCCATTTATAGACTATTCGCATGTTTTTCAAGACACTCATAACTATGCTTACAACTATGGTGCTGGGGTTAGATATATTTTATTTCAAGGATCATGGTTAGGGCTTGATTATGCAAATTTAACAACTAGAAGTCCAAACATAAAAGAATCACAAAACTATTTAAATATAAACTTTACAGTATATATCTAGACCATACCTAAGTTAGATACTTCTTTTAAGCTTTAATACTAGTTGCTATAATTTATAACATAGAGTTATATTCTAAATTTTAATGGCAAGACAAGTTTTTATAGATACAGAAACTACAGGCTTTGATTTCAAAATTGGAAATAGGATTATTGAATTTGGAGCTGTAGAGGTTATAGATAGGCGCCTTACTGGTAGAACCTTACATTTTTATTGTAACCCTAATTATGAGGTTGAAGCAGGAGCCTTAGCTGTTCATGGATTAACTAATGAATTTTTATCTGATAAGCCATCTTTTGGTGAGAAAGTAGATGAGATGATGGAATTTCTTAAGGGCTCAGAAGTTATAATACATAATGCTGCATTTGATGTTCCTTTTATAAATTGGGAGCTTGGCTTATTAAAGAATAATAAGTGGGGAATTTTAGAAAGTCATGTAGCTAAGATAACAGATAGTTTAGATATTGCTAAAAAAAAGCATCCATTACAAAAAAATAATTTGGATGCTCTATGTAAAAGATATCATATAAGAAATGATCATAGAAAATTTCATGGAGCTTTACTTGACTCAGAGCTTTTAGCAGATGTTTATTTAGCAATGACAGGAGGACAGACCTATCTATCTTTACAAAATTCAAAGAATAATACAGAGGTTAAAGTCGATATTGATCTAGAGGCGGTAAATCTAAGATGCCTTTCATCTGAAAAACAATATAATATTGAGCACCAAAACTATTTAGAAAAAGTTCTAAAATTAGAGAAGAATTTATGGTAAAGGTAGAATTTGCTTTATATAAAGAGGCTAGATTAGAAAACCTTGTACTAGTTGGTAAAGATTTTTTTAATAGAGATCTCTATCTTGATAAAAATGCTGAAAGAGCTTGGAGAGAGATGTATCAAGCAGCTAAACAAGAGAATATAGAGCTTTTTATTGTTTCTGGGTTTAGAAGCTACGATTATCAACAAAGCATTATAGATAGGAAATTAGCAAAAGGAATCCCTTTAGAAGAAATAAAGAAAGTTAATGCATTACCAGGAATGAGTGAGCATCATACTGGTTGTGCAATAGATTTCACAACTTTAAATGAAGAGGAAGTTTTAACAGAAAAATTTGAGGAAACAGAGGCTTTTAGATGGCTTACTAAAAATGCTCATAAATATGGTTTTAAAATGAGCTTTCCTCGTAATAATGAATATGGTTTTATATATGAGCCATGGCATTGGTGTTACAATTATTAGGTTTTATATGAAAGTTTTAAAAAAGATTTTTTATGTTGGAAGTTTTATTTCTTTAGTAAGCTGTAGTACCTATGATGATACTGAAAAAGAAGTAGCTAAACCTTTTACAAATTCAACTTATCCTGAATTAATGCAACCAATTAGACAAAGTGTTGTAGATGCAGATGTTTCAGGAGCATTAGATTCATATAAGAAAAATATCTCAGATAATTCTGAAATAGCGACATTAGATGATTTGGAAATAGCTAGGTTAGAGCAGTTAAGTGATAATTTTAATAGTTCTATAGAAACTTATAATAAAGCTATAGATACAATCCCTAAAACTAATGATCAAATAGAGGATGATGCCAAAGAGGTTATTTTAAATAAAGACACTTATGATTATTATGAGAATAAGGTTAAATATAGTATTCCAGATTATTCAATAACATTTTTGTACACGTATCAGTCTTTAAATTATCTTAAAAATCATGATCTAAAGAAAGCATTAGAAACTTTAAAAGGCTTAGATTATGCTAAAAACTGGCTTGATGAACAAGATATGATAGCTGCGGGAATGAAAGAGTTAGGAAAAGACTATTTCAACAGGTATCAAATATCTACACAAACCCTGGGTTTAAAGTATTTTGATGATTTGAATAGTATGGTAACTTTTACAAAAAGAGTTCCAGATGCTTATGGTAATCCTCTTAGTTACTATTTAAAAGCAATGCTAATAGAAGCAACATCTAAAGATTATGAATCTGCTTTAGATGAAATAAATAACGCAAGAAAATATACTTTAGGAAATAAGTCTCTTGAAAGAACAGCTATGGAATATAAAAGAGCTGTATATCATCAGTTATCTCCTTTTCCTATGGGTATGGGTAGAATAGTTGTTTTGTATGAACAAAGTTTTATAAATGCACGCCAAAAGACTAAAACAAAATTAGACTTAGGAGATTTAGGTCTTATAAATTTTAGTTTTCCATTCTATTCTTCAAATTATGATTTTCTATCTCCAGTTAAAGTTGTAATCTCTGATGAAAAAGATAATAAGTTATTAGAGACTCAAACTGAAATTCTAATGGATACTACTTTATATGCTATGAAGTCTTTAGTAGAGGAATATTCTAGAATACTTACAAAAGATGTTCTTATTGAGATTGCGAAGCAGTCATATGATAAAAATGCTAAAGGATTAGGAGGACTTCTAGGTAATCATTTAAAATTTGATTTATCTAAAACAGAGCCTAAAAGGGCAGATCTTAGAAGCTGGCTTTTATTGCCTAATAGTATTCAATTATTTGAGCAAGTTGCAGATAGTGGAAAATATATAATAATAGTAAATAACGTTCGTCAGAAGATTAGAATAGAGCAGGGTAAAACTACATTAGTTTGGGTTGTTGATATTGGAAAATTCAAAAAAGTATTTTATTTTATAATTTAGTTTCTTAAAGGGTTTTCTTATGTATTGTATAAATTGTGGAAACGAGATAGAAGAATCTAGTTTTAAATGTAATGTATGTGGCGCTAAAAGGGTAGATGTGAAAACTTTTAGTTGGCTAGGTTTCTTTTTTGGCTTATTTTATTATGCTGGGAAAAATATTAAAAAAGCATGTTTGATTTATATAGCATATTTATTTATAACTTTTACATTAGATTACTTTTTTATCAATAATATTATTTATTCTTCTTTATCCGGACTGCTTTACTTTATTGTATTAGGAATCTATATTGGAATAGCTGTTACTAAAGAACCAAGTTTTAGGAAGAAAGAGTTTAACTGGCTTCATGCTAATATCTTTGCTTTAGTAATATTTATAATAAGTTTTAGTTATCAGATTTATACTTTTAAAGGAGTTCATCCTCAGGAGTATCAAACATTGATGCAGTTTATAAATTTAAAGAATTAAATAACGTGTTTAATATGCTTCATCCCAAGCGCCAGTTAACCCAGCAACTTCATATTCAGTTACTCTATTTTCAAAGAAGTTAGTATGGTCTGCTCCATTAAGGATCCATTCCAACCAACCTAAAGGGTTTTTTTCAATATTATAAATTTCTTTTAAGCCCAATTGAGTAAGTCTTCTATCTGTAATATGACGGATATATTCTTTTACTTCACCAGCTTCTAAACCCTCAATAGTGCCAAGCTCATATGCTAGATCAATAAATTTATCTTCTAGTTCTACAGCTTTACTAGCCATTAGATAAATTTCTTTTTTAAAGTTATTGTCTACAATATAAGGATTTTCTTGACAGAATATTCTAAATAAAGCAGCATTTCCTTCAACGTGCATTGATTCATCACGAATAGACCATTCTACAACTTTTCCCATACCTTTCATTTTTCCAAATCTTTGGAAATTTAATAGCATTGCAAAAGATGCAAATAAAGCAACTCCTTCATTAAATACAGTTTTTGCTAAACATAGACCTAAGCCACGAGAAGTATTTGGATCAGCATCCATCATAAATTCAATCTTATCTGTCATAGCTTTATATTCTAAGAACGCATGATATTCAGAATCTGGAAGACCTAGAGTATCATTAAGTAGAGCATAAGCTCTTTGATGAATACCTTCTCTAGCTGCAAAAGACCCAAGCATATTTCTGACTTCATTATTCTTAAATTTTGGTATGAACTGATCGTAATAGTTTTGTCCAACAGCAACATCTGATTGAGTAAATAGTCTTAGAATATTAGTTATATACTCTTTTTCAACTTTTGAAATTTTCCCATTTTTCCAGTCAGTAACATCTTCAGACAAATCTATTTCATCTTCAATCCAGTGAGCTTTTTCATGTTTGACTGTAAGATCTACAGCCCATGGATAGCTAAATGGCTTATAAGTTTTAGAAAAAGAAGTTAAAGAAGATCCTTTAACCATAGAAATTACTTCAGCAGCTCTTTCCATCAGTTTATCATAGCCACCAATATGAATATCACCAACAAATATTTGAGGGACAGTTCTTATGTGTTCTTCAATCAAAAGAATATTTTCATTAACCTTATCATAGAAAGCTTTTCTTTCTGTATCATCATCAAGTAATACTTGAGTAAAAGGAATATTATTAGCTCCAAACCAGCTTTTTGCTAAATTACAAAAAGGGCAGTTTGTTTTGGTGAAAATTTTTACATCCATAATTTAACCTATTTCTTTTTTAAGATACTGTCAGCGTTAGCTCTTAAATCGTCAAATCCACCAATATGTTCATCATTTATAAAGATTTGAGGCACTGTTCTAATCTGTTTTTTTAATTTTCCACTTTTATTCATTTCATCATAAAAGTTAATTCTTTCCTGATAATCATCTAACTTAACTTCATCAAAGCTAATATTATTATCATTAAGCCATTGTTTGGCTCCGATACAAAAGGGACAGCTAGTAGTTGTATATATTTTAACTTTCATAATTTTTTATTAGCCCTCGCATGCAACACATTCACTTTGAGACTGTTGTAACTCTGTGAATTCAACTAATCTCTCTCTCTCAACTTTCTTAGAAATATTTTCTGCTCTATTAGATGTTTCAGTTCTTAAGTAATAAAGCCCTTTACAACCATATTTCCAAGCATTAAAGTGAACTTTATGTAAATAAGCTCTAGATGCGCCTGCTGGGAAAAATATATTTAGAGATTGTCCTTGGCATAAATATCTTTGTCTTTCTCCACCTAGATGAACTAGCCAGTCTTGATCCATTTCTATAGCAGTTTTAAATACCGCTTTAATTTTATCATTTAAAAAAGTTAAATGCTGTACTGAGCCACCATTAGTAATGATAGAAGACCATACTTCTTCAATATTTTTACCAATTTTCTCTAATTCTTCTTCCAAATATTTATTTTTGGTTAGGTGAGAACCAACTCTTGTTCTTGATGTAAAAGCATTCGCTTTCCAAGGTTCTATACTAGGAGAAGTATTTAATATTAAAGAGCTATTTGCATTAGGAGCTATCGCTAATAAATGAGCATTTCTGCGACCAGATCCAATCATGTCAGGTGCTTCACCTTTTTCTTTTCCAAGAATAAAAGTTTCTTCGATAGCTTGTTCTTTTATAGTTCTGAATATTTCATCATTAATTTTTTTAGCTTCTATAGATTCAAAAGGAATTCTATGTTTTTGTAAGTATGAATGAAATCCCATAGCACCTAATCCTAGGCTTCTTTCCCTAGAGGCGCTATATCTAGCTTTTGAAATTTCATCTCCAGCATGGTCTATAAAAAACTGTAATACATTATCTAAAAATCTTATTAAATCTTTAATAAGAGTTGTATCTTTCCATTCATCATATTTTTCAAGATTTACAGAAGATAAGCAACAAACAGCTGTACGAGTTTCATCTGTAACTAAATGGATTTCATTACACAGGTTTGAACCTTTTATTGTTAGTCCTAAGTCTTTTTGAGATTGAGGTAATGCTCTATTAGCAGTATCAATAAAGTTTAAATATGGCTCACCTGTACGGTATCTGGTTTCTAAAAGTGTTTCCCATAATTTACGTGCTTTGACAACATCTCTAACTGTATGATCATCTGGGTCAACAAGTTTAAAGTCTGAATCATTAGCTACAGCTTCCATAAACTTATCTGTTAAGTTTACGGCATGATGTAAATTAAGACATTTTCTATTTACATCTCCTGTAGGAACTCTCAGACTTATAAACTCAACTATATCAGGATGTGATATATCCATGTATGCTGCATATGAACCTTTACGAGTTTTTCCTTGTCTATATGCAACCATATCAGCATCTACTGTATGCATAAATGGTATGGGACCTGGGGCTTTGTCTGATACGGATCTAATATTAGACCAGTGTCCACCAACACCACCACCTTTAACTGATAACCATCTAAGTTCAGAGGAGTGTTCAATTAGTCCCTCAAGTGAGTCTGGGACATAAGATAAAAAACAACTAATAGGTAGTGATTTTACTTTAGCTCCTGGTAGAGGGGCATTTGATAAAACAGGTGACGCGAACATAAACCAACCATTAGCAGCAGCATCATAAATTCTTTGAGCAAGATTCATATCGCCAAAAGAATAGGCTTCAGCTGCTCTAGCAAACGCATATTGTGGAGAAGGTTCGCCATTTAAGCAATAATAGTTTGTAAGTAATTGTCTAGCTTGTTCAGATAGATATTGGTCTTTTGAAATATCTATATTAACACCAAGATAATTTTCTTTAGTCATAAAAACATTACCTTAAATATATTAAGTACTTTTTATCAAGATTAATAACAATACTAAGTTAGTAAAGTTTGTCTTGAGCTATTCTAAAATTCTATCAATTTTTTTTCAATTTAAAACATTAAAAAGTTAAATATTAGACTTGACTTTATTTGCTAATATTTAAGATATAGATAGAATAAGGAATTATCGGAAAATGTAATTTCTTAGAAAGTTTTTTAAGCTAGAATTTTAGCTGCTGCTGCATTAAGTTCTTTTACAGCATCTATAGAAACTTGTAGGTTTTTTCTTTCCTCATCAGAGATTTCAACTTCAATAGCTCTTACTCCATTAGAAGATATCTCTGTTGGTACTCCAATAAATAAATCTTCTTTAAGGCCATATGAGCCAGCTCTTACTTTTGTAGCACAAGGCAGAATCATTTTTTTATCTTTTAAGTAGCTTTCAGCCATTTGTATAGCTGAAGCAGCTGGAGCATAATATGCTGACCCTGTTTTTAATAATGCAACAATTTCACCACCACCGCTTCTAGTTCTAGCAACAATAGAGTCTAAACGCTCTTGTGAAATTCTTCCTTGCTCAACTAACTTTTCTAAAGATACGCCTGCAATGTTAGACATTTTTGTTAATGGAACCATAGTGTCACCATGACCACCCATAACATAAGCTTGTACTTGCTGAACAGATACGTTTAGCTCCTCGGCTAAGAAAGTTCTAAATCTAGCAGAGTCTAATACTCCAGCCATTCCAACAATTTTATTATCTGGTAACCCTGAAAACTTTTGTAACATATTAACCATTACATCAAGAGGATTAGTTATACAAATAACAAAAGCATTTGGACAGTTGTGTTTTATACCTTCACCAACAGATTGCATAACTTTTATATTTATACTTAATAAATCATCTCTAGACATACCTGGCTTTCTTGCAACACCAGCAGTAACTATAACAACGTCAGCATCTTCAATATCTTTATAGCTATTAGTACCTTTTACTTTAAAATCTACTCCCTCAACAGGACATGATTGAGATAGGTCTAACGCCTTACCTTGAGGCATTCCTTCAACTACATCAAACAATATAACATCACCAAGCTGTTTTAATATTGTAAGATGAGCAAGCGTTCCACCAATATTCCCAGCACCAACAAGAGCTATTTTTTTTCTAGCCATTATTAAATCTCCTTATGATTATTAGATTTAAAGAAAATAATTTCTTGTTAATTATACAGAAGAAGTCTTGAAAATAATAGCATTGAAAATATGTGATTATAGTATAATAAAGTGTGTTCTTTGAAGAGTGTAATTTAAATGTTATTAAAAAGAGTTATTAATAATTTTGCCTTATTTTTAGGCATTATAGGATTGATTGGTTTTATGTTTGGCTTAGTTGAACATAATGATAATATTAAAAATATTATAATTTTATGTGCTACGGGATTATTGTTTTTGTCAGCACTTATTCAAAAGGAACCTTTTTTTATAGGGTTACAAGCTATTGCCTTTATAAGTGCTATTTTGGTTTTTTTAAATTTAGATCATAGAATAAATCTAATAGTATTTATGATTTTGTCTATTGTTTTTGCAACTTTCTTTTTTGGGAAAAATAGTATTAATTTAGCTAGAATATTTGCATTTTGTGGTTTACTAGCTTTATGTATTGGTATTGTTTTAAGTTGTAATCTTTCTATGGTTATTTGTGGTATATGCTTAAGTATATACGCTGTATTTTCTATTCAACAAGGATATTCAGTTGGATGGGTTTTTCTTACATTAAATATTATTTTTGCAATAGTTTCAGGCTATGCTTTTTTAAATGGATTCTAAAAGTTTTAAGAATTCATCAGAGTATTCTTCTTGAATTTTATTCATAGAAATATTTTTTTCAAAATCCGACATTTGACACATTTCTAAACCACTATATCCACATGGATTAATAAAACTAAAAGGACTTAAATCCATATCTATATTAATAGCAATACCATGATAAGTTTTACCTTGTTTAACTCTTAATCCAAGAGAAGCTATTTTCTTATTTTTAACATATATACCATGAGCACCATCTATAAGATGTGTATTGATATTATATTTTTTTAGAACATTGTCACATGCTTGTTCAATTAGTGATACAAGTTTTTTTGCACCTAATCCTAATCTTTTTATATCTAAAAGAAAATATATAACAGCTTGACCTGGTCCGTGATAGGTTATTTGACCACCACGATCTGTTTGTATAACAGGGATATTATGGGCGTTAATTAAATGTTCAGGCTTACCATGTTTGCCTTGAGTAAAAACAGGAGGGTGTTCAACGAGCCAAATTTCATCTTTAGTATAACTATTACGCTTGGTTGTAAAATTAACCATCTGTTCAAATGCTAATGAATAATCTTTTAAGCCAAGATTTCTTTTTATAATATTATTCATTAGCTTCTTGTTATAGAACCATATGTATTTCAGGGTGAGCAGAAATTTCTCTATAGATATTATCTAGTTGTTCTTTACTTTGAGCTTCAAACGTCGCTGTTATAGAAATATATTTTCCAGATTTGCTTTCTCTAGTTTTAAACTCAATTTTATTATGTTCAGGAACATGTTTTTCAAAAACTGAAAGAATAAAATTAACAGTTTCTTTTTGAGGGTTAGCCATTATTTTGATTGGAAATTGGCAAGGAAATTCGAAGCAAGTTTCTTGATTTTGTTGTTCAGACATTATATCTCCTTTTATTACCACCAGCCGCCTGTTGAAATATCATTTTTGGCTACTACAGGTATGCTAGCGATTTTTTCTTCACCATTATTTACAGTTATTACTAAATTACCTACTGTATCACCTTTTTTGATAGGAGCTTTAAGATTAGGTGAAAGTTCTACACCTTGTCTTAAATATGATACGTAAGTTTTAGGAACTGTTTTGTAAATATTTTGGCTAGAAGCAACAGTTAATGTTTGTCCTTTTTTAGCACCAGAAATAGCATCTGCACTAATTGATACTGGAGAGTTTGCTTTATAAAGTAAAACATTTTGGAATTTAGTTAGGGCATATCTTAATAACTTAGATGATTCTTGTTCTCTAGTTGCCTCACTTGAAGCTCCTAAAACAACAGCAATATATCTTTCGCCATCTTGTTGAGCAGATGAAACTAAACAGTAGCCAGCAGCATCAGTATGACCTGTTTTCATACCATCAGCACCATCAAAAGTATATAATAATCTATTTCTATTATTTTGCTTTATGCCTTCCCAAGTGAATGACTTTTGGGCATAAATTTTATAGATATCAGGGAAATTATATATAAATGATCTAGCTAATAAAGCCATATCATGAGCTGTAGTACTTTGTTCTCCACCAGGTAATCCATCTGGGTTAGCAAAATGAGTATTTGTCATGCCAATAGCTTGAGCAGTTTGGTTCATAATCGTTGTAAAGTTATCTGGAGTGCCGCCAATATATTCAGCTAAAGCAATAGCAGCATCATTACCAGAGTCAACAATCATACCTGTTAATAGATTGCCCACACTAATTCTATCACCTTCTCTAACAAACATTTTTGAGCCGCCAGTATTATGAGCATCTCTGCTAATAGTAACCATATCTTCCATATGTATGTTTCCAGCTTTAAGTTCACTAGCTACAATATAAGCAGTCATTATTTTAGTTAAACTCGCAGGCTCTCTTTTTACATCCATATTTTTTTCGCTAACTATTTCACCAGTACGATAGTTCATTGCTACCCAAGCTGGAACATCTAGCTCAATCCCTACAGGTTTAACAACTATATCTTTTTGCTTAATAGTACCAGCGCCGTTAAAGTAAGGATCAGGATTATTTGCAGAAATATTTGGAGCTGCAAATGCAATAGATGTTCCTAAGCCTATAGTAGCAATTAACAGTGATTTTCTAAGTTTGGTCATTTTGTACCTCAATTTTTAATGATTAATTTTAAAATTTTGTAAACTAATTAATATTATCTCAGCGATATTTTAATATTTATACCTTATAAATACAAAATTTTT
Source organism: Francisella frigiditurris (assembly GCF_001880225.1). NCBI lineage: Bacteria > Pseudomonadati > Pseudomonadota > Gammaproteobacteria > Thiotrichales > Francisellaceae > Francisella > Francisella frigiditurris. Next base: position 1,511,974 of record NZ_CP009654.1, on the reverse strand, counting down.
TGTGATAGACTAGAATTTAATTTTTAATTACAAATAGATTAAAACATAAATAAATAATAAAAGGAGATAATCGTGTTAAAAAATATTCCTTGCGGAAAAGATATTCCAAATGATTTTAACGTTGTTATAGAAATACCAGAAGCTAGTGCTCCTGTAAAATATGAGTTTTGTAAAGATTCTAATATGATCGTTGTTGATAGATTTATGTCTACAACCATGAGATATCCTTGTAACTATGGGTTCATACCTAATACTTTATATGATGATGGTGATCCAATAGATGTTTTAGTTTTAGCTCCAGAGCCATTGGTTCATGGTTGTGTAATAAACTGCAGGGCAGTTGGAGTTTTTAAAATGGAAGACGATGGTGGCATAGATGCTAAAATTATAGCTGTCCCTAGTCCTAAACTATCTAAAGATTATGATCATATTAAAGATATAAATGATCTTCCAAAATCTTTATTACAAAAGATAGAACACTTTTTTACTCATTATAAAGATCTTGATTCAGGTAAGTGGGTGAAGGTTGAAGGCTGGGATAATGCTGAATTTGCTAAAAAAGAGATTTTAAAATCTGTAAAAAACTATAAATAATTTATTTCTATCTGATTCTTTTATTCTATTACTTTTCTCATACATACTTTTTTATGCTAAAATTTACTAGATGTATGTCTTTTTATAGTTTGTTTTTATGTGTAGTAATATTTATAGTAAAAATGTTTTCAGATCAATTAAATTATTGATTCTTGATGTTGATGGTGTACTTACCGATGGTAAAATAACGCTTTCTAACTCTGGTGATGAATACAAAAATTTTAATGTTAAAGATGGTATGGGTATAGTTCTTTTACAAAAAGTTGGAATAAGAGTAGCTATAATCACATCGAAAGAATCAAATATAGTTTTAAATAGGCTGACTAGTTTAGGGCTTAATAAAGAAGATATATATCAAGGTCAAAAAAATAAAATCAAAGCTTATCAGGAAATTAAAGAAAAGTATAATTTGAAAGATACTAATATTGCATATATGGGTGATGATCTTCCTGATATTGCTATTATGGATAAGGTTTTTCTATCAGCAGCTCCAGCAGACTGTGTTTCAGCAGTAAAAAAATTTGCAAACTACATTTGTTCAAGTAAGGGTGGATATGGAGCTGTTAGAGAGCTTTGTGATTTTATATTAAAGCAAGAAGGTCTTTATGAAGAGGTCATTAAAAGCTATATAAATAATGGTGAACTAGTTTTTTAATTATGAGATTATTTTTCTATAGTAAATATTCTTTTTTTGTAAGTTTGGGCTTTGTTATTGTTGTTTCTGCTGGAGTTATATCTCTATATCTCCAAAGTGTAAAACATATAGGTGTTACAGCGCCAAATAAAAAAGCTATAACTATGAAAGCATATGATTATAGTTTTGGAAGTTATAATGGAGAAGGTAAGTTAGATACTTACTTAGATGCTGACTATTTAGAACAATATGTTGATAAAAGCTTATCATTTAAAAATATAAGAGCAAAAACCTATGGTGAAAATGAAAAAAAGAAATGGGATGTTAAATCAAATTTTGCAACTTCAGACGACCCAGATAATAAAGCTAATATAATAAGGCTTTATGGTAATGTAAAAAGTATTATGTATATGGAAGAGGAAGATACTAAAGATGGAGCTCCTAAAAAAATACATATAGATACTGAGGAAATATTTTATAAACCACAGACATATGATTTTTACGGAGATGATAAAGTGAGAATCTATGATCCTAATACTGGCAATAATACTACTGGAGTAGGATTTAAGGGTAATACGGATACAAAAAGAGTTAAAATAGATAATGATGTTAGGAGTTATTATGCTTCTAGGTAGACAGGTTATCTTAATCACTTTATTTTTTTTGGTTTCGTTTTCATGCTCAGTAGCTGCAGCGACAGAAAAAGATATTATGGATGATTATGGTCCTATTACAATTTGTGCAGATAAGCTTGACTATAATGGTAAAAAAGGAACATTGACTTATTTAGGCAAAGTTTTTGCAATGCAGATAAAGGGTAAACAAGTTTTTTGTAATAGTTCTAACGATCAAAATAATAATATTTATTTTGATAAGCATAAAGATAAAGACTTTACAGAAACTCAAACTTTATGGTTGGATCAGGCAAAAAAGGTTTGTGAGCAAACAGAAGAGTGTAATTTTATAACGGGTCAGTCTCTTATAGTTAAGCTTGGAAAAGATAGAAAAATAGAAACTATAACAGTTACAATTACAGACGATAATAATTTTGCAAAATTTTATTCCTATCCTGTTGAAAAAAAGAGTACGGGTAATGAGAAGGGTTATCAAAAAACTTTTAAAGGTCCTATAGGTGGCCAGGGTAAAGAAATAGTTTACTCAATTGTTAATAAAAAAATGATTTTGAAGAAAAAAGCTTTTGTTACACAGGGCGGTAATGACTATAGAGGTGATGAAATAGATTATGATATGGCACATGACTTAATTTCTATACCTGGAAGTAAAAGTCAGCGACGTTCTACAATCGTTTTAGAAGGTTTATCTGAGGATTCAAAAATAGATTTAGGTAAAGATATGATTATTGATCAGCCAATAAATAAAGACTTTAAAAATGCGAACCAAGTCTATTAGATAAAGAGAGAATTATGGAAGAGAAATATACTTTAGAGGCGCGAAGATTAGGAAAAAAATATGGCTCTAGATGGGTTGTTAATAATGTTTCTATGAAAGTCTCAACTGGTGAAATAGTAGGTTTGTTAGGACCAAATGGTGCAGGTAAAACTACATCATTCTATATGATTGTTGGACTTGTAAAAGCTACTCGTGGAAAAGTTCGTATGGGTGATGAAGATGTTACCGAAATGCCAATTCACTTACGTGCAAGAAGAGGTTTAGGATATTTGCCTCAAGAGGCATCAGTATTTAGAAAGTTAAGTGTAGAGGATAATATTGTTTCTATTTTAGAAACAAGAAAAGAACTATCTAAAGAGCAGATTCAACAAGAATTAGAATTATTACTTGATGAGTTTAGTATTCAGCATATTAGAAAAAGTTTAGGAATGAGTCTTTCTGGTGGTGAGCGTAGAAGGGTTGAGATAGCAAGAGCACTTGCAATGAATCCTAAATTTATTCTTCTTGATGAGCCATTTGCTGGAGTTGACCCAATTTCTGTGATTGAAATTAAGGAAGTGGTTAGACACCTAAAAGATAGGGGAATTGGTGTTTTAATAACAGACCATAACGTTAGAGAAACTTTAGATATATGTGAAAGAGCTTATATTGTAAATGCTGGGAATATGTTAGCTTTTGGAACACCTGAAGAAGTATTAGCAGATGAAACAGTTAAAAAAGTTTATCTTGGTGAAGATTTCAAACTTTAATATTTTTATATGTATATAGATAAATCAAAATCAAAAGTTATATGTATAGGTAGAAACTATATAGAGCATATATATGAGCTAGAAAATGAAATTCCAGAAAATCCTGTGATTTTTATTAAACCAAACTCTTCAATTACAGCATCTTTAAAAATTCCAAATAATAGGGAAATACATTATGAAGTTGAAATAGTATTTGCCTTTAGCGATAAAGGCGAGATTAAGGGAGTTGGGTTAGGAATTGATTTAACAGATAGAGCTCTGCAAACAAAGCTTAAATCAAAGGGCCTGCCTTGGGAATTGGCAAAAGCTTTTGATAATAGTGCAATCCTGAGTGAATTCGTTGAGATTAAGGGTGAAGATTTAAAGTCTCTTAATTTTAGAGCATATAAAAATGGTGAAATAGTACAACAAGGTTCTTATGATTTAATGATTCATAAACCATGCCAGATAGTTCAATTTTTAAAAGAAAATAATATATCAATTCTAGAAAATGATTTTTTGATGACGGGTACTCCTAAAGGTGTAGGGGTAGTTTATCAGGGTGATATTTTTAATATAGACTTATTCTTAGATAATAAAAAGATTCTTAAAGCAGAATTTAAATAGGCAGTAAAATATATGTGGGCAATAATTGGAAGTAGTGGATTTGAATATTTTGATGGATTTAAAATCATTGAAGAGTTATCTAGAGAAACTCCTTTTGGGTTATGTTCTAATGGGTTATTTAAGATAAAGATAGGTGGTGAAGAGGCTTTGTTTTTAAATAGGACTGGGCTTGATGAAAATATTTTACCTCACCAAATTAATTATAAAGCTAATATTTATGCTTTAAAAAAATATGGTGCTACTTCAGTTATAGCTCTTTCTTCTGTTAGAAGCTTAAGAGGAGAATTAAAGCCTGGCGATATGGTTATTCCTTATCAGTTCATAGATAGAACTAAATCTTTAAGAGAGTTTACTTTTTGTGATCAAGGTTTGCTTAATTATGTGTCTTTATCAAAACCAATAACAGAAAGTATTGCTGAAGAGATAAGAGCAAATAAAGAAGCTTTTGATTTTCCTATACACTTTAAACAGTCTTATGTTTGTATTGAAGGACCGCAGTTTCCTACTATTATAGATGCTAAATGTTTTCAAAGTATGGGAGGTGGTGTTATTGGTATGACAGCATTTCCCGAGTTTGCTTTAGCTAGAGAGGCGGGATTAAATTATATATGTTGTAACTTTATAGTTGATTATGTGCCTTGGTCTTATGATGTTAGAAATGAGTATAATGTTTTAGAAATAAGGCAAACTAACAATACAAAAGCTGAGATGGTAGTTAAATGGATAGTTAAAAATCTATCCTTTTATGCTGAAAATGACTGTCATGAACTTGGGATGGCTAGGTATTTATCTACACCTTTAGAGTCTTTAGCTCCAAATAAAAAAGCTTGGCTGCAAATCATATCTAGAGATAATTCTAAACTTGATGGGGTACGTGAAGAAGATACGCTTAAAAAAGTTCCTGACTTATATGGTGGGGTTAAAACTATTCCATCTAAATTACAAGATTTACTTATGTTTATAAGTAAATATGATAGGGAAGGTACCTTACGAGATATAGATTTAACTAGAAAGGCAGCAGCATCTCTTAGCTTATATAGTTATGAAAAAGAAAGTGTTGCGAAAGTTGAAGATATAGAAATAACACATGATGATGGGCATAAAATTCCTGTAAGAGTATATAGCCCAAATCTAAACCAAAAATCAGCAGCAATAATTTTTTCTCATGGAGGCGGTTTTGTTTCAGGGACTTTAGATTCATTTGATGCTTTTTGTAGAAAGCTTTCATTAACAACAGATAGAGTAGTATTTTCTATAGATTATAGACTAGCGCCTGAGCATAAGTTCCCAGCAGGGTTAAATGATGTAGAATTTGTTTCAGAATATGTAGCTAAACATGCAAAAAAATTTGCAATCTGTAAAGAAAGCTTAACTCTAATGGGTGATAGTGCAGGAGCTAATTTATCTATATTAGCAACATATAATTTATTGAAAGATAAAAAAGTTAAAATAGCAAATAATGTTCTTTTATATCCTTCTGTTGATTTGTCACATTTACCAACTAAATCATTGAGTGATTTTTCCAGTGGATATATATTAACTACGGCAAAAACTAAATGGTATTCTGACTTGTATGTACCAAATGATTTTGATAGACAATCTCCTGAAATTTCTCCTTTTTATATAAAAAATTTGGAAGGAATGCCAAGAACCTTTGTTGTAACTGCTGGATATGATCCTTTAAAAGATGAAGGGTTATTATTTGCAGAAAAATTAATAAGACACGATGTGGATGTTCAACATTATCATTTTGATAGTTTAGTTCATGGTTTTATCAATTTTTCTAAGCTTATTCCAAAAGAGATGGAAACTTTACATAGCAGGATAGTTAAATTTCTTAAATAAGAAAATATGAAAAATTATTTATTACAAGTTGAATATTTTGGTAAAAATTATTCTGGTTGGCAAAAGCAAACTCATTCAAACAGTATACAAGAAGAACTAGAAAAAGCTTTAAGTAAAGTAGCAAATCATAATATAGAAGTGACTTGTGCAGGAAGAACAGATGCTGGAGTGCATGCGACTTCCCAAGTAGTTAACTTTTTCTCTGATAGTGATAGAACATTAGAGGCTTTTTATAGAGGAGCGAATGCTTTATTACCAGAAGATATTAAGGTAATAGATATAATAGAAGTTAATCTAGAGTTTAATGCGAGATTTTCAGCATTAACTAGAACATATAATTATGTTATTTATAACTCTAAAGTAAGCTCACCAATTTTTAAAAATCATGTCTTATGGGAAAATAGGCCATTAGACATAGATAAAATGAATGTTGCTGCCCAATACTTAGTGGGAGAATTGGATTTTACTTCTTTTAGATCTTCACAATGTCAGTCTAATACTCCATTTAGATATGTGAAAGAAGCTAAATTTTCAAAGTACAATAATTTTATAATTTTTGAAGTTGTTGGAAATGCTTTTTTACACCATATGATTAGAAATTTTATTGGGTCTCTTTTAAAAGTTGGCATAGGCCTGAAGGAGCCAGCTTGGATACTACAAGTTTTAGATGCAAAAAATAGATGTTTAGCTGCAGAAACAGCCAAGCCACAAGGGTTGTATTTTGTTGGAGTGGAATATGAAGATTTTAGTTTTAAAAGAGGAGTAAAAGATTTCTTTAGTTTGGTTTAGTCGTTTTATCAACTATTACAGCAGTTGTCATTACTCCATGAATGTTGATTGGAGTTCTAAATGTATCAACGATAGCATCTACACCTATTATTATTGCAATAAGCTCCCATGGTAATCCGAAGTATGAGAATACTACTCCAGCTGCGACAAATGCTGTTCCAGGAATTCCAGATACGCCAAGAGAAGCTAGCATACAGATAAATCCTATTATTAATATCGTAGATATTGTGATGTCTACACCACTTATTTGCATTGCCATAATAGCCAAGGCTGCAGGAAAAACACCAGCACAACCATTCATACCTAAGGTCGTACCTATAGTTGGAGCAAATGTTGAAACTGTTTCTGAAACTCCAAATTTACGTAGTCCTTCAATTGATAAAGGTAATGTACCCATACTTGATCTAGTTGTGGCTGCAACTAATAATGCATTCCAAACACTTTTGTAAAAAGTTTTTAGATTTGTTCTAAAAATAAGTAATAGAATAATATGCATTGCTAATACTATTATTAAAGCAACATATATAGTGAAGATAAAATAAATAACAGTCATTACACATTCTTTATTTTGTCCTATACCCATTTTTATCATAAGAGCAAGTACACCATAAGGAGTTAGAGCTATTATTATATTCGCTAGCTTTTTAACAACAAAAAATAGAGAATCAATGAAAGTTATAAATGGTTGAGCAAGCTCATGGTTTTCTCTATAGGCTCTTAAAATTGCAAAGCCTAAAAGAATCGAGAATATAACAACAGCCATAACATTATTATTTGTCATATCAGAACTAATATTACTAGGAAAAAAACCTAAAATAGTTTGAGCAAATGTTGATGTTTCAGGATTTGAATCTGGTGTTGCATTGTTTAAATTTATACCTAAGCCTGTATGCATAGATAATGCGATTAAAGCACCTATAATAGCACTAACCCCAGTCATTATTAGGAGAATACCTATAGTTTTATATGCTACTTTTATTATGTATGAGCCAGTATAGTTTTTAAGATTTATAATAGAATGAACAATTGATGTTAATACTAGAGGTATTATTAACATTTTCAGTAAAGAAATATAACCATCACCTATAATAGATACTAATTGAGAAAAATGATTATTATCACAATTTAATAAATTGTAGATTAAACCAATTGTTATACCTACAACAAGGGCTAGTATTGTTCTGAAGTTAAAACTATAAGCTTTAATATGTAGGTAAACAAATAATGCCAGTATTATTAAAAGAGCTATAAGCATTTGTTTTCCTTATTTTATTGTAAAGAGATTGTTCTAATTCTACATTTTTTAATGTTCTTTTCTAGCTATAATTTTAGCGAAATGAATTTTTTCATATGTAAATAATAAAAATGCTAGATATAATGAAATATAAGAAGGGATAACGTATTTAAAATAAATGAAAAAAACGATAATGCAGCATGAAGCAGAGAGCTCGTGGGAAAAGGTTGAAAATCAATTAAGTCAAAATAAAAAATTAGTTCAAAATATTGTTAGTCAAATTAAACAACGAAATATAAAAAGAGTTATAACTATCGCTAGAGGAAGTTCAGACTGTGTTGCTAATTTTGCAAAATATTTATTTAACATCGAGCTTGGCTGGAGTGTGGCTTCATTACCACCATCAATCTCAACTATCTATGATAAAGAAATCGGAGATAAAGAAACTTTAGTTATAGCTATATCTCAATCTGGTGGTAGTCCAGATTTAAAGTTGGCATTAGAAAATTGTAAGAAAGCAGGGTGTTTAACTTTAAGTATAGTTAATAAAGAAGATTCTCCTTTAGCTAATGCTTCAGATTTAGTTTTACCGGTAAGAGCAGATGAAGAAAATGCAGTAGCTGCTACAAAAAGTTTTATAACGTCGTTAGTGGCTTTATTGGATATTGTTGCGGAATATAAGCAAGATGATTATTTAATCTTCGAATTACAAAAATTACCAAGTAATTTAAAGCTAAGCTTAGAAAGTAAATGGGATGAAGCAATATCTATATTAGAGAAACATAAAAGTATGTTTGTGATAGGTAGAGGATTCGGCTATCCAATAGCACAGGAAATGGCTCTTAAGTTTAAAGAAACTTGTGGAATTCATGCAGAAGCTTTTAGTGGAGCAGAAGTGTTACATGGACCATTTGCTCTGATGAGTTCTGATTTTGCTTCTTTTATAATTTCTCAAAATGATAAAAGCTTAGAGGGCACTATTGGTGTAGCTAATAGAGTAGCCGATCTTGATGTCGATACTATATTTGTTGGCTCAGAAAATATAGAGAATGATGTAAGAAAAGATTTGTTTTTAGATATAAACATAAAAACGCATCCAATCTTAGAGCCAATCATTATAATTCAGAAATTCTATTTAATGGTTAATAATCTAGCTATTAAGCTAGGTAATAATCCTGACGCACCTATTAATCTAAAAAAAGTTACAGAAACTATCTAATAAGGATCGTAAAATGACAGAGGTAAATAAGCTAAGAATTTTCTTGATAGTCTTTTTATCAGCAATGGGAGGAATGTTGTATGGTTATGATATAGGTATAATAGGAGGTGCTTTACCTTTTATTAAATCTGAATTAGGCATGACTGCCGCACAAGAGTCGTTCTTGGGAGGTTCTGTTTTATATGGAGGAGCCTTTGCAATTCTTATTGGTGGTATTTTAGCTGATTTATTTGGGAGAAGAAATATCATTACAGCCTCTGGTTTAATATTCACAGTATCCGTTTTTATGATTTATTTTTCTGAAAGCTATAACTTCCTTCTATTTTCAAGACTAATTCAGGGTATAGCTGTTGGTTTTATATCTATAACTGTTCCATTATATCTGACAGAATCTGTTCCTAGTAAAATTAGAGGTTTAGCTGTTACATGTTTTCAGCTGTTTTTGACCGCAGGAATATTGATATCTGTAGCTATAAGCTTACTCTTTATATCAAAAGATCCTATCACAGGTTTAGAGATTGGTGATTGGAGACATATGTTTCTTACAGCTATAATTCCTGGTTTGATTGTATTTATAGGCGGTTTCTTCCTAATTAAGTCTCCTAGATGGTTGATTATGAAGAATAGAGAGGAAGAAGCAGAAAAAATACTTATCAAGACTATAGGTGCAGATGCAACAAAACTACAAATGCTAGAAGTTAAGGCTCTAATTGAAAAAACTAGAAATGAAGGAAGTTTGATATCAAGTCTTACAAAAAAACATTATTTATTACCAATGTTAATAGTATTTTCAGTAGCAATTTTAGCTCAGATGACAGGAATAAATAGTATCTTACAATATGCACCAACAATGTTAAAAGAGACAGGTTTAGGGTCTGTGTATGCTGCTGTTGTCGGTGGTGTTGCGATAACAGGCCTTAACTTTGCTACAACTATTATAGCCGTACTAATAGCTGATAAGATTGAGAGAAAGTTCGTTATAACTTTCGGAACACTTATGGTTTCTATAGTTCTACTTACATTATCTATTCTTATGTATACTATGCCAGATACTTCAGCAAAAGGTATAGTTTTACTTATAGGCTTTATATTATATATATTCTTCTTCGCTATTGGACCTGGAGCTTATATATGGGTTATTATGTCAGAGCTTCTACCTACAAATATAAGAAGTAAAGGCTTAGCTGTAGCATTGTTTTTAAATAGTATGGCTTCTGCAATTCTAGCTTCATCAGTAATGCCAATTACTAAACACTTTAATGGTAATTATGGTGTTATTCTTGGTATATGTGGCGTATGTACGCTAGTGTATAGTTTCATAGCATTTAAGTTTGTGCCGAAAACAAATGGTTTATCATTAGAAGAGATTGAGCAAGGTTTTGTTAAAAAGGATTAGCTAGTTTTAGAAGTAGCAATATTTTTATTATTTCTATTTAGAGTGTCTAGGTCACGTATTTTTAAGTATCTATTATATTCTAAGTGAGAAAAGATCACGCAAATATAAGATGTTAGTGCAGATAATAAAACTGAAAAGACGATTAACATCATGATTAAATTTTTCTGTAAAATTTTTGTATAGTTATAAGTATCACTCTGTTGTCCAGATGCTTTTGCTTCTTTAACACTATTACTCATATTTAAGAAAAAGTCTCTAATAGAGTCATTATCAAAAGCATCTCCAATAGTTTGTAAAGTTTCACTTGAGAAGTCTGTTGTACTATCAAAAGTCCCTCTTATAATAGAGCCATAGGTGCTAAGCATAGATAGTTCTGTTTTAACTTCATCAGAGTCAGTGACCACATAGTATATTCCTGGCATGCTAAGACAAACAGTAAGAATCACTGTTAATATAAGAAGTCTAAAGCTTAAGGCAAAATAGAAGGCAATAATTACTAATATAGCTAAAGCGGTAGTGCTAGTAGTAAATAATGGTGTGGAATATACATATAAGGAACCAATAGTAATAATTATAGCGGTCAGTAAAAAACAAAATCTACGCATTGCGGGAGTAGATCTTTCTCTACGAAATACTATAAATGTCAAAAAGATATTTAATAATAGTTTTAAAGAGTATTTTAAAGCTTCCATATTTTTACCTATGCAGGGTTATCAATATCAATAAAAATATTTTCTAAATTAAATTTTTGAGCTAATAAATTTCCTAAAGCTCTAACACCTTCCTTTTCTGTGGCATGATGGCCAGCGGCAATATAGTTTATGCCTAATTCTCTAGCAGAATGGGTAGTTCTTTCAGAGATTTCTCCAGAAATAAAGGTATCTGCTCCAGCTTCATAAGCATACTCTATAAAGTCTTGAGCTCCTCCTGTGCAAATAGCAATCTTGTTGCTTTTTGAATTTACTTTTATAATAGTAGGAGTTCTATTTAGTTTATTAGAAATTAACTTTTCTAATTCTTCTATATTTAAATTACAGTCGCCAATAACAGAAATATCAGGAGAGTTTCCAGTAGAAAAAAACTCTATATTCTCAAGACCTAATTTTTTAGCTATTAGTATGTTATTGCCAACTTCTTTATGTCCATCTAAAGGTAAGTGATAAGCAAATAGATGTATTCCATTATTGATGAGTTTAGATATTCGATTATATTTCATGCCTATAATAGGGTATGACTCACCTTTCCAAAAGTAGCCATGATGAACTATTATGGCATCAGCATTATTTTTTATAGCTTTATCTATAAGAGCTTCACAAGCTGTAACACCCGTTACAATCTTTTTTATATCTCGATTTCCTTGAACTTGTAAACCATTTGGACAGTAGTCTTTAAATAAATCTATTTCTAGATATTTATTTAGAAAACTTTCTAGCTCTCTAAAGTTCATCTAAAACCTCTTAAAATAATAGCTATGATGTTATAATGATTATATATATTT